>DATHCZ010000172.1:0-20925 GCA_035319265.1 Methyloceanibacter sp. | reverse complement strand
GATTGGGAAGAAGTGCCGATAGGGCTTGGCCTCCTCGATACAGCGCGCGAAAGATGGCCGTAGCATGAGGCGATGCAAATAGGCGCCAACCTGCGGGTAATCCTTGTCGAACGGCACGGCGAGATTGGCATAGAACAACGCAGGCGCCGCGGCGCAGTCGGCCATGGTGAAGCGGTTGCCCATGGCCCACGTCTTCGATGCCAGTTTGCGTTCGAGGATTCCGAGCGCGGTCTTGAGCTGATTCCGTGCCTGCTCGACGCCGTAGGGATCGTGCTTTCCCTCGGGCCGGAAGCTGTCGGCGACGATCTTTTGCATTGGCACGTGCACGTAAAGGTCGAAGAAGCGATCGCTTAGCCGCGTCTCGCGTGCGAGATCTCGATCTTTCGGCACCAGCTCCGACGTGCCGGGATAATGCTCGGCCAAATACTCGATGATGATGCTCGACTCGGGCAAGGTCTGGCCGTTGCTCTCGTCGCGCAGCACGGGGAACTTGCCGATCGGCCACACCCTCTTGAAGGCCGCGGCAGAAGTGGGATTGCCGAGGTCCACCAACTCGCGCTCGAAGGGCGTGTTGTTTTCGTAAAGAGCGATCAGAACCTTCTGACAGAACGACGAGAAGGGGTGGAAGTAGAGTTTAAGGGTCATAGATGCCTCATGTGTTCGCGCGGCTAAGCTTGTTGCGACTTCTCGCAAACGACCATCCATGGCGTGCCGAATTTATCGGTGCACATGCCGAACTTGGTGGCGAAGAAGGTCTCGCCGAGCGGTAGGCGTGTCTCTCCATCTTTGGCGAGAGCATTGAAGACGCGCTCAGCCTCGGCCGGCTCTTTGATGTTCAGCGTCACCGAAAAGCCCTGCATCGGCTGGTAGCGGTCGGGCGGCGCATCCCCCCCATCAGCACCATGCCGTTGCCCACGAGCCTCGCGTGGATAATCTTCTTGCGCCACTCCGGCGGCACGCCGCCTTCGGCCGGCGTTCCCTCGTGCGGAATCATGGCGACGATCTCGCCGCCGAGGATCTTGTTGTAGGTCTTGAAGGCTTGCTCGCAATCGCCGTTGAAGGTGAGGTAGGGACTAAGTTGCATGCTTCGCTCCTTGGGGTTTTGCGTTTGTGCGCGATGGGGACGACAGCCTCACGCCTTGCCGAGACGGGCGTCGAGCCGGTCGAAGGTTCCACTCCAGCCGGCCTTCATCGAATCGCGGCCGGCCTCGAAGGCATCGCGTTCCTTCTGGGTCGCTTCGTAAGGCAACCAGCGAACGGTGACGGTGGTCTTGCCGCCCTTCTCGGTGAAGGTCACGGTCGAATGCATCCGAAGCGGCCAATCGGGCGCCATGGGATGGCGGGTCTCGCCCGCGGTCTCGTCGGAAAACGACGTGATGAACACGAGGCGCTCTTCGGGGACGATCTCCCGGTAGACGAACTTGCCCCACACGTCCTCGCCGCTGGGCGAGCGCAGGTGATAATGGAAGATGCCGCCGGGCTTTAGATCGACCTCGGTCGAGACGATCTCGAAGTCCTTGGGTCCCCACCATTTCTTGAGCTCTCGCGCGTCGGTCCATGCCTTCCACACGCGGCTTCGCGGCGCATCGACGACACGTTTGATGACGAACGCATCGTCCTCATGAGCCGTGCTCGCCTTTGCTTTGATGTCGTTCATGGTTGGGCTCCTTACGCTTACTGTCTGCCGTCATAGGCGCGCTCTAGCGCCTTGAGGTCGAACTTCTTCATCTTGAGGAGGGCGTTGGTGACGCGCGCGACTTTGCTCGCATCCTTGTCGAGCATCATGTCGATCAAGGGAGTAGGCACCACCTGCCACGACAGGCCGTATCTGTCCTTAAGCCAACCGCAGGGGCCTTCCTGGCCGCCGCCGGCCGTCAGCTCGCTCCAGAAATAATCGATTTCTTTTTGCGTGGCGCAGGAGACCTGGAAGGAAATCGCTTCGTCGAATTTGAACTGAGGGCCGCCGTTCAGCGCGACGAACTTCTGCCCTTCGAGCTGGAAGGCGACGACCATGACAGAGCCCGCCTTCTTGCCGTGGATCTCCTGGCCGGCGTCGACGTAACGGCTCACCTGCTCGATCTTCGAGTTCTCGAAGATCGAGCAATAGAATTTTGCCGCCTGCTCGGCCTCGGTATCGAACCAAAGACAGGGCGTGATTTTCTGTTTGAGGATTGCCATTTCCGTGACCCTCTTGAAGCTTGCGTTATTGACTAGTCAGGCGGCACTGCCAGCCGAACCGCCATACTCGTCGTGCCGTCGCACCCAGTCAGCGAGATTGTAATTCGGGCCCGTCTCGTTGCGGCCCAGTGGAGTCAAGTCGAGCAACATGTAGCTTGTGTCGACGAGCTCATCACCGCGCCCGAAAGTCGAATAAGTATGGAAGGCATCGCCTTTCGCGTTCTTGTAGAAGACGCTAAGCCCCGAAAGCTCTTCAGATTGAAAATCGCGAACTTCGTAGTTGTAGTAGACCTTCCCCTGGGCTGCCTGTTCCGGTGTGAAGGACACGTGGAAGTCATAGTTGAAGTCGCTGTCAAACGATGACGCCCACCTGCCGCGCCATCCCATCCGCTTTCGATAGGCTTCAAGTTTGGCCAGCGGCGCGCGGGAGATCCTGACGAAGCTGACATCACGGTGCTCAAGATGGACCCAGAGCACCTTCGATGTGGTCGGCGCTGAAGGAACACCCGGAACAACCTGCGTTCCAATCGGGGCCGAACATGAAATGCTGGACGATGAGTTGGCTGCGTCCCTCGAAGAGGTCGGCAAGTGTCCTTTTGCCGTTCGGCGTATTGAAGACGTAGGTCTTATCGATCTTGACCCAGGGCAGGGCGCGCCGCTCCGCACTTAGTTTGTCGCGGAGCCGAGTGAGCTCCTTTTCCTTCATGAGGTGAACCTTCCGTGCGGCGGTCCATTCTTCACGTGAGACGATTTCGTGCTGCATCACTTAGCCTCGTCAAACTTGGCAGGTTCTAAGCTTCAGAACCACAGCAAGTGCTAGTGTGTTTTGAGTCCTCGTATTTGTCGTGATGGCGCACCCAGGCCATGGTCCAGGGAAGCGCATCCTCGTCGCGGCCCTTGGGCGTAAGGTCGAGAAAGTTGTAGGCGCCGACGAGAATGTCGAGGCCGCGCGCATAGGCCGAGTAAGTGTGGAACACGGCACCGGTCTCGTCCTTGTAGAAGACGCTCGCGCCCGGCATCTCGTCGCTGTCGATCTCCTGCCGCTCGTAATTGTATTCGACGTTCTTGCCGACCTCGTCCTCCTTGAAGGACACGTGAAAATCGAAGTTGAAGTCGTTGCCGGAGGACGACACCCAGGGAAACTTCCAGCCCATGCGCCGCTTGAACGCCTCGATCTTTGCGAGCGGTGCGCGCGAAACTGCGAGGAACGTTACGTCGCGCTGGGCGAGGTGGATGGTTGCGCCGTCGAAATGATCGGCAAGATAGGAGCAGCTCTGACAGCCTTCCTCCCAGCCTGGCCCGAGCATGAAGTGATAGACGATGAGCTGGCTTCTGCCGTCGAACAGTTCGGCCAGCGTCTTCTTCCCCTGCGGAGTGTCGAACACGTATGCCTTGTCGACCTTGACCCAGGGCAGGGCGCGCCGTTCGGCGCTCAAGCGATCGCGCGCTTGGGTGAATTCCTTTTCCTTGGCGAGAAAGGCCTTGCGCGCCTTCGTCCACTCATCGGCTGAGACAATACGATGCGATTGCATGACTGAAATCCTTGGTTGATGGGTTGAGATATTAGGCTGGCTTCGGCGTCATCCACGCGACGCCGGCCCCGTCGGGCTGCATCAGGATGGCGATGCGCCCGACACCTGGCACATCGAAGATCGGCCGCATGAGTTTGCCGCCAGCCTTCTTGGCCTTGGCGACGCGGGCATCGACATCGTCGACGGCGAGATAGGACATCCAGCTATTCGGCACGCCATCGAATTCGGGGCTCTTAAGCTCGAACATACCGCCGACATTCTTGTCGCCCGACTTGGCGAGCCAATAGGTGCCCCAATCCATCTTCATCGGCGCGAAGCTCCAGCCAATCGTGTCGCGGTAAAAGCGCTGCGCGCCCTCGATGTCCTTCGTCATCAATTCATTCCAGCAGAAGCTCCCGTGGAAGCTTTGCATTGCGGCTTGTGCGGTTTCGTTGCGCTTCTTGGCTGCGGCCTGTGCCATGGTGACCTCCTTGGTTACGCGAGATAATGCTCGAGCTTGTCCAGGCAGCTTGACCACCCTTCGCGATGGCGATCGCGCGCGGCCTCGTCGAAGAACTGCTCGTGAATCAGCGTGAGAAGCGATCCAGTGCCATCAGGCTTGATGAGCACGGTCACTTGCGATTCCCGCTCCGGTGTGGTGCGCCACGCCCAGGAAAAGACGAGCTTCTCGTTCGGCACCACCTCGCGATAGAGGCCGCTCACGTCGTGCTCCTCGCCATCGCGTCCGCGCATGACAATGCGGAACCTGCCGCCGACATGCGCGTCGGCTTCTGCGCGCAGCAGCTCGATCCCTTCAGGGCCGAACCATTGCGCTATTTTTTCCGGCTCCGTCCACGCGGCGAAGACCCTGTCGGGCGTGGCCTTGAGATACCGCTTGAGGGTGAGGCTGGGTTTGGTAGCGACGGCTGGTTGGACTGACATGACTCTTCTTCCTCCAGGAAGGCGGCGAGACGATCGAGTCGCTCGGACCAGAAGCGCTGGTAGCGGTTGAGCCAGCTCACGGCCTCTTGCATCGGGGCAGCGGCAAGCCGGCAGAAGACAACGCGGCCGGTCTTGGTCCGCCTGACGAGGCCCGCGTCCGACAGAACGTCGAGATGCTTCATGATCGCCGGCAGCGACATAGGAAAAGGCCGGGCTAGCTCGCTTATTGAAACGTTCTCGTGCTCGTCGAGTTGCGCGAGCAGAGCGCGCCGCGTCGGGTCGGCAAGGGCGGCGAAGGTGCGATCGAGCGAGGCCTCTTGATACTTAACCATGCGGTTAAGTGTAGAAGCGTGGGGCTGGGCTGTCAATCCAGCGCGGAAGGATTATGCGCTTGCCGGAAGCTACCGGCCTTCGTGCTCCGGAGACCAAATCGTTGACACCGGCTGCGGCCCTTTTTATGGTCCGCACAGCTTGGCGGGCGGCCGCATCTTGTGGGCCGCCCCCGCATTTTTTCCGCCCAAAGATGGATGGATTGCCATGAAGATCAAGAATTCGCTGCGAGCGCTCCGCAATCGCCATCGCAACAACCGCGTTGTCAGGCGCCGTGGGCGGCTCTACGTCATCAACAAGACCAATCGCCGCTATAAGGCCCGCCAGGGCTAAAGCTCGATGCGTCCGCGCCAGAGCTTCCGTCTGAAGCCGATCGGCGCTTTTCGCAATGGCGCGACGACCAGACTTTGGTTCGCCTCGCTTGTGCTTGCCCTCTTGTTCGGATTGGGGCCGGATCGCGGCTTGCATGCCGGGCCCATCCAGCTTGAGCCAAAGGCCGGCGTTGCTTCGCCCGGGGGAACCCCTGCCGCACAGGCGCCCGCCGATGAGACCGGCACCGATGACGCGGGTGCCGGCGATACCGGCCCCGACGATGTCGGACCGAATGACGGCGGCACAGAGGAAGTGCCGCTTGGCCAGGCCGGAAAGAGCCTAGCCGCGCCGGACGAGGAACTCGACGACAATCCACCGCTGAAGCCGGACCTCAAGCCGGGTGGCGGAGCAGCGGGCAATCCTCAATCGACCGAGGAGAACAAGCAGGACAGACTCGGCCCGAAGCAAGAACCCGGCGGGCAGGGGGCGAACGTGCCGCTCGTTGCGCCGCTCGATCGGAACAAGATGCTCGGCCAGCTCTACGACCAGTTGAGCAGCGCCAAGGATCTCGGCGCCGCGCGGCCGATCATGGACTCGATCGAGGAGCTGTGGCGGAGCTCGGGCAGCGACACCCTCGATCTTCTACTGAGCCGTGTCGACGACTTCACCAAGGACGCCGATCTCGATCTCGCTGGCCAAGTCCTCGACGCTTTGACCGACCTCGCACCCGACAATGCCGAGGTGTGGCATAAACGGGCGACAGTAGAGGTTCTGAGCAACGACTATGCGGGCGCTCTCGCCGACCTCAGGCGCTCTCTCAATCTTGATCCACGCAACTACGACGCAATCAGCGATCTCGGCCGCGTGCTCCAGCAGGTCGGCGAGAAGAAGGAAGCACTCGAGGCTTACCGCAAGGCGCTCAAGGCGAACCCCTTCCTCGACGAGGCGCGAGACGCGGTGAAGGAATTGACCCGCGAGGTCGACGGCCAGGACATCTAGCCTGACGCTCCCGTCATACCGGCGTAAGCCGGGGATCCAGCTAGACCCGAACGAGAAGACGGAATGGATTCCGGCTTGCGCCGGAATGACCAGAGCTACATGTCGTCGGACCCGTCGCCGACAAAGGCGATGCGCAACATATTGGTGGCGCCTGGCGTTCCAAGCGGCACGCCGGCCGAGATGATCACCCGCTGGCCCGGAAGCGCGAAGCCCTCCTGATAGGCGATGCGGCAGGCCTTGGCCACCATGTCGTCGAGATCCCGCGGGTCGTCGGTCAGGACACAATGTTGACCCCACACGAGCGCGAGCTTGCGGCCCGTCGCCGGGATCGGTGTAAGCGCGATGATGGGCTGCGACGGACGCTCGCGCGCGGCCCTGAGCGCAGTCGCGCCGGAGGCCGTGTAGCAGACAACCGCAGCAAGATTGAGCGTCTCGGCGACGGTGCGCGCCGCCGCCGAGATGGCGTCGGCGCCGGTCGCCTCCGGATCGATGCGTTGAGCGTGGATGATGGCCTCGTAGAGCGGATCGCGCTCCACCTCTATGGCGACGCGGTCCATGGTCTCGACCGCCTGCACCGGATATTTGCCCACGGCCGATTCGGCCGAGAGCATCACGGCATCGGCGCCGTCAAACACGGCGGTCGCGACGTCGGAGACCTCGGCCCTAGTCGGGGCCGGCGCATAAATCATCGATTCTAGCATTTGCGTGGCAATGACCACGGGCTTGCCGGCATTGCGGGCCGCGCGCGTGATCTGCTTCTGCAGGCCCGGCACCTTCTCGACCGGCATCTCGACGCCGAGATCGCCGCGCGCCACCATGATTCCGTCGGCAAGGTCGATGATCGCCTTGAGGTGATTGAGCGCCGAAGGCTTCTCGATCTTGGCCATGATCGCCGAGCGGCCGCGTGCGAGCTTGCGGGCCTCGGCGACATCCTCAGCGCGCTGCACGAAAGAGAGCGCGATCCAGGCAACGCCTAGCGACATCGCGTATTCAAGATCGGCGCGGTCTTTCTCGGTCATCGAACCGAAGGGAAGCACGGTATCGGGAAGACTGATGCCCTTACGGCTGCCGAGTAGCCCGCTCGTCATCACCTCGGCATCGATCCTGACGTCGCTTGCCTCGACGACCCGAAGCTTGAGCTTGCCGTCGTCGAGCAGAAGCGTATGGCCTGCCTTGACCGCCTGGAATATCTCGGGATGCGGCAGGTGCACGCGGCCCAAGCCGCCGATCGCCTCGCGGCGGACGAAGCTCAAGACGTCGCCCTCGGTCAGCCTGATGGCGCCGGAGTCGAACTTGCCGATGCGGAGCTTGGGTCCTTGCAGGTCGACCAGAATGCCGATCGGCCGCGAGAATTCGACCTCGAGTTTGCGCACCGTCGCGTGGATGTCGCGCAAGCCGTCATGCGTCGCGTGGCTCATATTCACGCGAAACACGTCGGCGCCCGCCTCGAACAGGCGGCGCATCGTTTCTTCGTTGTTTGAGGCAGGACCGAGCGTGGCGACGATCTTGACCCGGCGTTTTCGCCTCATTGCGACTTCGCTTCGCCCTCAGGATCGGTGAGGCGGACGGTCCAGTCGCGCTCCTCGCCAGTATCGACCTCAAAAAAGCCGGTACGTTTGTAGCCGCGCTTCACGCAGTCCTTGGTGTCGCGGATGGTGAAGGACTTGTCGTCGGTGCACATGTAAAGGGAGCCGGCCCATTCGCCGCCGCGGTCATAGTCGACGGCATGAATGTAATAATAACGGCCGATCAGCACGCCCTTGAGCAGGGTCTCGCAGGTGTGGGAGGTAATGTTCCACCAGCCTTCGGTCGCCCAGCCCTCGGCGTCTTTGTAGCCGATGGCGACGCCGACGCGGCTCGCCGTCGTGTTGCAGAGCTTCAAATCGGCAAGCGCCGGGCTCGCGAGACCAACCAGGAACAGCAAGCCGAGCATCACTAGACGGCTCCACTGGGAAAACGACGTGTTCGGCCTATGCGGGATCTGATGGGCGGCGGGCATCGAGGTCATATAGCCTGAAACACGGTTAAAGATATTAGAAACATAGCACTGAATCGGTTGAGTTTCTCTGACCAGAAGGGGCAATTCCCCGGCATGGTCGGGCGGTGATTATAGGTCGGGTCCTCGCCTGCTACCCAACCCCTCTAAGTCCTAGGTAAATACGTCGCAATCTTGGCTTCGGCGGGATTTTCTCTTGCCGTGGCGGAAGCCGTTGCCCAATTAAGAAGGCGCGGGGTGAAGGCGCATTGGACCAAAGTCTGCATAGTCTTGCGAACGTCGATTTGGGCGCCGGGCCCTACCGCGGCATCGAGGGGGATGTTGCCACCGGGCTCCTCATTGTCTGCGACCATGCCGAGAACGCCCTGCCCGAGGCCTATGGCTGCCTGGGGCTCAGGCAAGAAGACCTTCACCGGCACATTGCCTACGACATGGGAGCGGCGGCGGTCGCCGAGCGTCTCGCCGCAATACTCGACGCGCCCGCCCTCCTCTCACAATTCTCGCGGCTTCTGATCGACCCCAACCGCGGTCTCGACGACCCGACGTTGATCATGCAGATCTCGGACGGGCTCATCGTACCGGGCAATGTCGGTCTGGATGAGACCGAGATTGCCGCCCGCATTGAGCGATATTACGAGCCCTATCATCGCGCCATCGATAGCGCGGTCGAGGCCGGCCTCGCGGCGGGTAAGCCGCCGGTGATCGTCTCCGTGCACAGCTTCACCCAAGCGTGGAAGGGTGTGCCGCGGCCCTGGTCAGTGGGCGTCTTGTGGGACAAAGACCCGCGGCTTGCGCTCCCGCTCCTTGCGGCCTTGAGCGAGATCCCCGGCATCGAGGTCGGTGACAATCAGCCGTATTCGGGACAGCTCAACGGCGATACGCTCTATCGCCACGGCACGATGCGCGGACTTGCCCATGCGCTGATAGAGGTCCGCCAGGATTTGATCCTGAGCGAACAGGGTCAAGCCGAATGGGCGCAGCGCCTCGCCGAAGCACTGCGCAAAGTGATGCGTCAAGAAGGCGCTCTGCATGCGATCGAGCTGCATGGGTCTCATACCGGCGGTGTGCGCGTGGAAGTGCCCGTGTCAAAGCCATGCAAAGGAGTCCTCGCCATGGACGAGAAAACGCGTACCGAGCTTGAGGCGGCGGCTTTCCGGCGTCTTCTCTCGCATCTTCGCGAGCGGAGCGACGTCGAGAACATCGACCTCATGGAGCTTGCGGGCTTCTGCCGGAACTGTCTCTCGGGCTGGTATCAGGAGGCGGCCGAGGCGAGGGGGATTACGCTCAGCAAGGAGGAGGCGAGGGAGATCGTCTACGGCATGCCTTACGAGGCGTGGAAGGCGAAGTTCCAGAACGAGCCGAAGCGCAAGGTGAAGACGCACACCGGCTAAGTTCGCGCGGGCCTGCGCGCGGCATGGCTTTGGATAAGCGGGATAAGAGGGGCCCTCTCCTTGCGGCGGCGAAAGTGCGCGACCTAAGCTCAACGCCTGTCCGAATCACAAGTCTAGCGGGGGATCACCGTGCAGCTTCAGACATCAGCCAAAGACCAGCTCCGTACCATTGTCGCCCGCATCGAGCGGCTCGAGGAGGAGAAGGCGGCCCTCGCCGCAGATCTCCGCGAAGTCTATGCCGAGGCGAAGGGAAACGGCTTCGACGTGAAGGCGCTGCGGGCCGTGATCCGGCTGCGCAAGCAGGACGAAAACAAGCGGCGCGAGGCCGAGGCCGTGCTCGCGACCTATCTTCACGCGCTCGGCATGGCGGCAGAGGCCGAGGCGGCTTAGCCAACCGGGTCGCGGTTATTTCGGCGCGAGCCGGAATCCCTGTTCATGAATGTATTCTTGCTGAGTACCGGCTTTGGCCGGTATGACGCAGGGCTGGAACGAAAGCTAGCGCTGGGCGACCTGCGTCGGAGCGGGCTTGGCCGGCTCCATCTCGGCATGTTGCGCGGGCTTCGCCGGCTCCATCTCGGCATAGAAGCTGCGCACGGCCTGGCCAGAGAATTGCTCGGCCGCCTCGAGGCCCCTGTAGCCGGAGGTCTTGCGCAGCGTGAGCGCCGTCGGCTGGTCCATGTCCTCGAACAAATAGTTCAGCGCCGTTTGATCGGGATGGGTCAGCGGGGCCACGGCGTGGCTATAGGCGACAGACCGGTCGGTCATGAGGCCGCCGATGTCGAAGGGCACGTAGCTCAGCTCATCGGGATGGTCGTCGTCGACTTCGGGCGCGCTTACTACCTCGGCGTCACGATAAGCGGGAAGCGGCGCTGGCGTGGAGCGGAAGCTCGGCAGTGACGGAATGCCGCCTGCGCTTGCATAGGCAAACAGTCTCTGCGGCGGAGGAGGATTTCCCTGGTCGTGAACGTCTGCGGCGATCTCATGCTCGGTCGGGGAGCTGGGGGTGTAGGCGGCGAGGATCGGCTGCGGTAGCTCCGGCTCGGGCGTTGCGGCGGGCTCGTTCTCTGCGACGACAGGTGTCGCGGCGCCGGCCTCCGAATTTGGTCCGCTGTCGAGACTGTCATCGGCATCAGCGACCTCGTCAGGCTCCGGGGCCGGCTTGATGCGGACCGCTTGAGCGATCTGCGTCTGCTTCACCAGACCCTGGGCCAAAGCGAGCTTGTAGTCGTCTCTGGTAATCGGCTTGCCGTCCGCTGGCACATATTTCGAATGGCCCTCGGGGAACAGAGCGGCAAGCTCGAGCCGCGGGATGCGCGGCCACATGCGCACGTTGCCGGTATCGACATGAACGAAGGGGACGCCCGAGGTCGGGTAATAGCCGACACCGCCCCATTCCCACACCAGCGCCGAATTGCGGAGCACTTTGACGGGGACGTCGGGGAAGGTGATGTCGGCAGCCTTGCCGAGGATATGCTGGCTCTTCTTGGCTTGGCCGCCGCCGTGCCTGCGCAGATTTTCGTTGGTGCTGGCCGTACGGTAGCCGCAGATGAGATGGACGGGCACCTCGGAGCCGAGTTCTTTGTGTAGGGTCCAGATGTGGTCGATCAGCACCGGGTCCATCTTGGTTTCTTTGT
This sequence comes from Methyloceanibacter sp., assembly GCA_035319265.1. Lineage (GTDB taxonomy): Bacteria > Pseudomonadota > Alphaproteobacteria > Rhizobiales > Methyloligellaceae > Methyloceanibacter. The sequence continues at coordinate 9,632 of DATHCZ010000172.1, read as the reverse complement.
TGGCTCGCCAATCGCGCATGAAGGTGTTGAGCCGCGCGAGCGCCGCATCGTCATACTTACCCTCGCGCTTGTAGGTGACGGTGATCGTCTCCTTGGTGTGGATATTGTAGATGGAGAGAGTGCGGGTCTCGCCGGTCGCGCTCGCCCCATAAGTGGTCGCCGACCACCACGCGGCGGCAGTCAGGATCATCACAGAGGCGCCGAACACAGCGCGACGTGCGACACTCCCCCGTTTGAGCATCCCCGAAACTTTCCCTCGCCGGCATTCGACCGGCTTCCCCGTGCGATGGCTGGCCCCCTCAGGCCAAACATCGGCGACCGGCGGGCTGTCGCATACCGGTCGTTAATGAAGAGTATTAGCCAAATTGCGGGAAAAACAAGGCAAACTAGTTAATCCTGCCAGGAATCACCCAGCAGAGTTAACAGGATTTCCACAGGATAATCAGGATCCTAAAGTCTAAGCGCAGCCGCCATCCGCCCGTCGTGGCCGTAAATATCGGCGTAGCTCGTCAGGCTCCCGTCCTCGTTAACCTTGAGGGTGAAGTAGGTGATGTAGACGGGGATCTTCTGTTGCAGAGCAACATGAGAATCGTAGGCGTCGTCCATCGCCGAGGCGGTCCGCGCCTCGCTCCATCCCCGGTCGTGCTTCAACAGGACAGCGGCGAGCTGATCCGGGTTCTCCACCCGCATGCAGCCGTGGCTCTCAGCCCTGACCGGCTGGGCGAACAGAAACTTCTGCGGGGTGTCGTGCATGTAGACATCGTGCTTGTTAGGAAACACGAATTTGACCTTGCCGAGCACGTTGTCAGGTCCCGGTGGCTGGTAGATGTCGAAGCTGCGGATATCGACGCGGTTCCAGTCGACGACGGCGGGATCGACCTCCTGGCCGGCATATTTGATGCGGAGGTTATGGCGCTGGAACACCGCGGTGTTGAAACCGCCGCCGCCGAACCAGGAAGCCTCCTCGCGGATATAAGGCCTGATCTCCTCGATCTTGATCGAGGTGGGCACGTTCCAGAACGGACCGAATACGATCTCCTGCATCTCGTTGGATAGGACCGGAGTCTCCTTGTCGGGCTTGCCGACCACGACGCGCGTCGTGTGAACGGGCTTCCCGTCCTCGACCACGCGGAGCATGAATTCCGGGATGTTGACGTTGACGTAATAGGGCCCGAGGTCATGAGGCAGCCAGCGCCAGCGCTCCATGTTGATGAGGATGGCTCTGATCTTGGCCGAGCTCGCGCCCTCGCGCGGTTGAGCGGACGGCTCTCCGTTCAGGAGGCGGCGGGTGGCGAGGCCGACCGCGCCGTCACCATAGGCACCGTTCGCCTCCTGGAAGCGCTGCACGGCGAGTGCCACGCCCATGTCGTAGGTGTTTTCGTCGGCGTCCGGCTGGAGAGGCACGCCGAGACGCTTTCTGACAAGGGCCACCTGAGCGTTGACGACGCCCAATTTGAGGACGGGGCCATCGGGGATGAAATCGGCAGGCTTCTTGACCGCGACGGCGACAGTCTTGCCGGCCCTAAGGGCTATCAGTTTCTGCCTCAGGGCCTCGAATTGCGGCTGGTCGGGCTGGAAGCTCCTGAGATAAGCGGCGGGATCTGAGCGGATGGCGATCGATTCGATCACCTCCAAGGGATCGGGCAATGCCAGGCTCGGATCGAGATTCTCGTCGAGACGCTGCGGTTTGATGCGTCCCCCGCGTGCATCGTTGGCATAGTCGAGGACGGCATAGCTCACGGCGATCTCGGCGTCGGCAAGCCAGTCTGTGGCGTTAGGCCCGGAGGAGGTGAAGCTGTCAGTCTTGGGCAGCGTGTAGTCCGCTGAGCGCAGCCCGTAATCGTCCGCGTCTTTGATCTCGGCGATGACGGTCTTGCCGCGCTCGGTCAGCCCGTTGGCGTCGACCCAGAGCGGCTTTTGGTCGGGCACCGCATAGAACTCGACGAGCGCGCCTTGCTCGTCCTTCTTTTTCTCGCTCGCGGCAGTGAATTTCTCCGAGAGGCGATTCTGCACGAGAATTCGGATCGCCTCATTTGAGGTGATGAGGGACGTGGGCTGATCGGGCTCAGCCGCAAGGACCGGCGTGGCGCTTGCCGCCAAAAGCGCCACGGTCAACGCAATACGATGAATACGCCCCATAATTCGCTCCCCTCAGGCCAGTTCGGCCGCGATTATCAGGCGCAGAACGTTGAAGCTCCGGGCCCCCCGTCAAAGCCCTACTACGCCGCCACCCAAAGTTTCCCTAACGCGTATCGTTACTTAAGTGTGGCCAGGCCTCGGCACACGGTCGCCTCGGCTCACGGTCTCACCTCGAGTCCGATCTCGCGCATCTTGCGGTAGAGGGTCGAACGACCAATGCCGAGCCGCTTGGCGATCTCCGTCATCCGTCCGCGATAGCGCCCGAAGGCTAGCCTGATCATGTCCGCCTCGACCGCTTCGAGCGAGCGGATGTCACCCGAATCGCTTAGCGCCGGAATGCCGATCGCATCTTTTCCGTTGGCCGACGGCACGTGGATCGTGGCAGGCGTGCCGGCCGACTCGCCCAACATCACCGGGCCCTCGATGCGCGGAACCGGGTCCTTGGGCGCCGGCGCCGGCGGCACCGTCACCTGATAGCCTTCGACATGCGCAGCGATCTGCGGGAACTCGTTCACGGTGAGCATCGGCGTGTCGGCAAGAACGATGGCTCTGAACACGGCATTCTCGAGCTGGCGGATGTTGCCGGGCCAGGTATAGCTCTGCAGCATGCCGCTCGCGTCGGCGTCGATGCCGTCGATGCGCTTTCCTTCCTCCGCGGCGAATCGCGCGATGAAGTGGCGGATGAGTTCCGGCACGTCCTCGAGCCGCTCGCGCAAGGGGGGCACCCAGATGGGAAAGACGTTCAGCCGGTAAAAGAGGTCCTCACGGAAGCGGCCCTCATTGACGAGGCTGATCAGATTCTGATTGGTGGCGGAGATGAGGCGGAAATCGACTTTGACCGGTTGCTTGCCGCCCACCGGATCGATCTCGCCCTGTTGCAGGGCGCGCAGCAGCTTGACCTGGGCGTCGAGGGGGAGCTCACCGATCTCATCGAGAAAGAGCGTGCCCTGATCGGCCTCGACGAACTTGCCGACGCGTTTCTCGGAGGCGCCGGTGAAGGAGCCCTTCTCATGACCGAACAGTATGCTCTCGACCAGATTTTCCGGGATCGCGCCGCAATTGACGGTGACGAACGGCCTGCCCGCGCGGGCGCTCTCGCCTTGGATAGCGCGCGCGATCAACTCCTTGCCGACGCCCGATTCGCCCTCGATGAGCACGGGAATGGTCGACTTGGCGGCTCTCTTGCCGAGCTCGATCACCCGGCGCATGGCCTCGCTGCCGGCGATCAGGTCGGCGAAGCCGAGCGAGCCCTTGGCCTGGGCTTTGATGCGGTTCAGCTCGCCGGCAAGCGCCTCGATCTTGAGCGCGTTCTTGATGGAAACCTCGAGCCGCTCGGGGCTCACCGGCTTGACCACGAAATCCACGGCGCCGGCTCGCATCGCCGATATCGCGGCGTCGATCGAGCCATGGGCGGTCTGCACGATGGCGGGTGGCTTCTTGGGAAGGCTGCGCATGGCCCCTAACACGGCCATGCCGTCGGTTCCCGGCATGACGAGGTCGAGTAGGACGAGGCAGATGTCGTTAGCGGCATCGGCCTTGAGTGCGTCAAGCGCCTTGTCGCCGCTTTCGGCAGTGGCAACGTTGTAGCCAAAGCGCTTGATGGTCTCTTCAAGGATACGGCGTTGAGCAGGGTCGTCGTCGACGACCAGGACGCGTTTGGGCATGACGCAAGACTCACACGAAAACTGGTTACGCTACTCGGCAGAAGCCTCCTGCGACCTCGGATAGAGGCGGAGCAGGGCCGCTGCTGTGCCAAAATTGTGCAGTCGAAGGGTAAATATCCTCTTTATCGCGGTTCGATTTTGGTAAGGCTGCGTCTAATGCGCCCGCCAAATGGACCGGAAAGGCTTGCGTTTGGCCCTTGCGACGCCGCACTCGCCTTCCCACACTAGGCGCTCACCCGCCGCTAACTAAAGGATTTGATGTGCCGATGCTGCCCAAACTGACCCTCTGGCCGATGCACCCCATTTATGCCGCGAGCGCGGGCGCGAAAGTCAAAGTCAAGCGTGCCGCTGCCGCCGAGGCGCCGGCCAAGCGCAAGCTCGGGAGCTTGCCGGAGTGGAACCTGGCCGATCTCTACAGCGGCGCCGATGCGCCTGAACTCAAGAATGACCTCACCACGTCGGAGCGCGCCGCCGACGCCATGCAGGAGCGTTACGCTGGAAAGCTTGCAACTTTGCTCGACGGCGGCAGAGGCGATCAGGCGCTGGCGCAGGCCGTGCGTGAGTTCGAGCAGCTCAACGACCTTCTCGGCCGCATCGTGTCCTACGCGAGCCTGCTTTATGCCGCCGACACGTCAGACCCCAAGCGGCAGAAATTCTTCGGGGACATCCAGGAGAAGATCACCGCCATTTCCTCGAAGCTCCTGTTCTTCCCGCTCGAGCTCAACCGTCTTGACGACAAGGCGCTCGAGGCGGCGATGGTGCGTTCGGAGCTTGGGCACTATCGCCCGTGGATCGAGGACTTGCGCAAAGAGAAGCCCTATCAGCTTGAGGACAAGCTCGAGCAGCTGTTCCATGAGAAGGCGGTCACCTCGCGCGGCGCCTGGGACCGCCTGTTCAGCGAGACGATGACCTCGCTCAGATTTGACGTGGGCGGCGAGAAGCTCAGCCTCGAGCCCACGCTCAATCGCCTGCTCGACGCGGATGAGAAGAAGCGGCGCAAGGCGGCTGAGGCACTGGCCAAGACCTTCAAAGAGAACGTGCGGCTGTTCACTCATCTCACCAACACGCTGGCCAAGGACAAGGAGATCTCGGACCGCTGGCGGGGCTTCGTCGACGTGGCGGACTCCCGACACCTCAACAACCGCGTGGAGAAAGAGGTGGTCGATGCGCTCGTCGCCGCCGTGCGCGAGGCCTACCCGCGCCTGTCGCACCGCTATTATGCGCTGAAGGCAAAATGGCTCGGCATGAAGACGCTTGCGCATTGGGACCGGAACGCGCCACTTCCCGACGAGCCGAAGCAGGTGATCGGCTGGGACGATGCGCGCAAAACCGTGCTCACGGCCTATGGCGATTTCTCCCCGCGCATGGCCGACATTGCCGACCGCTTCTTTGCCGAGCGCTGGATCGACGCGCCGGTCAGGGAAGGGAAGTCGCCCGGCGCTTTCTCGCACCCCACCGTGCCAAGCGCCCATCCCTACATCCTGCTCAACTACCAAGGCAAAGCGCGCGACGTGATGACGCTCGCGCACGAGCTGGGCCACGGCGTGCATCAGGTGCTGGCCAATGTGCAAGGACCGCTGATGGCGCCGACGCCGCTCACGCTTGCCGAGACCGCGAGTGTATTCGGCGAGATGCTGACCTTCCGCGCTCTGCTCGATCAGGCGCCGTCACCGCGCGAGCGAAAGGCGCTGCTCGCCGCCAAGGTCGAGGACATGATCAACACCGTGGTGCGGCAGATCGCCTTCTATAGTTTCGAGCGCAAGGTCCACATTGAGCGGCGCGAGGGCGAGCTCACCAGCGAGAGGCTGGGCGAGATCTGGCTCGAGGTGCAAGGCGAGAGCCTGGGGCCGGCCATTGAGCTGAAGCCGGGCTATGAGACCTTCTGGTGCTACATTCCCCACTTCATCCATTCGCCGTTCTACGTCTACGCTTATGCCTTCGGCGATTGCCTGGTGAACTCGCTCTATGCCGTCTACGAGAAGGCGGAGAAGGGGTTCGCCGACCGCTACCTCGACATGCTCGCGGCGGGCGGCACCAAGCACCACAAAGAGCTGCTCGCCCCGTTCGGTCTCGATGCCACAGAGCCAGGCTTCTGGTCGATGGGTCTCAAGGTAATCGAAGGGCTGATCGACGAGCTTGAGGCCATGGACGATAGGGCACCGGCCAAGAAGCGCAAGCACTAGCGGCTTTCCTTTGTTGAGGACTCGCCGCGACTACTTCGCCTCTGCCGCGATATCGGCGATGACCGGGCGATGATCCGATCCGAGTCGCGGGCCGGTCCACGTCGCGATCTTGGCAAAGTGCGGCGAGGTGAAGACTTGATCGCTGGCGACGAACGGCAGAAGCGGGATGCCGCCGATATGCAGCGGCCAAGTGAAGTGGAACGTGTTGTAGCGTTCAAGCCCCGTTGCTTGGGTGAAGCTGGTGAGCTTGTCGGTCCATGGCGTCATGTCGAAATCCCCCGCGACGATCAGCGGTCCGGTTTGATGGCGTACGAAATCGACCAGCGTCACCAGGTCGTCATATTGCAGCTTGGGATAGAACGGTCGGGCGAGATGGACGCCGACAAATTTCACCGTCGTGCCATTCACCTCGACCACGGCCCAGCGCAGCATGAGCGAGGACCAAGGCTGCATGCCTCCGCGGTCGACGCGCCCATTCTCGATGATCTTGTACTTGGAGAGGATCACGAGGCCCGCGTCGCCGAGGGTGTAGGGATAGCGTGAGCCGAGACTCTCGCGAAGCTTGCTCCATTTGTCCGCCGTCATCTCCTGTATCACGACGAGATCGGCATCCGTGTCGCTGAGGAATTTGGCGATGTCGTCGATTCGGTCGTTCTGATTCCAGATATTGAAGGTCATGACTCTGAGGAAGCGCGGCGCTCCAGGCGTCGCGTCTTCAGCGCCACCCTGGAGCGCGAGGGCGAAGTGTGTGCAGTTGATGATGGTAAGGAGCAGGGCGAACACGGTAAGCAGCCCGCTTCGCGCCGCCGCGGCTAGGCTCGCTACGATGAGCGTGAAGGCGAGAAGGAAGGGTAGGCCGTTATTGACGATATCGAGCGCGGGAAACCACCTGGCAAGGAGCCCGACCAAGGTCACGATCGCGCCGATGACGAGCCCGGCCTTGGCGAGCGCTTTCAAGGCAAATGGCATGCTCTATTTCGGTCTTTCTTCGGGCTTACGGACCGCCCTTAGGGGGAAGCGCCCCTATATGAGGGAATAACCGAACTGTCGAGAACCCCCGCCGACGCACCCATGACCGAACGCATCTCAGACAAAGAGAAGAACAGGTTCACCGCGCGCGCCATGCGCTATGCCTCGGTCGGCGCGAATGTCGGAGGTGTCGCCGCGCGCATCGCCAGCCGCCGGCTGTTCGGGCTCGATCCCGAGCGCGACAAGGATGCCGCTTCGCTAGCCGCGGCGCTCGGCGGCCTAAAAGGCCCGATCATGAAGGTCGCGCAGTTGCTCGCCACCATCCCCGAGGCGCTACCGGCCGAATATGCCGTCGAGCTCGGCCAGCTCCAGAGCCAGGCTCCGCCCATGGGCTGGCCCTTCGTGCGGCGGCGCATGGCGGCTGAACTCGGCCCCGACTGGGAGGCGAAGTTTTCGAGCTTCGAGCACGAGGCTGCGGCCTCTGCCTCACTTGGCCAGGTGCATCGCGCGACACGTCTCGATGGGCGCGCGCTCGCCGCCAAGCTGCAATATCCGGACATGCAGTCGGCGGTCGAGGCCGACCTCGCCCAACTCGGTATCCTGTTCTCGCTCCACGCGCGCCTCAAACCTGCGATCGAGACCTCGGAGATGCGAACGGAGATCGCGGCGCGGCTCAGGGAGGAGCTCGACTACGATCTCGAGGGGCGCCACATGCGGCTCTATGCGCTCATCTTCGAGGACGATGCGCTCATCCGCGTACCGGAGGGCGTGCCTGAGCTCTCCACCAAGCGGCTCCTCACCATGACCTGGCTCGAAGGAGGGCGCCTGCTCGACTATCGCGACCGCACCCTCGAAGAGCGCAACAGAGTAGCGCGCGCGATGTTCCGCGCTTGGTGGTACCCGTTCAGCCATTACGGCGTGATCCACGGCGACCCGCATCTTGGCAATTACACCGTGTTCGAGGACGGCGAGGGGAGGGCTGCCGGCATCAACCTGCTCGACTATGGCTGTATCAGGAGCTTCGCGCCGAAATTCATTCAGGGTGTGGTCGACCTCTATCATGGCCTGTTGCACAACGACCGCGCGCTCATCGTGCATGCTTACGAGACCTGGGGCTTCGCGGGTCTCTCCCATGAGCTGATCGACATCCTCAATATCTGGGCGAACTTCATTTACGGCCCGATGCTCGAGGACCGCGTGCGCACCATCGCCGACCAGGTGAGTCCCGGCATGTATGGGCGGCGCGAGGCGTTCCGCGTGCATCAGGGCTTGCGGCAGAAGGGCCCGGTCAAGGTGCCGCGCGAGTTCGTGTTCATGGACCGCGCGGCGATCGGGCTCGGCGGAGTGTTTCTCCATCTCAACGCCGAGCTCAACTACCACCGTCTGTTCGACGACACGATCGCGGGCTCAGACCTCGCCGATGTGGCCAAGCGCCAGCGCGAGGCGTTTACCGAAGCCGGGGTTCCACTGCCCGAAGGGGTGACTCAGGAAAAGGTTAGTTAGGCGATGTGCCGACGGCGCTTATGCTTGTCCGCATACATTCGCTGATCCGCCGCGGGTCGTAGAGTTTGGCCCAGGTCGATCTTTCGCAAGCATCGGCTCGCCTCAAGCTCGCTTGATCACAGCCGAGAACGGTTGGTGGTCCTTTGACGCCCGGAAAAAGCCCGCTGACCTGACCAGTTTTGGGGATGCACAACGATTTTCGCCGTCCCTGGATTGCCGTGGCGAGGGGTTTTTGCTATCTCGCCATGAGCAAAAGCCAAGTAGGCAGGGGAGTAGTATGAAGATCGATCGCGCAGAGGGCCATCCGGCAATGGATTATGCCGAGCATGAGCGGACCTATAAGCTGTTCGTCAAGCTCACCATTTATCTCATCATAAGCGTGGCCGTGCTCATGGCGCTTCTCGCCATCTTCGTGGTCTGAGTCCACCCTCGCTTTTCGCTCGGCACTTCCCGTTTCGTTTCGACTTGGGCCTCTAATGAGCGCTAGCCTTGCCTTCGCGCAAGAGCCGGCGACGGAGCAAAGATGGTTGCGATTGGCGTGCCCGGCGAGAAAGAGAACGAGCCGCGCATCGGGCTGACGCCCGAGACGGTCAAGAAGCTCGTCAAGGCCGGCGCCGTTGTTACGATCCGCTCCGGCGCAGGGCTCCGCTCTCACTTCTCCGATGAGGACTACAGCGCCGCTGGCGCCAAGATCGCCAAGAGCGATGAAGACGCGGTGTCAGACGCAGATATCGTGCTGACCGTGCGGCGGCCGGAGCCTGCCATCGTCAAGGCGATGAAGAAGGGCGCGGCGCTGATCGGCATGCTCGATCCGTTCTACGATGCCGAGGGCCTCGATGCTCTCGCCAAGAGCGGCGTCGCGCTCTTCTCGATGGAGCTGATGCCGCGCATCAGCCGCGCGCAGGTGATGGACGTTCTGTCCTCGCAATCGAATCTCGCCGGCTACAAGGCCGTGGTAGACGCGGCAGCCGCTTTCGAACGGGCCTTGCCGATGATGATGACCGCCGCCGGCACGGTTCCCGCCGCGCGCGTTTTCGTCATGGGCGTCGGCGTCGCTGGCCTTCAGGCCATCGCCACCGCGCGGCGGCTCGGCGCCATCGTCACGGCGACCGACGTGCGCCCAGCCGTGAAGGAGCAAGTGGCTTCGCTCGGCGCGAAATTCATCGCCGTCGAG
>DATHCZ010000171.1:0-36701 GCA_035319265.1 Methyloceanibacter sp. | reverse complement strand
ATCGAATGATCGTCCCTGAGACGCAACGCTACATGGCTCGGCGCATGAAGGCGAAGATGGCGGCGCATGCTGTCGATCACATCCCCAGCGTCACCGCCCCGACGACCGTCGTAGACATCATCCGCGATGCGGTCCAATCCGTAACGGGCACTTGAATTGACCGTGCTCCATAAAGCGACGCCCGAGCGCCTGAGTGCCTTCTCCGACGGCGTGTTCGCCGTCCTTATAACGGTGCTGGTTCTGGATTTGCGTCCGCCGAAGCAAGCCACGCTTGAGGCGCTTCTGTCGCTCTGGCCCACATGGTTGAGCTACGCGGTAAGCTACGTTTTCATCGCGATTGTTTGGATCAATCACCATTATCTCCTACGCTACTGCGAGGAGGCGACACCCCGGGTGTTGTGGTTCAATTTCGCCCATCTCTTTTCGATGTCGCTGCTCCCGCTCTCCACCGCTTGGATGGCCGTGAGCGAGCTGGCGCCGCAGCCGGTTGGCTTCTATGCGGCGGTGTTCTTCTTGGTGAATGCGACCTACGTGTTGTTGATCTGGGAGCTTGTTGACCGGAATCCGAGCGAGAAAATCCCGCCGACAGTACGCAAGATCATGTACTTCAGGTCGATCGTGACCTTGTGCCTGTTCGGAGCCGCAGCGGTCGTGGCATTGAAATATCCGCTGCTCGGACTCGGAATCTGTATCGCCTGCCTGATCATCTATCTGAGACCCGAGCCGCCGGGCGCGAGAAAGCAAGCATCTCGCTCGGCGCGAGGGTGATGGCCCAGCGCGGCCGCAATGCGGGTTTCTCGAAGTCGAACTAACCGACTAAGACTTGGCCGCCAGGTTCTTAATCATGCCGACGATGACCGTGGTCACGGCACCGCCAACGCCACCGGCGACGAGCTGAGCCACGACGGTCTTGATGTCGACTCCGCTCGCGGCAGCCACAAGCGTCGGCAGCAGCGCCGAAACGATCTGCCCCGCGGCGACGCCGCCAATAGCGCCAGCGATCGTGTTGGCGGCCCTCCCGAGATCGGCTTTGTCGAGGCCGGCAGCGGCGGCATTTCCTCCAATGGCGCCGGCGATGGCTTGAAGGATCAGATTGATGATCATTGCTGACATGATGCCCTCCTCTCGTTTCCCACATAAATTTACCGCACCTGGTTGCCTGTTTCGATGATGATTTCAGCCGTGCTTGCTGCGCCGCAAGGCGGTTGGCAGTTGACGGCGCTTCCATCAGGGGCTTTGCTCCTTGGGCTTGGAACAAGGGGGGGCATCCATGGACTTCAAGCAATTCTATCTCTCGGCCGACGGCCGCGTGAACCGGAAGCAATGGTGGCTTTACCTCATTCTTCCGTTGTTCATCCTTAGCATCATCGCTTCGATCATCGACGCCGCGACCGGTCACGATCCGCAGCAGGGGCTCGGCCCGGTCACGGCAATCTTCTCCTTGCTCGTGCTCTATCCCTCGATCGTCGTCTACATCAAGCGCTTCCACGACCGCGACAAATCGGGCTGGTGGGTGCTGATCGCACTCATCCCCATCATCGGCGCAATTTGGCTGCTCATTGAATGCGGGTTCCTCAAGGGCACGCCGGGGCCGAACCGGTTCGGTCCGCCCGTGACGGATTGAGTGAGTCGCAGCGTTAGGGCAAGGGGATGACGCTTCTCGTTACGGCCATCGTCATCTTTTTCGGCATCCATCTCGTGCCGACGATGACGGAGCTGCGCGACCGGCTGATCGGCCGGCTCGGCCGGACAGGCTACCGAGTGTTGTTCGCGCTCCTGTCGACGGCGAGTCTGGCGCTCTTGATTTTCGCCTTCGCGAAGGCGCCGCCGGTCACGGTGTGGTCGCCGCCCGGCTGGGCGCGCTGGGTCGCCATCATATTGATGCTGCCCGCGTTCATTTTTCTGGTCGCGGCGTTCGTGCCGGGCAAGATCAAGGCCAGGATCAAGTTTCCCTTCCTGGTCGCTATCAAGACTTGGGCGCTCGCCCATCTCATCGCCAATGGCGACCTCGCCTCGATGATTCTCTTTGCCTCGTTCCTCGCTTATGGTGTCTACGACCGCATTACCTTGAAGCATCGCGAGAGCACGAGCTTGATATCGGTCCCCGCGACAGGTCCGCCCTTCAACGATTTCGTGGCCCTGGTGCTCGGGACCGTGCTCTATGTCGTGGTCCTCTTCTGGCTCCATAAGCTCGTGATCGGGGTCTCTCCTTTCCCGCAATGATTGAGACCCAAGGGGGTCGCAGCCCACTTTTTGCACTGCAAAAATGTCCTATATTCTGCGATAAGACCAAGGGACTGAGGCATTTTTCTACCCTTACGTTCGAGGAGCTCTACGAGACGTGTCGCAGGATTTCACCGTCAAGCGCATCACTGCGCCCGAGATCAGAAGTCGAAAGGGTGGCGCGCCGATCGTGGCGCTGACTGCCTATCATGCTCATACCGCGCGCATCATCGATCCTCATGTCGATTTCCTGCTGGTGGGCGACTCCCTCGGCATGGTGATGCATGGCTACGAGACGACGGTGCCCGTCCCGCTCGAGCTGATGATCATGCATGCGCAAGCTGTGGTGCGCGGCTCCTCCCGCGCCCTCGTCGTGGTGGACATGCCGTTCGGGTCCTATGAAGAGAGCCCGGCGGTCGCCTTCCGCAACGCTGCGCGCGTCATGAAGGAGACGGGTGCCGGCGCCGTCAAGGTCGAAGGCGGGGTCCATATGGCAGAGACGATCCGCTATCTCACCGACCGCGGCATCCCAGTGATGAGCCACATCGGCATGACGCCGCAGGCCATCAACACCATCGGCAGCTTCAAGCCGCGCGGCCGCTTCCGTTCGGAGTGGGCGGCGTACGAGGCTGATGGCAAGGCTGTGGCGGATGCGGGCGCCTTTGCCGTCGTGATCGAGGCCTTGGCCGAGCTTCTTGCCGCGCGCATCACCAAGCAGATCGCTATTCCCACCATCGGCATCGGCGCTTCGGCTGAATGCGACGGGCAGATCCTCGTGCTCGAGGACATGCTCGGCCTCTCACAGCGCGTGCCGAAATTCGTCAAGGAATACGCCCATATCGGTGCGGGCATCGAGGGCGCGGTAAAGGCCTTTGCCAACGAGGTGAGGGCGCGCGCCTTCCCCTCTGCCGACTACACCTATCCGATGTGCGACGAGCCCGAGGCAGTCACGAAAAAGACCAAAATGACAGGCAGTTAGCGGACTCGAGGGATTTGTTGCGGAGCCCGGAGCATGCCTCTCGGGCTCTTTACCTTGCGCGAGCAAGAGGGCTTCACTATACGGCGGGTTGGGAGGGGCGGTCGGTCGCTAGTCGCGCCGGTCGTTCGTCATAAAAGAAGCTGTCAGACCATAAGAGTCCGCACCCATGAGCGACCGCGACCGTGATTTCATTCGCGAGGTAGACGAGGCGGTCCGCCAGGACCGCTACAAGAAGCTGTGGGACCAATACGGCATCTACGCTCTGGCAGCTGCCGTGGTTCTCGTCGCTGGGGTCGCCGGGTACAAGGGCTGGAACTCTTGGCAGGAGCGGAAGTCAGGAGAGGCCGGCGCTAAGTTTACGCAAGCGCTGACCCTCCAAGATGGGCCGGACGCGGCGAAGGCCAAGGAGATCTTCGACCAGCTGGTCAAGGACGGGCCTGAGGGCTACCGCACTCTCTCGCGCTTCCAGCTCGCAGCGTCTGAGGCAAAGGGTGGTGATCCCGACAAGGCGGTCGCCGACTACGATGCGCTCGCAAGCGACATGAGCGTCGACGACATTCTGCGCGGTCATGCCACGCTCCAGGCCGCAGCGCTAAGGCTGGACAAGGCTGACTACACCGAGATGGAGAAGCGGCTTAAGGGGCTGATCGACGCCGGCAGCGCCTGGAGCTTCTCGGCGCGAGAGCTGCTCGGGCTTTCGGCATACCGCACGAATGACATGCCCGCGGCCGAGAAGCAGTTCAGCGCCCTGCTTGCCGATCAGGCCACGCCGCCGAATTTACGGGAACGTGCCGATATGATGCTGGCGCTCATTGTGGGGACTCCGCAGGCGCTGAGCACCACGGCGAAATAACGCGCGTCGGCGCGAAGGATGGCTCGAACTTGGGCCTTCGTCTTACAGGGGGGATTGGCCGCCGCTTGCTGAGCGCGAGCCTTGCCGTAGCACTTGCTGCGGTTCTTTGCGGTTGCAGTGGGCCACTCGCCAATATCCGCAATCCCTTCGCCAAGAAGGAAGAAATCTTGCCCGGCGAGCGCATCGCCGTCATCACCGATCCGAGTGCTAGCGACCTTAATCCGTCGGGACCGCCGAAGCCCGTAGCGCTTCCGCCGCCGCATGCCAACGAGACTTGGACCGAGCCCGGGGGCGCGCCGTCCAACAATCTTGGCCATCTCGCACTGAATGAGCAGCTGCAGAAGGTTTGGTCGGCCGACGCGGGCACCGGGTCGTCTTCAAGCGGACGCCTGAGCGCGCTGCCTCTCGTTGCCGACGGCAAGGTCTATACGCTCGATGCCGGAGGTACCGTCTCGGCCTTCTCGTCCGCGAGCGGAGCGCGGGTATGGAGTGCGAGTATCACGCCAGAGAACGAGAAGCGGAGAGAGGGTTTCGGTGGTGGGATCGCGCTTGACGGCGCGCGGCTCTATGCCACGACCGGCTATGGCACAGTGGTCGGGATCGACCCCGGCAACGGCGCCGTCTTGTGGTCAAAGACGGTTGGCGAGCCGGTGCGCAGCTCGCCTACGGCCGCGGCAGGGAAGATCTTCTTCGTATCCGCCGACAACGTGCTCCATGCGTTGAACGGCGCAGACGGCGCCGAGTTGTGGACGGCGCGCGGATTGCCCCAAACCGCAACGCTGCTCAGCAATGCGAGCCCCGCGGTCAGCGACAACATTGTCATTGCGCCGTTCCCCGCCGGCGACGTCACCGCCTATGACGTGTCGAGCGGCAAGCCGTCTTGGAGCGATTCGTTGTCGCGCACATCCGAAACCTCCGCTTCCGGTATTCTCAACGACCCGGCGCGCCCGGTAATCGACAAGGGCGTGGTGTTCGCCGTGAGCCATGGCGGCAAGATGATCGCCACATCCGAGTCGAACGGCGAGCGACTGTGGACGCGGAATATCGCGAGCATGCAGATGCCGTGGGTGGCTGGCGACACCGTCTATGTCGTGGATCTTAGCGGCAAGCTATGGGCGTTGTCGCGAACCGACGGCGCGGTCAAATGGGCGAGCGACCTGCCCCCCGGTGGTCGCTGGAGCGGACCGGTGCTTGCCGGCGGCAGGCTCTGGCTCGTGTCGGGAGACGGTCTCCTCGTTGCTGCCGACGCGCGGAGCGGGCAGGTCCTCTCCAATCTCGATCTTGGAACCCGCGTCTATGTCTCTCCCATTGTGGCGGGGGGCCGCATGTATATCCTGTCGGACAACGCCACGCTGATCGCCCTCAACTGACCCGCCTCCTGTCGGCAGCTCTTTTCCGGACGAACCGATGCCCTTCACCGTCGCCATCGTTGGACGGCCGAATGTCGGCAAGTCGACCCTATTCAACCGGCTCGCGGGAAAGCGTCTTGCCCTTGTCGACGACCAGCCCGGGCTGACACGCGACCGGCGCGAGGCCGAGACAACGCTTGGAACCTGCCTGGTGACGCTCATCGACACTGCGGGACTCGAGCCGGGCGATAAAGGCCTCACACCGCGCATGCGCCGGCAGACGGAAGCCGCGATCGCCCAGGCTGACCTCGTGGTCTTTCTCATCGACGCGCGGGCTGGCGTCGTCAGCGCCGACGAGATGTTCGCCGAACTGGTGCGGGGCGCGGGCAAGCCCGTCATCCTCGCCGCCAATAAATGCGAGGGGAGGGCAGCCGAGGGTGGCCTCTACGAGGCCTATGAGCTCGGCTTTGGTGAGCCTCTCGCGATCTCGGCCGAGCACGGCACGGGTGTCGGTGACCTGAGCGAGGCGATCGAGCGTGTCTGCAAAGATTCCTCGGGCGTGGTCGAGACGGAACTCGGCCAGCAAGAGGAGGAAGGCGCGCGCCCGTTGCGCATCGCCATCGTCGGCAGACCGAATGTCGGCAAGTCCACGCTCGTCAATGCGCTTCTCGGCGAGGAGCGCATGATCACCGGGCCTGAAGCCGGAATCACGCGCGACTCGATCGCGTCTTCGCTCTCATTCGAGGGACGCCAATTGCTCTTGTTCGACACCGCAGGGCTTCGCCGCAAGATGCGCGTCGAGGGTCGCGCCGAGGAGCTCTCGGTCGGCGACGCGCTGAAGGCGATCCGCTTCGCCGAGGTGGTCGTGCTCTTGCTCGACGTCGAGCATCCGTTTGAGAAGCAGGATCTCCAGATCGCCGAGCTCATCGCCGAGGAGGGGCGTGCGCTCGTCATCGCCGTCAACAAATGGGATCTTGTGCGCGAGCGCGAGAAGCGGTTGAAGGAGCTCCGCGAGATGTGCCAGAGGCTGTTGCCGCAAGTGAGGAACGTGTCGGTGGTTCCGGTCTCGGCTCTCGGCGGGGCCGGCCTCGATAGGCTGATGCAGTCGGTGATCGAGGTCGATCGGCTGTGGAACATCAGGCTCCCGACTCACGCGCTGAACCAATGGCTGCAAGGCGCCATCGATGCTCATGCGCCGCCGGCGGTCTCGGGACGACGCATCAAGCTCAGATACATCACCCAAGCCAATGCCCGTCCGCCCACTTTTGTCGCTTTCTGCTCGCGGCCTAAGGCGCTGCCGGACTCCTATGTACGCTATCTCGTGAATTCGCTACGCGACAGCTTCGACTTGCCCGGCGTGCCGATCAGGCTGCACCTGCGCAAGGGAGACAACCCG
Source organism: Methyloceanibacter sp. (assembly GCA_035319265.1). Classification (GTDB taxonomy): domain Bacteria; phylum Pseudomonadota; class Alphaproteobacteria; order Rhizobiales; family Methyloligellaceae; genus Methyloceanibacter. Next base: position 29,901 of record DATHCZ010000171.1, on the reverse strand, counting down.
TATGCCTGAGGTGTTGCCATGAGCGAGATGTCGGCAACCGAGGTCTACTTCTATCACCTCGAAAGACGCTCGCTCGAGGATGTGCTGCCGACGTTGCTCGAGCGCTCGGTCGAGCGAGGCTGGCGTGCAGCCGTGCAGGCGGCGAGCGAGGAACGGGTCGAAGCGCTCAATACGCTGCTATGGACTTATAGCGAGGAGAGTTTCCTTCCGCACGGGTCGGCTCGCGACGGATCGCAGGAAGCACATCCGGTCTACCTCACCACAGGAGAGGATAACCCGAATGGCGCGCACGTCCGCTTTCTGGTCGATGGCGCGACGCTCGCCGACACATCGCCCTACGCCCGGGTCGTGTTCATCTTCGACGGCCGCGACGAGGCGGCGGTGGCGCGGGCGCGTGCCGATTGGCAAGCGGCCAAGACCAAGGGTTATGCCGTCAGCTATTGGCAGCAGGACGAAACGGGTCGTTGGCAAAAGAAAGCGTGATAACGCGCCCTCAAGGTGAATCTGATCAGAATCCAACCAGCCGGATTGCCTTGCCGCCGTCATGCGTCACCGCTATAAGCCCGCCTAAATCCAAAAACCTCCGGGGACTGAATTGCATGGCCAGTGAACGCACGCTTTCGATTATCAAACCCGACGCGACCGAGCGGAACTTAACTGGGCTGATCATTGCGCGGCTCGAGGGTGCGGGCTTGCATGTCGTCGCCCAAAAGCGTGTGTGGTGGAAAAAGAAGGACGCGCGGAAGTTCTACGACGTCCATAAGGACCAGCCCTTCTTCAAGGACCTTATCAATTTCATGACCTCGGGACCGATCGTGCTGCAGGTGCTGGAGGGCGAAGACGCCATTGCCAAGAACCGTGCGGTGATGGGCTCGACCAATCCAGTCGATGCGGAACCCGGCACCATCCGCAGGGACTTCGCCGTCAATGTGCAGCGCAACTCGGTGCATGGCTCCGACAGCCCCGAGACCGCCAAGCACGAGATCGCGCTCTGCTTCAAAAAGAACGAGATCGTGGGGTAGGGAACGCGGGTTTCATCCCCGCCTAGTGCCTGAGGATGCCCGAGCGCTTGAGCAGCCACAGCACGATGGCCGACGATCCGGCGAGGATCGCCATCGACCATAAGAAGCCATTGCCATCCTGCACGAACGGGAGACCTCCTACGTTCATGCCGAGGATGCCGGCAATCAGGCTTGCCGGCATGAAGACGGTGGTGACGACGGCAAGCACATGCAGATTGCGATTGGTCTGCTCGGCGGTCTTGATGGTGACCTCCTCCTGCAGGAGGTGAGAGCGGTCGCGCAGCGACACGATCTCGGTGTCGAGCCAATCGAGCCGTTGCCGCAACCTGGACGTTCCGATGCGCAGCGATAGTTTCTGGCAGAGATCAAGTTCGAGTCGCTGGATCAGCGCGCGCAAGATCACGAGCTGCCGATGCAACCGCACTGTGGTGCGACGGATACGCCCGAGCAGCCGCCGGCCCTCGCTCATGTCGTCGGCGAGGATGCTCTCTTCGATGCGATCGAGTCTGCCGGCGACGTCGTCGGAGAATCGGTCGATCGAGTCGATCATAAATCCGATGATCGTTTCGAGAAGAGTCGCCGGCGTTGCTACCTTCTGACCGCCGCGCAGCGCCTTGCGCATCTCCTGGACGGCGCTCAGAGCGCGCCGGCGCCCGGTGACGATCAATGTCTCGGTGATGGCAAAATGGAGAAAGCCGATTTCCTCAGTCGCTCCGTCGAACTCGAAGACGAGGTCGGGCAAGACGCCGTAAAGGCAGTGGCCGCTCGCGTTGAGCTGCTGATGCTCGTCGGCGGAGATGAGCAAGTCCCGCGCTGCTGCGGGTAACGAGACTCCTGCCTTGAGGAAGCGGCATGCGCGCGCATCGGCGAGGTTGAAGTGAAGCCAAAGCCAGCTGTCTGGCTGCTCGGCAATCGGCTTATCCACGGCAAGCTCTTCGGCGAGTCCGTCGGGGTGCATGCGAAAAGCGCAGATAAGGCCGGGTAGACCCTCAGCTAGCGCGTCGGCGCTCGCGCCGGCTGTCACGGCCTCATGCATAAGCGGCTCAGGATCTGTTCGGGCATGACCCTATCGGAACGCCGGGCCCTCAAACTTCCGACTCGCGCTCAGGACTTCAGCCACCCGAGTTGTTGAGCCTTGGCGTGCGCCGCCTTCCAGGCCGAGACGAGGAATCTCACGCGCGCCGCATTGGGATCGGCCCTGAGTGAGTCCATCATCACCAACACCGGCGAATCGCCATCCTTGCGATAGATTACTTGCTCGCCGGTCCCAGGTTCGGTGACCACGAGGTCGCGGTCATGCGAAACTTGTACATTCAAACCAGCCACGTCGCTCATCGCCCCGCCTCTACACACTGCTAAGGCTAGTTTAGAACTCCTGGGGCCATGTGAGAAGCCTCTCGGGTGTCATCCTTGGGGCTTCCGACCCCTTAAACCTGGAAGCGACAAATTTCCGGCCATTTGATCTGGGATAAGGCTTTGATTTTGCGGCGAACAACAATCGCCCGGGCGGAACGGCTGGAGGATTTTCTAATGTACACGTCGCGACGTCTTGCTCTCGCGATTGTCGCCCTCGCGATCACGGCCGCCCTCCTTGCGCCGGTGATTTCGCGTTCCCTCGCGCAAGGGCGGTTGCCGGCCGAGCCCGATATGCCGATGGGTTGGAATTTCAAAAATCTGAGCCCCGAGCAGCAGCAGCGCATGCTGCGCTTCTCAGCGTTCGTGAACAAGAAGGTGCCCGAGGAGTATCTCACGGCAGAGAACGAGGTCGGCTATACGACCAACGCGATAGCCGCAGGCGGCCCCCTCTATCTTGCCAAGTGCGCGAAGTGCCATGGCGATACCGGGCTCGGCAATGGCGAGCTTGCTTATTCGCTGAACCCATCGCCCGCGTTACTCGCCTATCTGATGCAGCAGCCGATCGCCATCGACCAATATCTCCTGTGGACCATCTCGGAGGGCGGCAAGGAATTCGGGACGGCTATGCCCTCGTTCAAGAGTGAGCTGACCAAGGACCAGATCTGGCAGATCGTCGCTTATCTGCGCGCGGGTTTCCCGGCGGTCGGTGATGCGGTCACGCCAAGCGCTCCACCACCAGCCAAGACCGACGACCCCGATCAGAAGCCGTGAGCGCGAAGTCCGTCGGTCGTGCCAAGACGAGCCCGCTGCGCGAGCTTCGCCTCACTAGCACCCTAATCTATGGCACGTTTGCCCGCCTCCCGCGTTAAGGATGACGGCTTGCGCGGCGGTCTTGCCGGACGACGCGCAAGCCCTCAATCTGCGTCACGGAGGCAATCCAATGAGCGTCATTGAAACGCGTCGCCAGCAGATGTTCCCCGTGCTCGATGCGGGCCAGATCGAGACCGCAAAGCGCTTTGCCAGCGGTCCGGCGCGCAGCTTTGCACCACACGAGATCGTGTTCGACGTGGGCGAACGCCAGGCCCCGTCCTGGCTCGTGCTGCAAGGGTCGATCGACGTGATGCGCCGTGACGGGCTCAACCAAGAAGCGGCCATCACTACGCATCATCCGGGGCAGTTCTCCGGCGAGTTGAGCCAGCTCGGCGGGCGGGCGTCGCTCGCTCAGGGCCGGGCCGGTGCCGACGGCTGCGTTGCGTTGCCATTCGATGCGGCGCATGTGCGCGCACTCATGATCGGCTCGGCAGAGGTCGGCGAGATCATGATGCGCGCATTTATCCTCCGCCGCGTGGGTCTGCTCGAAATCAAGACGGGTGGCGTGGGCTCGGTGCTGGTCGGCAATCCGGGCACGGCCAATCTCGCGCGGATCGAGGATTTTCTGCGGCGCAATGGTTATCCCTATACCGTGCTCGACGCCGCCAAGGACGCAGACGGCCGCGCCATGGTCGAGCGGCTCGGGATGCTGCCGGCAGACTTGCCGCTGATGGTGTGTCCGAACGGCACGGTGCTGAAATGCCCCACCGAGGCGGAAGCTGGGATCTGCCTCGGTATCACGCCCGAACTCGATCCGGACAAGATCTACGATGTGGCGGTGGTGGGGGCGGGGCCTGCAGGTCTCGCCGCGGCGGTGTATGCCGGATCGGAGGGCCTGTCGGTGCTTGTGCTCGATTCCAAAGCCTTCGGCGGTCAGGCGGGAGCATCGGCCCGGATCGAGAATTATTTCGGTTTCCCGACCGGTATCTCCGGCCTTGCGCTGACGGCGCGGGCCTTCAACCAGGCGCTCAAATTCGGCGTCGAGGTCGCAATCCCGCTCGAGGTGCAACGTCTCGACTGTGGCGAGGCCGCTCGGCGCAATGGTGCACCGCATCGCCTGGTGCTCAACAATGGCGCCACGGTCAGTGCCAAAACCGTGGTCATCGCCTCAGGTGCGCGCTACCGCCGGCCTCCGATCGACAACCTGGCACAATTCGAAGGCGCGGGAGTCTCCTATTGGGCATCGCCGGTCGAGGCGAAGCTGTGCGAGGGCGAGGAGGTGGCGCTGATCGGCGGGGGCAATTCGGCAGGACAGGCCGTGGTGTTTCTCGCGCCGAAAGTGAGGAAGCTGCATCTCGTGGTGCGCGGCGAGGGATTGGAAGCTTCGATGTCGCGCTATCTGATCGACAGGATCAAAGCGCTGCCCAATATCGAGCTGCATACCAAGACTGAAATCGTCGGGCTCGACGGCGGCGAGAACGGCGGGCTTGCCGGCGCAGTGTTCCGCGACAAGACAACCGGTTCGACGCATACCTGTCACATGCGGCACCTATTCCTGTTCATCGGTGCCGATCCGAACGCCCATTGGCTGACGCATTGCGTCGCGGTCGACGGCAAAGGGTTCGTCATCACCGGCAGCGGCTTTGCCGACGGTACAGTCGAGCGCGAGGCGTTGCCCTTCGAGACGAGCAGGCCCGGAGTCTTTGCCATTGGCGACGTGCGCGCGGGCTCGACCAAGCGCGTAGCGGCTGCCGTCGGCGAGGGCGCGGCGGTCGTGCCGCTGATTCATGAGGTCTTGACAGAGGGTTAGGCGAAGGCGGGTGATCCGTTCGGTGTGGCTGCGGCGGCCTCCGGCTCGAAAAGGCCGATGCGGCTTTTGCCTTCGTACCGGGCCTGATAGAGCGCATGGTCGGCGTCGCGGTACATGCGGCTGAACTCTGCATCGCGCCCGTCGAGAACGACGACACCGATCGATACGCTGGCAGTTGCACCGACCATCGGCATCGTTGGCTTGGAAAGCTTGTCGATAACGCGCTTTGCAATCGCCATGGCCTCATCGGTGTCGCAATCGGCAGCAAACACGAAGAACTCGTCGCCACCGAGACGGGCACACTCGTCGCCCTCGCGAATGCTCTCGCGGATAGCTTCGGCCGTGAGCGCGATGACCGCGTCACCGGTGGCGTGTCCCCTCGTGTCGTTGATGATCTTGAGTCCATCGATATCGATGAGCAGAGCGGCGTAGCTCTTCGCGCGTCGCGCCAGCAGCCGCTTGACACCATCAATGGCGCCGATGCGATTGTGCAAGCCGGTCAGGCCGTCGCGCGTCGAGCTCTCATAAAGGGCCTCCATACGACTCTGCGTCGCCGAGTAATAGAGCGCGACGCCGTAGCCGATCGCCAGTGCCAGCAGCAACGCGGCGATCAAGCTGCCGATGGCGATGTCGCGGAAACGCGCTTCTTGAGCGAAATAATACTCGAGGTCGAAATCGACGCCGACGAAACCGCTATAGCGGCCTTGGCTGTCGTAAATAGGTGCATCCCCCGTGAGGAATGTGCCGTAGTCGTCTTCCTCGAAGCTTGGATTGACGTAGGTTTTGCCTGCGGCGAGCTGTTCAAGCCAGTCGTCCTTGTACTCCTCACGGACGTCGAACCGCTCCATATAGCCCGAGGCTTCCAGTTTGCGCGTGGTCTTGAGGTCTCGCGAGGCTGCGGTATCGAGCACGAAATACGCGACACCGTCCCGCTCAACCATCGTGTACACGTAAAAGATGTCGGGATCCGCGGAATGGAAGCGCACCAGCGGCACCAGCGCCCGCTTGTAAAGCTCATCACTGTAGTTCTTGGGATCGAGCAGTTGGCGGTGCAGATCGCCATCAACGACGCTGGCGGCAAGTCTCGCGATTTCGCCGACATGATTGCGGAGTGCGTCCCAGCGCGCCTGCTTCGACAGATATTGCGGGATCGCGACGAGCGATACGAGGACAACTGCGGCCACCAGGCTTGCGACGGCGAGGACCATCGGGTCCAATCGTCGTCCTGACGCCGTGGGTTTCGGCCGTTGGTCTTGTGACGGTGCTAGCACGCGAGACTGTCCTGACAGGAGGCGCCATGGCCTCTATGAGGAGCAGACTATCGGCTGCTAAGATTAGCTAAGCGTTTCAATCTCTGCGCTTATTTCTTGCCAAGCCGCCAAAAGCACAACCGGAGAGTGTGGCATAATTCGATGCTGGAGTCGCTCTTTGCTACAAGCGCCAGCTTGCGCGAGATCTTTAACTCAGCGCGCGGATGCGGAAGGGAAGCCCGCCCTTGGGGCAGAGCGTCACGGTCGCATGGATCTTCGCCGGCATCGGTCCGGTGTATTCGGGCGTGAAGCGGCGCAAGAGCTGCACGAGCGCAAGCGTGTTCTCGATCTGCGACAGGGCGCCCCCGATGCAGGCGCGCTTGCCGGCGGCAAAGGGCAGATAAGTATATTTCGTGCGCTTCTTGGCGCGCTCGGGCGCAAAGCGCTCGGGGTCGAACTTCTCGGGCTCATCCCAATATTTCGGGCTATGGTGCATCACGTAAGACAGGATCACCACCTTGTCGCCCGCCTTGACGTGGTGACCGCCGATCTCGTCGTCGCCAGCGGCGATGCGGATCAGGGCCCAGATCGGCGGGAAGAGGCGCATCGTCTCCTGGATGACCATACGCGTATAGGTGAGGTGCTGCACCTCGTTCCATTCGGGGTCGCGCGCGCCGCACACCGCTCTCGCCTCGGCCCTGATGCGCTCGAGCGCCTCCGGGTGCATCGACAAAAGATAGAGCGACCAGGCGAGGGTGAGCGCCGTGGTCTCGGTGCCGGCCCACAGATATTGCTTCATCTCGTCGATCACCTGCTGGCGATCGAATTCCGGGAAACCGGGATCGGCCTCCGCCGCCTGAAGCATGTTGAGCAGGGTCTTCTCGCGATATTCGAGCACGTTCGCGCCCATGACGGTGTCGGGGATCGCGCCCCAGACCTCCATGGCCTTGGCCGCGTCCTCGGCGGTGATCTCGTCGATTTGGCCGCGCACGTTCTTGAGCCGGATCGACTTGTGATTCACCACGTCGGTATAGGTCTTGACCTGACCGAAGACGAAATGCGGATTGAATGGCATCTCGCGGTCGAATAGCGCCTTGCACACCATCTCGGCAGCGAGCGTCCACGTCTCCTCGACCATCTCGATCGTCTCGCCAGTCGAGGCGAACTTCGCCCAGCGCGCCATCTTCGAGTCGATGGCCGACATCAGATAGGGGAAATAGACCTCGAACATGTTGGGGTGGAAGGCGGGCTGCTGCGGCGCCCTGATCTTCTGCCACAGCGCGCCGTCGATGGTGATCATGCTCCGGCCGAACACCGGGCGCAGTCCGTCGAAATATTTGGTGTAGTTGTCGGCGTTCGACACGAGCACGCGCTCCGCATGAGCGGGCTCGGAAAGCAGCACGATACGGTGGTTCTTAAGATTGATAGGAACCACACCGCTATATTTCTCGCTCAGGGCCATGAGAACCTGCATGGGGTTCTCCTGGTTCAGCAGCGGCGTGAGCTTGTACCAGATGCTTTGCTCTTCACCGAGCCCGTGCGATGCAGAATAGGCGACTGTCATATCCGCCATTTATACGTCTGTCCCCTTGCTCCCTGTTTTTGCAGTCGGAGGACTAAGGCCTTGCTTCCCGAGGGGTCGGCGGCCTCAGTGAGGGAGGAGCCCTCCGCCCAGCTGGCAAGGCTTTGCCACGGCACCAGCAATCCGCGGGGGAGTTGCCTGAATCAAGGCAGTCTCTAGCATCCTGCCGTCGGCATTGTCCATCATTGGCACACCACCATCTTGCGGTGAGATATGCCATCCAGTCCAGAGCCCGATCTTACGGCCGTTAACAATTTCAATCAAAGCGCTTCGTCAAAGGGTGGGAAAAAGATCGGGGTCTGATCCCTGATCTGTGTCATTCCGACCACAGATTCGCCCTCGACGCGTACAGCGCCCGAGGCAACCAATCTCAAAGCGTGCGGATAGAGCCTGTGCTCGGCCTCGAGCACGCGGGCAGCGAGGCTCTCGGCCGTGTCGTCAGGCAGGACGGGGAGGGCGGCCTGCGCCACGATTGGGCCCGTATCCATCTCGTTGCGCACGAAATGCACGGTGCAGCCGGTGATCTTCACGCCTTCATTCAATACGCGAGCATGGGTGTGCAAGCCTTTGAACGCGGGAAGGAGGGAGGGGTGAATGTTGAGATGCCGATTCCACCAGCCGCGCACGAATTCCTCCGTGTGCAACCGCATGAAGCCCGCATTGCACAGGAGCTCGATCCCGGCCCGTTTGAGGGTTTGATCGAGCACGGCATCGAACTCGGCGCGCGTAGGGAAGTCTCTATGGTTGACCACGAGCGCCGGAATGCCGGCCGCTTCGGCGCGCGTGAGTCCTTGCGCCCCGGGCACGTTCGACAGCACCAGCGCAATCTTGGCCGGGTACCCTGCAGCCGCTTGCGCGTCGATCAAGGCCTGAAGGTTCGATCCTCGGCCCGAGATCAAGACGCCGACGCGCTTCCTCGTCACGATCTGTCCCCGAGCGTTCCGGCAAAGCGGACGGCGCTCCGCCGTCCCCGCTTGTCGATGACGCCGATCTCCAGCGCTTCGTCGCCCAGGATGCGGAGCACGCGCTTTGCGTCCTGAGGCGCCACGATGAGGATCATGCCGATGCCGCAGTTAAAGGTGCGCAGCATCTCGGCCTCATCGATCCCTCCCTCGCGTTGCAGCCACTCGAAGACGGGAGGAAGCGCGAAGGATCCGAGGCCGATCTCGGCGGCGAGGGTCTTTGGCATGACGCGCGGGATATTCTCCGTGAGCCCGCCCCCGGTGATGTGAGCGAGGGCTTTCACGGCCCCAGTTCCGCGGATCGCATCAAGAATCTGCCGGACGTAGATGCGGGTTGGTGTGAGGAGTGCCGCGCCGAGCGACTTTCTCCTGGTGAACGGCGCCGGGTCCGACAGACGCATGCCCGATTGCCGCACCACGCGGCGCACCAGAGAAAAGCCGTTGGCGTGCACCCCCGAGGAGGGAAGCGCGAGGATAACGTCGCCGATGTCGATGTCCTTGCGCGGGAGCAATGAGCTCCGTTCGACCGCGCCGACTGCGAACCCTGCGAGGTCGTAGTCGCCTTGCGCATAGAGTCCCGGCATCTCGGCGGTCTCGCCGCCGATCAGCGCACAGCCGGCCTCCTTACATCCCCTGGCGATACTTCGGATCACCGCCTCTGCTACTTCGAGGTCGAGCTTACCGGTTGCGAAATAATCGAGAAAGAAGAGGGGCTCGGCGCCCTGCACGACGAGATCGTTGACATTCATGGCGACGAGGTCGATGCCGATTCCCTCGTGCAGCCCGGTCTCAATGGCAAGCTTCAGCTTGGTGCCGACCCCGTCGGTGGCGGCGACGAGAACGGGATCTTTGAACCCGCACGACTTTAGGTCGAAGAGACCGCCGAATCCGCCGATCGCCCCGAGCACGCCTTTACGCTTGGTTGCCTTCGCAAGGGGGCCGATCGCCTGCACCAGAGCATTGCCGGCGTCGATATCGACGCCCGCGTCCCGATAGGTCAGCCGGCTCGTTTTCCTGGACGTCGCGGGCACGCTTCGCCACTCTTTATGGAGGTTCAGGCGATGTGGCATAACAATCGTGCCAAAGGAGGCCCGTCAAGGCGGAAAGGCCGCTTGTCGGCCACATTCCCACGGTTTAGCGATGCGATGATCGTTGCGGACCGGCAAATCGCCTCAGAGTTCGGCATGGCGGGTTTTCAGTTAGGGTACGGCGCCTTGTGGGCCGCTCGCGCCGCTCTTTCTTCGGCGTTAGCGGTCATTATCCTGTCGAGCGGCGCGCATGCCGCCGACACGCTCTACGTCGTCGCCAAAGTCTCGGTCGATGCGACCGATAAGGATGCCGTAGCCGCCAAGGCAAAAGGCATGGAGCAGGCCGAGCGCGATGCGTTCAACGTCGTGCTAAAGCGGCTCATGCCGGTCAGCGCCTATGCGCAGCTTCCCGATCTCAGCCAGCAAAACGTCGACGACTTGGTGTCGTCGGTCTCGATCCGGAGTGAGCAGAACTCAGCAACGCGCTACCTCGCGAGCCTCGATGTCAGCTTCAACAGCCAGGCGGTGAAGCAGCTCCTCGACAGCCAGAATATTCCCTACAGCGAGACCCGCGCCGAAGCGATCTCGATCCTGCCGCTCGTGCTCGATGGCGGAAACGTGAAGGCGGAGGGGGCTGAAGGCTGGAGGCAGGCCTGGGAGGACCTCGACCTCGCCGACAGCGTCACGCCGGCGACGATTCTCCAGCCACGGCCAGATCTCACGGCCGAGACCGTGAAGTCCGTGCTCGGCGGCGATGCCCAGGCGTTTGCTCTGATGCAGACCGAATACAGCTATGCGCCGCTTGTCGTTGCCGTCGGCCAGGTGGATGCGGGCAAATTCGTGACCCGGCTGGTCGGAGCCGACAGCGTGGGACCCATCAAATACGGCCACACCGATGCTTTCAGCGGCAATGCCAAGGATGCCGCCCGGTCAGCCGCAGCGGTCGCCTTCGGCATCATCGAAAATCGCTGGAAGGTGACGCAAGATCAGCCCGCCGCCCCGGCCGGGACCAAGAGCGAGGGCGGGACAGACCAAACGCCGCAGACGGGGGCGGCAGAGGTGCCGCGCAACGTTGAGGCGACGGTCCAATTCACGGGCCTCAAGGATTGGCAGGAGATCAGGGCAAGGTTGATGCAGGTCGCAGGAATCCAGGGGCTCGAGGTCAACGCGCTCTCGGCGCGCGCTGCCTCGATCACCTTCGATTATGCAGGCTCACTCGGGAAATTACAGACCGAGCTTGGCCAGAGCGGCTTTGCGTTTGATGAGAAAGATGGAACCTTCGTGCTCCGCTCGAAATAGGACGCTGTGCGTCGCCACTGGTCCACGCGGGGACCTCGAATCTGCTAAAATTCTAGGCGGTGGCTCGGTCGCTGCATGGCGAGCTCTGGAGGAGCGCTACGTGAATATCCCTAACAGCCTCACGCTTTCGCGGATCGTGCTCGTTCCGCTCGTGGTGTGGCTGATCATCACCCATGAGATATTGGCCGCCTTCTTACTGTTCCTGTTCGCAGGCCTCTCCGATGCTGCCGACGGCTTCCTGGCCAAACGCTACAATTGGCACACCGAGCTTGGGGCATATCTCGATCCCATTGCCGACAAGGCTCTGCTCGTCAGCATCTACGTTACGCTCGGGCTCGCCGGCCAATTGCCGGCCTGGCTCGTGATCGCGGTGGTGAGCCGCGACATCCTCATCGTCGGCGCGGTGGTGCTGTCCTGGATGCTGTCGCGGCCGCTTTCCATGCACCCGCTCTTGATCAGCAAGGCAAACACGTTTTCGCAGATCGTGCTTGCTGGGCTCGTCCTGGCCGAGCTCGGGCTTGGGCTTGGGCTCGAGGAAATCGTGCAAATCCTCGTCTGGGTGACGGGCGCGCTCACGATCGTCTCGGCCGCTGCCTATTTCATAGCGTGGCTCAAACATATGGCGAGCTACGAGCCCGAGCCTGAGCCGCGTCTGTCGCATAAGCGCCAGGGCGCCGAGCACGGACGCACCGCAACAGAGCGTTCGCGGGTCAGGGCTTCGTGACTCTCGCCCAGCTCACCCTTGACCTCCCGCATCGCGCGGCGCTCGGCGCCGAGGACTTCCTCGTCAGCGATTGCAACCTCGCGGCGGTAAGGTTGATCGACTCGTGGCCAGGCTGGCAAGGCCGCGTGCAACTGCTCACGGGCCCGGCGGCAAGCGGCAAGACCCATCTCGCCCGGGTGTTCCAGGCGCTGTCGGGTGCGCGAGCGCTCGAGCCTTCGACCCTCGATATCGGGGTGATCGATGCGATGGGCGAGGGGACACCGCTCGTGATCGAGGACGCCGACCGTCTCGCCTATGACGAGAAGGCGCTGTTTCACCTTCTCAACCTTGCGCGCGAGAAGGGTCTCTACGTGCTGATCACGGCACGAAGCGCTCCTAGCCGGTGGGAGATCACGCTTCCCGATCTCTCGTCGCGCCTGAAGGCAGTACCGGCGGTTGAGATCGGCGCGCCGGATGAGGCCTTGCTCAAGACGGTGCTGTTGAAGCAATTCGCCGACCGGCAGCTCACTGTCGATCCCAAAGTGCTCGACGTCCTGGCGCTCAACATCGACCGCTCGCTTGCGGCGGCGGCGGCGGCGGTCGACGCGGTTGACCGGGCAGCGCTCGCGACGGGCCGCAAGATCAACCGCCAGCTCGTCATCGAGACCCTGGCGGCGCAGGGAGGGCCGGACGAGGGAGGGGCGGGATTGGCTTAGGCCGTAACGGTAGTGATACAGTTTTTGGGGTAGATTTCGTCGTCCAGCCCCATCTCCGGCGTTTCCGTGAGGAAGTTACTGATTTTCAAGAGGTTGCACGATGAGTTTGCCAGAGCAGATCGAGCGGATTCCGCTTAGCCCCAGCATTGTCGCCATGGGGCCGAGCCGTTTTTTCAACCGCGAGCTGTCCTGGCTCAACTTCAACCGGCGGGTGCTCGAGGAGTCCGAGAACGAGCGACATCCGCTGCTTGAACGTCTGCGCTTTCTCTCGATATCGGCTAACAATCTGGACGAATTCTACATGGTCCGCGTCGCCGGTCTGCGCGGCCAGGTGGTCAGCGGCATCGAGACGCCGAGCGAGGACGGGCTTACGCCCGCCGAGCAACTCGACCGCATCAACAAGTCCGTCGCCGAACTGACCGCGGAGCAGCAGGAATGCTGGGTCACGCTCGTCTCGCTCCTTGCCGACGCCGGCATCCACGTACTCCACGCCGACCAATTGACCGACGACGAGCGCGCCTGGCTTGAGGATCATTTCCTCAACCACATTTTCCCGGTGTTGACCCCGATCGCCGTCGACCCGGCCCATCCGTTTCCGTTCATCCCTAATTTCGGTTTCACCTTGGGACTCGAGCTCGTGCGCGAGGGCTCGCTCCGCGCCATGCATGCGCTGATGCCGATTCCGCCCCAGCTCACCCGCTTCATCCGCCTGCCGGGCAAGAGCGACGGCAGCGACGGCAAGGAGCCAATTCGCTTCATCAGGCTCGAGACGGTGGTCGGTATCTTCGTGTCGCGTCTGTTCCCCGGCTACCGGGTGCGCAGCCAAGGCGCTTTCCGCGTGCTACGCGACAGCGATATCGAGGTCCAGGAGGAGGCCGAGGACCTGGTGCGGCTGTTCGAGTCCGCCTTGAAGCGGAGGCGGCGCGGCTCGGTGATCAGACTTGAAATCGAAGCGACCATGCCGTCACGGCTCCAGCGCTTCGTCATGCAGGAGCTCAAGGTCACAGAGCGCGAGAGCTTCGTGCAGAAGGGCTTGATCGGCCTTGCCGACACCAACCAGCTCATCGTGCCGGAGCGGCCTGAGCTCAAATTCGAGCCGTTCGTCAGCCGCTTCCCCGAGCGCATCCGCGAGCATCACGGCGACTGCTTCGCCGCCATCCGCAAGAAGGACATCGTGGTTCACCACCCATACGAGTCTTTCGACGTCGTGCTTCAATTCCTGAAGCAGGCGGCGAACGACCCCGACGTGGTGGCGATCAAATGGACGCTCTACCGCACGAGCAAGACCTCGCCGATCATCGAGGTGCTGAAAGAGGCGGCTGAGGCGGGCAAGTCCGTCACAGCCGTGGTCGAGCTCAAGGCCCGCTTCGACGAGGAGGCCAATATCAAATGGGCGCGCGATCTCGAAAGCGCGGGAGTCCAGGTCGTGTACGGCTTCATCGAGCTCAAGACCCACGCCAAGCTGAGCCTGATCGTCCGGCGAGAGCGCGGCGAACTCATCACTTATACCCATGTGGGGACCGGCAACTACCACCCGGTCACCGCCAAGATCTATACCGATCTCTCATTCTTCACGGCCGACCGCGTCATCGGCCAGGACGTTTCGCGCATCTTCAACTATGTCACGGGTTACGCCGAACCGGCCGAGCTTGAGGCCATGGCGGTATCGCCGCACGGTATCAGGGCGCGCATCCTCGATCATATCCGCGAGGAGATGTATCACGCCAAGGCGGGTCGCCCGGCTGCCATCTGGATGAAGATGAATTCGCTGGTCGATGCCGAGATCATCGACGCGCTGTATGAGGCGAGCCAGGCCGGCGTCGAGATCGACCTCGTGGTGCGCGGCATTTGCTGCCTTCGTCCCGGCGTGCCGGGTCTCTCGGAAAACATCCATGTGAAAAGCATTGTCGGGCGCTTCCTCGAGCATTCCCGCATCTATTGCTTCGGCGCCGGCCACGGCCTTCCCAATCGCAAGTCGGTCGTCTATATCAGCTCTGCCGACATGATGCCCCGCAACCTCGATCGTCGCGTCGAGGCCATGGTGCCGATCACCAACCCGACGGTGCACGAGCAGATCCTGGACCAGATCATGGTGGCCAATCTCAAGGACAATCTGCAGAGCTGGCGGGTCAAGCCCGACGGCAGCTCTGAGCGACTCTATCCCAGCAATGACCAGGAGCCCTTCAGCGCGCAGGACTACTTCATGACCAATCCAAGCCTATCAGGGCGCGGCACGTCTCTGACCGAGAATATGCCGCGGCGCTTCACGCGCCTGGTCGAGCAGACCTAGAGCGCGGCGAGTCGGCCATGCTCGCAAGGAACGACTCAGGCCCGGTTGCGGTGGTTGACATCGGGTCGAACTCGGTCCGCCTCATCGTTTATGAGAATGCCGGGCGGGCGCCGGCGCCGCTGTTCAACGAGAAGGTTCTGTGCGGGCTCGGACGCACGATCGCCACGACTGGGAAGCTTGCTCCCGACGCCATCAAACGTGCGCTGCGCGCGCTCAGGCGCTTCCGTGCGCTTATCGAGCAGCTCGGAGCCGGACATGTCGAGGTGATCGCCACGGCCGCCGCGCGCGAAGCCGCCAACGGGCCGGATTTCATTGCGCAGGCCGAACGCGTCCTCGATCGCAAGATCACGCTCCTCTCGGGCACTCAGGAGGCCGAGCTCGCCGCACTTGGCATCGTGTCGGGGTTCCATGCCGCCGACGGTTTTGTCGGTGATCTCGGAGGCGGCAGCCTCGAGTTGATCGACGTGAGAGGCGGCCGCTTGTCCGATGCCGCGACGCTCCCGCTCGGAGGCTTGCGCCTGATCGATGCCTCGGGAGGCAATCTCAGGAAGGCGCGGGAGATTGTCGACGCCGAGCTTGGCAAAGTCGAATGGGTCGAGAAGGGCAGGGGGCGCGACTTCTACGCGATCGGCGGCACGTGGCGGGCGCTCGCCCGGCTGCACATGACTCAGACCAATTATCCCTTAAGCGTCATGCACAATTACAAGATACCTGCCGACGAGGCGCTCAAATTCGCCGCCCTCCTCGATCACCAATCGCAAAGCTCGCTCGCCGGCATCCGCGACATCTCGAGCGCGCGCCGCGAGACCATCCCTTACGGCGCGCTCGTGCTCGAGCGGCTGGTCAAGCAGATGAAGCCGCGCGCCGTGGTGGTTTCGGTGTTCGGCATCCGCGAGGGTCTCCTCTACAGTCTGCTCACCGAACAGGAAAAGCGCCGGGACCCGTTGATTGCGGCCTGCGAGGATCTCGCCCGGCAGCGCTCGCGCTCGCTCGACAGCGCCTACGAGCTCTGTTTCTGGACTGACGCCATCTTCCGCGCGCCGGGTCCGACCGAGACGCCCGAGCAGAGGCGGCTTCGCCATGCCGCCTGTCTGCTTTCCGATATCGGCTGGCGGGCGCATCCCGACTATCGCGGTGCGCAGAGCTTAAACCTCGTGGCGCATGGCGATTTTGTGGGCGTCGATCATCCGGGCCGCGCTTTCCTCGCGCTCACCGTCTATTACCGCAACGAGGGACTGGTGCGGGACGAGCTCAGTCAGCGGCTGATCGAGCTCGTCGATAAGGAGATGCTGAAGCGCGCCCGCATCCTTGGCGCGGCCTTCCGTGCCGCCCACATGGTGTCGGCCGCGATGCCGGGCGTCCTCACCAACACGCCGCTGACCTATGAGGGCAACCGGCTCGCCTGGACGCTGCCCGAACCCTATTCCAACCTCGAGGGCGAGCGGGTCGAGCGGCGGTTCAAGCAACTTGCCGATCTGCTCGACCGCGAGCCGGAGATCAGGGTGGGCTCGGCCTACCAACTCGCGGCAAGCTGAGCGACTTGCTCCACCAGGGTTTCCTTCCCAAATTGCGTCATACCGGCGTAAGCCGGTATCCCGCGAATAACCCTTTGCCGATTCCCTCTGGATTCCGGCTTTCGCCGGAATGACGAAATGTGGCAAACCGGACCTCAACCCTCACTCCAGACCCTCGATTGTTAAATGGCAGATGATCCTTATTCCGTCCTCGGCGTGGCCAAGACCGCAAGCATTGGGGACATTGCCAAGGCCTATCGTAAGCTCGCCAAGAAGCTGCATCCCGATCTCAACCCGGGCGACAAGGAGGCCGAGGAAAGGTTCAAGAAGGTCACCGCCGCCTACGACATCATCGGCGACGAAAAGAAACGCGCGCGCTACGACAGTGGTGAGATCGACGCCTCGGGCCAGGAGCGGCCGCAGCAGCACTATTACCGCGAATATGCCGGCGGCGAGGATGCCGCGCGCTACCGCTCGGCGGCGGGCTTCGAGGACATCGGCGGCTTCAGCGATCTGTTCGGCGACCTGTTTGGGCAGCGCGGGGCAGGGGCACGCGGTGGGGCACGCTTCTCCATGCGCGGCCAGGATGCGCAATATCGCCTCGAAGCCGATTTCCTCGATGCGGTCAAGGGCACGAAGACGCGCATCACGCTGCCCGACGGCGAGACGCTCGACGTGACGATCCCGGCTGGGGTCAGCGACGGTCAAGTGCTCAGGCTCAAAGGCA
Organism: Methyloceanibacter sp.; assembly: GCA_035319265.1. Taxonomy (GTDB): domain Bacteria; phylum Pseudomonadota; class Alphaproteobacteria; order Rhizobiales; family Methyloligellaceae; genus Methyloceanibacter. Next base: position 12,832 of record DATHCZ010000171.1, on the reverse strand, counting down.
AGGGCCAGCCCGGTTTCGGCGAAGGCGAGCCGGGCGATGCGCTGGTCGAGATCACCGTTCGCCCCCATCCCGTGTTCAAGCGCGAGGGCGACGATATTATCGTCGAAGTTCCGATCACGTTCGATGAGGCGGTTCTCGGCGGGAAGGTTGAGGTGCCGACCATCGGCGGGCGCGTGTTCGCGACCGTGCCCGTCGGCTCCAACACCGGGCAGACGCTGAGGCTAAAGGGCCGCGGGATCAAATCGAAAGCAGGAACCGGCGACCAGCTGGTCAGGCTCAATGTCGTCATGCCGGAGCGTATCGACGACGAGCTCAAGAACTTCGCTGAAGCATGGCGCAAGAGCCATAGCTACGATCCGAGACGCAAGCTGAAGGAGCAGGCCTGATGCTGAGCGAAGGGGATGTCGTTGCCAGGGTTCAGCGCCTCACCGTGACGAGGCTCAGGGTGTGGGTGCAGCAGGGCTTGATCAAGCCGGTCGACGAGGAGGCTCGGGCTTTCTCAGAGGCTGATGCCGCGCGCGCGGCGCTCATCTGCAACCTCGAGGATCAGCTTGGCTTTGCCGAAGAGGACGTGCCGGTCCTGCTCAGCCTGATCGACCAAATTCATGGGCTTAGATCTGAGCTGATGGGCGTGCTCGCCGCGCTCGAGGACCTGCCGGCAGACGTTCGCGCCACCGTACGCATGCGCATCGAGAGCCGTCGTCAAGGAGACCGGTGATGCTCAAGCCCATCGGCGGCCCGATCGGCTTCCTCATTGCCGTCGCGCTGATCACCTTTTTGAGCGTGCGCTTCCTGCTTGGGCGGCTGCCGGGCGATCTCGTCATCGACCAGGGCGGGGTGGTGATCTATGCGCCGATCACAACCGCGGTCATCGTGAGCCTGTTGCTAAGCCTTGTTCTTTGGCTCTTCCACCGAAGATGAGGGCTGCGAAGCCGATTCTTCGGGTGCCAGAACCGTCACCTCGCCGTCCTTGATCGCGAGCGCAAGCTCGCCCCGCTTGAGCGCGAGTGCGTCGTCGCCGAACAGCTTCTTGCGCCAGCCGCGCAGCACGGGAACGTCGGTATCGTCGGAGCGAGCGATCTCCTCGAGCTCGTCGCTGGTGGCGATCAGCTTCGGCGCGACGCCATGGCTTCCGGCTCTCGCCTTGAGCAGAACGCGCAAGAGATCGACCACGGCCTGAGCCTCAGGCGGCATCGGCTCGCCCCGCTCGATCGGCGGGACGGTCTTGGGGTCGCGCTCGAGCCCGCGACCTACAGCCTCGAGCACGGCGCGGCCGCGCATCGATCGAGCAAAGCCGTTATGCAGCGTGCGTAGAGAGCCCAGGTCCTCTTGCGTGCGCGGCGTCTGGCTGGCGATATCGTAAAGCGCCTCGTCCTTGAGAATACGAGCGCGCGGAACGTCTTGCGTCTGCGCCTCGCGCTCGCGCCAAGCGGCAAGCTCCATGAGCACGGCGAGCGACTTGGGCGTCTTGATGCGCATCTTGAGACGCTTCCAGGCCTGCTCGGGATGGAGCTCGTAAGTGGCGGGGTCGGTCAGCACCGCCATCTCCTCGTTCAGCCAAGTCGCGCGCTCGGACTGATCGAGCTGAGCTTTAAGCTTCGGATAGAGGTCGCGGAGGTAGGTCACATCGCCAATCGCATAAGCGAGTTGGCGCTCCGATAGAGGCCTCCGGCTCCAGTCGGTGAAGCGCGAGGTCTTGTCCAAGTTGCGGTTCAGGAGCCGCTTCACCAGCATCGAATAGCTGACCGCCTCACCGAAGCCGCACACCATGGCGGCAACTTGCGTGTCGAAGATTGGATGAGGGATGACCCTGGCCAAATGATGAACAATTTCAATGTCTTGCCGTGCCGAGTGAAAGACCTTCAGCACCTTTTCGTTGACCATCAAATCGAACAGAGGGGTGAGGTTGAGGTCTGGCGCCTGACTGTCGATCAGGACCTCGATGCCGCTGGCAGCGATCTGCACAAGGCAAAGCTTCGGCCAGAAGGTCTGCTCGCGCATGAACTCCGTATCGACAGCGATGTAAGGCGCGACTGCGAGCCGCGCGCAGGCATCGGCCAACTCTTCGTTGCGCGTGATGAGGTTCATGGGGGGCCGATATATCCCATGCCGCGCCGCGAGGCCAAGGGCTAGCGGCGCAAATGAAAGTGCGCGCCAAAATGCCCTAGGTTTGATTGCCTCGCAGCGCCCCGCTTCATGAGGGCCTGTGGGTCCTGCCCGTGCTTTCCCAACATCACCGAATAGTGGCGATCAAGCTCGTAGCAGCAGCCATCATCTGTTTGGACAGGATTCTCGCCTGATCTCCCTGCAGAGTCATCTGGTCGACTCGCGCGGTGGCCTGGTGGTCAACAGGCGAGAGATGCAGCAGGGATGAGACGACACAAAAGAGTGATACCAGAGCCGCCACCGCCCAAGCGGAAAGAGGCAGGCGTGTTTTTACCGGGATAGAGTTTGGGATTTTCAGCATCTTAGTCTCCCTCTTCGTTTCCCTCGTCGTTTCCCTCGGTCAAAAAAACGCGACTGACTCAGCTTAGTTCCCGTCCAAATGCCGCACTGCTTAGCGCGGCTCTATACTAGGATTTCCTCCTGGCGTTCCGGGAGGCGGGATTACTTCCTCAGCCGTGCCGGCATCGGGATTGGGGACTTGCGCTTGAATGCCGGTGTCCCCGGTGGCGGGAGGTTGGATCACACCGTTATTTTCAGCGGGCGGCGGGACGGCAGTCCCGTTGTCAGGACCGGGAGCGTCATCCCCTTGCGGGGTTGTTTTCTCCGGTGTTCCTGCAGACGCAGCAAGGAGGTTCCCCTGCGAGACCGTCGCCGCCAGCATCAACAGCGCGGCCAAGGCCCCTATGCTTAACTTGGTCATGGCATTGCCATCCATTCTGTCGTTTCCGTTGAAGAGAAAACGGAGGGCACCGGTCATCGTTCCCGCGAGCGGGTGACCTAGCCTGCCTTGACAAGCGCAGGTTCCCATGCGCTGTTCCGCGCGTTCGCGAAATCTTGCCCCGCCCGGGCGCCAATCCCAACCATGCACGACTATCGCACCCATACTTGCGGCGAGCTTCGCCTTTCGGACGTCGGCGGAAGCGTGCGCCTCTCGGGCTGGGTGCATCGCCTGCGCGATCACGGCGGACTTCTCTTTATCGATGTGCGCGACCATTACGGCATCACCCAAGTGGTCGCCGACCCGAAATCGCCGGCCTTCGCGCTTGCCGAGACGCTGAAGCCGGAGTGGGTGGTTCGCTTCGACGGCGAGGTGGTCGCGCGCTCGAAGGAGACGGTCAATCCCAGCCTGCCGACGGGTGAGGTCGAAGTCAGGGCCAAGGAGATCGAGGTCCTGTCGGAGGCGAAAGAGCTGCCGCTCCCCGTGTTCGGCGAGCCGGACTATCCGGAGGAGACGCGGCTCAAATATCGCTTCCTCGATCTTCGGCGTGACAGCCTGCACGCCAACATCATGAAGCGACAGGACATCATCTGGTCGCTCAGAAAGCGCATGCGCGACGCCGGTTTCTTCGAGTTCCAGACGCCGATCCTCACCGCCTCGAGCCCCGAGGGAGCGCGCGATTATCTCGTGCCCTCGCGCGTGCATCCGGGGAAGTTCTACGCGCTGCCGCAGGCGCCGCAGCAGTTCAAGCAGCTCATCATGATCGCGGGGTTCGATCGCTATTTTCAGATTGCACCCTGTTTCCGCGACGAGGATGCCCGAGCCGACCGCTCGCCGGGAGAGTTCTATCAGCTCGATCTCGAGATGAGTTTCGTCACGCAGGACGACGTGTTCAACACGGTCGAGCCGATCCTGCGTGGATTGTTCGAGGAGTTCGGGGGCGGCCAATCCGTTACGCAGAAATTCCCGCGCATCCCCTATGCCGAAGCGATACGCAAATACGGCACCGACAAGCCGGACCTGCGGAACCCAATCGAGATGCAGGACGTGACCGAGTCTTTCAGGGGCTCGGGCTTCAAAGTGTTCGCCGGCATGCTCGACATGGATCAGAACTGCCGCGTGTGGGCGATCCCGGCGAAGGGTGGCGGCAGCCGCGCCTTCTGCGACCGCATGAATGCCTGGGCGCAAGCCGAGGGTCAGCCCGGACTTGGCTACATCTTCTTTCGTGACGGTGAAGGGGCGGGCCCGATAGCCAAGAATATCGGACCAGAGCGGACTGAGGCGATCCGGAAACAGCTCGGCCTGAAGGACGGCGACGCCGTGTTCTTCGCGGCGGGGCTGCCCGGCGAGATGGCGCCTTTCGCCGGACAAGCACGGGTCAGGATCGGGAACGAGTTGGGGCTGACCGCCAAAGACCGTTTCGAGTTCTGCTGGATCGTCGATTTCCCGATGTATGAGTGGAACGAGGAGGAGGGTCGGATCGACTTCTCGCACAATCCCTTCTCAATGCCGCAAGGCGGCCTCGAGGCTCTCGAGAGCAAGGATCCGCTCGATATCCTTGCCTATCAATATGATGTGGTCTGCAACGGGGTCGAGCTGTCGTCAGGCGCGATCAGGAACCACAAGCCCGAGATCATGGAGAAGGCCTTCGCCATCGCCGGCTATCCGCGTGATCAGCTTGAGAAGCGCTTCGGCGGCATGCTGCGCGCGCTGCAGTACGGCGCGCCGCCGCACGGGGGTATTGCGCCCGGCATCGACCGCATCGTGATGCTGCTGTGCGGAGAGGAGAATCTCCGACAGGTGGTCATGTTCCCGATGAATCAGCAGGCTGAGGATCTGCTCATGGGAGCGCCGTCAGAGGTCACGCCCAACCAGCTGAAAGAGCTTCACATCAAGCTTGATCTGCCGAAGGTGAAAACCTAAGGGTTTTCAGTCAAGCCGCTGAAAAACAATACTTTCTTTCATTTGCTTGCACCGGACCTGGCGCACCCCGCAGCCTGCTTTCACGTCGCATTGCCTTCGTAACGTAGCTATGGCTCCCTATGGTGGGGTGGTGTGAGAGGGCACCCCAACTGTTGCCTAAATCATGGAGTCATTTCTTAGGCTTGGCGTGGGCCGCTGACGCCAGGTCGTAAGTCCAAGTCGTAAGAGCGGCGGAGGGACGTTCATGCATAATCGGCTCACGCGCGTCGTCGCGCCAGGCGCCTTCGCTCTTCTGCTTGCGGGCGCGAGCGCAATCAACACAAACGCCGCTGATGCCGCGGCCAAGGCCAATACCAGCGATTTCGTCGCCGCCTGCTCTGCCGATGAGAATGTCACCCAGGAGCCGGGCTTTGAGGATGGCAAGGTTACGCCCAAGGCCTTCTGCGAATGCGTCGCCGGCAAGCTCGACGAGAACAAGGCGACCCAGAAGGACGTCGACATGCTGACCAAGATGCACAAGGACGACATCAGCGATGCCGACGCGGCGGCCTACCCCACGCTCGACGACCTCATGAATACTAATGAGGGCTTTGAGGACGCCTGCCGGACGGCGCTCGGTCTTCCCGCGGTCGACGATGAGGAACCTTCGGAAGAAGATACTGTTCCCGACGAAGGGGCCCCGGACGACAAGAACTCGCCGCCTGAATAGCCGTGGGGCGCGCGGCCCCCGTGTTTCGCCAAGGTTCTACTCTTCCTCCCTCTAGGCACCGCTCGCGTGGCGTCTTTATCTTGCCGTCATGCCAAACTCGGGTCAGGGTTCGGTGTTAATCCTGCAGCATCGCCGACAAGGATGAGCGTCGTGTGCTGCTGGCGCTGGACGGAGAGGGGACGGGGCCTCTTTCCTCGGTTGAGAAGGAAAGGAGAGCGGCCATGGCGTTGGGCGAGCATGTCTTCCTCTATTGCGAGCGAGGATCGAGCGCGGCGCTGCTTGCGGAGCCCGTCAATGCCGCAAGCAATGGCGCCTTTCTACTTGCTGCGCTCGGTGGGCTGTCGCTTCTCGTGCTTCGCCCACGCGCGGAACGAAGCGCAGATCATTATCTTTTGATTGGTCTCGTACTGCTGATCGGCCTCGGCAGCCTTGCCTTCCATCTTTACGCGACCGAAGGAACCGAGCTAGCCGACGTTCTGCCGATCGGTGTCTTCATGCTTGTCTATCTCGGCTTTGCGCTGAACCGCTTCATTGGCGTGCCCGTGGGTTGGACAATGCTGCTGGTGATCGGCTTCACCGCGCTGATGGCTGTCGACATGCAAGTGAAATGCTGGGATGGCGGGATCGGCATTCCGACCGCCGATGTGCAAGGGGTGAAGCCCTGCCTCAATGGCAGCCTATTTTATCTGCCGGCGCTCGGGGCGCTGATCGTGGTCGGGCTCCTGCTCGAGGAGAAGCGCCATCGCGCGGCGCCTTATCTGTTATGGGCGGCTGCGATTCTCGCCGTCTCCGTTACCCTCAGGACCCTCGACATGGCGCTGTGCGACAAGGTCGTTATTGAAGGCCGCAAGATCGGCACCCATTTCGCTTGGCACGTGCTGAACGGACTGGCGCTTTTTCTGCTGCTCAGGGCAAGCCTCGAAGGCCGACCCGATGCAATACGGGCTCCCGAAACGGCTCCTCCGGTCGAGCCCGAACGGCGCGAGGCGGCGGAGGCGGAAGCTGCCCCGGTAGCGTCCCAGAGGCTCGCCGAAAGGGTTGCGGCGGTAGAAGAAGAGGCGCCAAAGGAGGGAGAGGCCGGCGAAGAGGGCAAAGGAGGAGAGCCCGACAAGACGCTCCTCCCAGCTTAAGGGGATGCTACACGTCCTTGGTTAGGCTGGGAGCCTGCGGACGTGGTGGAACTGGTAGACACACAGGACTTAAAATCCTGAGGCCGCAAGGCCGTGAGGGTTCGACTCCCTCCGTCCGCACCAGTTCCCGCAAGTCAAGGCAGGAGCCCCAAGGGGATCGCTCTTGGCCGAACCGGTAGGTCGCCCTCGCCCCGGACATCGTCAGGGCATCTTTGGCTCGAAGGGTGGGAGGCAATAAAGTCTATCCACCCCGCCAGCCGCTCGATGTCGGATGAGAGGCGGTCTTCGCCAGCGACAGTCAGCAACAAGACGGCCTCCAATAGCCGCTGTGATGCCCCTTCGAGGAGTTCGGCACGTGTCATCTATTCCCCCTATGAAGACTGCAAACCGACACCTAACTGCCCAACAGGGTTTTTGTCGCAGGAGTACCTCTAAAGAGACAAATGATCGAGCGGCGGTGCGACCCCGCGGTTGCCCAACCGCTGAGCCGCGTCTCGATCCATCGCGCCACAAGTGCAAGTGCCGGTCCTACCGATCGTGCTCGCGATGCACGTCGTGCACGACGATGCCGATGCCGTCCTCCGGCATCTTCAACCATTCGCGGTTCTTCAGAGTGCGCTTGGTGTCCTCATAGCCGCTTTGCCAATGCTCGCGCATCGAGGTGCCGGAGAACTCGTAGTCCTTGGCATGCCCTTCATAGGCCTTCTGCTGATAGATCAGCTGGAGGATGGTGATCTGGGGCAGCTTCGCGAGATAATTGTAGACGCCGCGCTCCTCGTCCGAAAGCAGCTCGGCCGGGACCTTCTGTAAAGCCGCCAAGAGCCGCGTCTTCCATTTGTGTAGACGCCGGTAAAGGTCGGTCGTGTAGCGCGTGCGCGACGAGTACATGATGTCCTTGTGCCTCGCCATCACATCCTGGATGTCGCGCGGCAGCACGCCGCGCGCGCTGAACAGATCGACCTGGAAAATGAGCGTGTTAGTGCTGCCCTCGTGGTCGAGCAGATGCTGGAGCGGGGTGTTGGAGACGATGCCGCCGTCCCAGAAATGATCGGTGCCGATCTTGATCATGGGGAGGGCAGGGGGGAGGGCGCCGCTCGCCATCACGTGCTCGGGTCCGATCTCCTCGTCATGATTGTCGAAATAGATGAAATTCCCGGAGAGCACGTTGGTCGCGCCCACCGAGAAGCGCGTGGTGCGCTCGTTGATCAAGTCGAAATCGACGAGTTCCTCGAGCGTCTCGCGCAAGGGGGCGCTGTCGTAGTAGCTGGTCGCGGTCTTGGCGCCGGCCGGGCTCAGCCACGGGCTCGGCGTGCGCGGCGCGAAGAAGCCGGGTTGGCCATACAGCATGGTGAGCCAGGAGCTGGTGGCGTTCCGTGCCAGGCGGTAGACGTCGCCGTCGGGCGTATAGCTCCACACTTTGCGCTCGGTGATGCGCTCCCAGAAGGTGCGCAGCCGTTGCAGGCGGAAGCGCCGTGAGTTGCCGGCGATGATAGCCGAGTTGATGGCGCCGATCGACACGCCGGATACCCAGTCGGGCTCGATATCGGCCTCATGTAGCGCTTGATAGACGCCGGCCTGATAGGCGCCGAGAGCGCCGCCTCCTTGCAGCACGAGCGCGATGCGCTCGCAACGCTCGGGCCGCCAGCCGCTGAAGGACTGGCCTGGATGGGTGCGGCTAAGCGTTTGGTCCATGACGGGCGATGACGTCGCAAGGCCTGGAACCGCTAGAATGGCGGACAAGCCATGACGCCCTCATGACGTGCGGTTAATTGCTTGCGCAGGCATAAATCGCAGTGCGGCGGTAAATCGCTTTGTCACGGCCCCGTCAGGGGGTAGGTCTAGACAATTCGTTATCGCTAGGAGGCGTCCTATGCTTACGGGCAAAACCGCAGTCATCACCGGATCGACGAGCGGCATCGGGCTCGGCATTGCCGAAAGCCTGGCCAAGTCGGGCGCCAATATCGTGCTCAATGGGTTCGGCGACCTGAAGACAATCGAAGAGACACGGGCCAAGCTCGCCCGCGACAAGAATGTCGGCGTCATCTATAGCGCCGCGGATATGAGCAAGCCTGCCGAAATCGAAGCCATGATGGTTCTTGCCAAGAAAGAGTTCGGCCGCGTCGATATCCTCGTCAACAATGCCGGCATCCAGCATGTCGATCCGATAGAGGACTTTCCCACCGACAAATGGGACGCGATCATCGCTATTAGCCTCACCGCCGCCTTCCACACGACCCGCCTCGCCGTGCCGGCCATGAAGCAAGAAAAGTGGGGACGCATCGTCAACATCGCCTCGGCGCATGCGTTGGTCGCTTCGCCGTTCAAATCGGCCTATGTCGCCGCCAAGCACGGCCTCGCCGGCTTGACCAAGACGGTCGCGCTCGAGGTCGCCGAGCACGGTATCACCGTCAATGCCGTGTGCCCCGGCTACGTACTCACGCCTTTGGTCGAGCACCAGATCCCCGAGCAGGCCAAGGCGCGCGGCATCTCCGAGAAAGAGGTCGTCCGCGACGTGCTGCTTGCCGCGCAGCCCACCAAGCGCTTTATCACCGTGCCCGAGGTCGCGGCCCTCGTGAACTATCTCTGTAACGACGACGCCAAATCGATCACGGGCGCCATTCTTCCCATCGACGGCGGCTGGACCGCGCACTAGAGCGATTTCGTTGCTGAAGCTTCCGTCGGGTGGCCCAAGCGAGACCGTCGCGTAGATCACGTCCAATATTTGTGGTCCTTTAGCTTCGGAAAGTAAGCTAGTATTTTGGGTTTCGAGTTGCACCTTCAGCGGAAGCCGGACCATGAAAACGGTATCGCTTGAAGACGCGGTCGACATGATCCCCGATGGCGCGAGCCTCATGATCGGCGGATTCATGGCCGTGGGTACGCCCGAGCGGCTGATCGACGAACTCGTGCGTCGGGGTAAGCGTAATCTAACCGTCATCGCCAACGACACGGCGATGCCAGGCCGAGGAATTGGCAAGCTGGTGAGCGCGGGGCTGATCAGCAGGACGATAGCCAGTCACATCGGCCTCAACCCCGAGACTCAACAGCAGATGATTGCAGGTAAGATGGCGGTTGATCTCGTGCCGCAGGGCACGCTTATCGAGCGCATCCGGGCTGGCGGTTTCGGGCTTGGCGGGATCCTTACGCCGACCGGTGTGGGCACCGTGGTCGAGGAAGGCAAACGCAGGATCGAGGTGGACGGAAAGGGCTACCTCCTCGAGACCGCGTTGCGTGCCGACTTCGCGCTCGTGCACGCATTCCTGGCCGACTACTCCGGCAATCTCGCCTACGCCCTGACCGCTCGGAACTTCAACCCAGTGATAGCGATGGCGGCCGAGAAGGTCATCGTGACCGCTGAGCATATTGTGCCAATGGGCGTCATTGCTCCCGATCACGTCGTGACGCCAGCTCCAGTCGTCGACTATCTCGTTGCCAACGAATAGAGCCATGGACGCGCAAACCATCATCGCAAAGCGTATCGCCAAAGAGCTGCACTCAGGCATGCTCGTCAATCTCGGTATTGGCATCCCCACGCTTGTGGCGAACTTTGTACCGGAGGGGGTAAGCGTATTCTTCCAATCCGAAAATGGACTGATCGGCACCGGCCCAATTCCCGAAGAGGGCATGGCGCATCCGACGCTCACCGACGCCGCTGGAAAGCCCGTGAGTGCCCTGCCGGGTGCAAGCACCTTCGATAGCGCTATATCGTTCGGCCTGATTCGTGGAGGCCACCTCGACATGACCGTGCTCGGCGGTCTTCAGGTCGACGCGCAGGGACATCTCGCCAATTGGATGATCCCGGGAAAGATGGTTCCCGGAATGGGTGGCGCTATGGATCTTGTAACAGGAGCGAAGCGAGTCGTCGTCGCAATGCAACACACCGCCAAAGGCAAGCCGAAAGTCGTCAAGGAATGCTCACTACCTTTGACCTCCTCACGACCGGTCGATCTGGTTGTCACTGAACTCGCGGTGATTGCTTTCCCCAATGGGCGCGCAACGTTGATCGAGACGGCACCCAATGTCACGCCGGACCAGGTACTCGCAGATACCGAGGCGGACCTGATTGTCCCTCGGCAGGTGCCGCACATGAGTCTTTAAGGCCGGAAATTTCCCTGCGCCATAGAGCTGGAGGTTTAGCTTTGGACGCTGATCTTCGTCGCCTGACGAAGGCCTTGCTTTTCGCCGCCGAGGCGCATCGCAACCAGCGGCGCAAGGGGGCAGCTCAAGAGCCTTATCTAAATCATCTGATCGAAGTTCTTGATCTCGTGGTGCAGGCGACCGATGGCACCGATATGGACATGGTATTGGCCGCTCTCCTTCACGATGTGGTCGAGGATACGTCTACGACGTATGAAGACATTGTCGCGAACTTTGGCGAGCACGTCGCCCAGATTGTTCATGAGAATTCCGATGACATGTCGTTGCCCAAAGACGAACGACGTCGGGCGCGCATTGCCGCCATGCCGCTCAAATCGAGAGAGGCTAAAATAGTGAAAATGGCGGATGTGATCTCAAACCTTCGCGCCATTGCGGTCTCGCCCCTGCTGGATGGTCCGCCGAACGGAAACTCGGATATCTCAACGCTTGCCGGGAATTGGTCGACGCCGCGCGTGGTACAGAACCCGGAATCGAACGGATGTTCGATGAGACGGCAGCAAAGGTCGAGAGCACCGTCCGCGAAGAATCACCCTTCGCTATCGAGGGACGCGAAGTCGCGGCGCGTCACCTGGAAAATGCCATCGGCCAACCCGTCCATCTTATCTACCTGCCGAATACCGAAAACCGAACTCTGGGAGAGAGCGACATCGATCGCCTTTGCGAACTCATAGGGCGCAGCTTTCCGGCCGCAACGGTTCAACGAGCAGAGGCGTTATTCGAGGGGAAAAGACGGTCGATCCTCATGGCGCGGATTAGAACGGACATCACCGACGCGGTCGTTCAACTTGCCCAGCGCCTCTGTATCTCATTCCATCAACGATTCGTCGGAGTCGAGGTCGAGGGGCGATACATCCGGATCTACGCGGATGATACCGACTAGCCTGTCTGAGTTCACGGCGACATTCGCTGCAAGCGTTGACGACCTCTGTCTGTCATGCCGCCGTCAAGCGTGATAGTTATCACGCTCCCTTCTGCTCGAAATTCCGTAGCGGAGCTGGCTGTCCATGCGAAAAGAGGACGTGCTGAAACTGCCGTCGATGCCGTTGGCAGGGCCGAGCTACCCGGCGGGTCCCTACCGCTTCATCAACCGCGAATACATGGTCATCACCTACGAGACGGACGCACAGGCTATCCGCGCGCAGCTGCCGGAGCCGCTCGAGCCGCTCGAGGACTCTTTCGTCCATTACGAATGGATCAAGATGCCTGACAGCTCAGGCTTCGGCAGTTACACCGAAACGGGATTGGTGATCCCGTGCCGGTTCAAGGGCGAGGAGGTCAATTTCGTCTCGCAGATGTATCTCGACGACGACCCGCCGATCGTGGCGGGGCGAGAGATCTGGGGCTTCCCCAAGAAATACGCTCATCCCAAGCTCGAACTCGTCAAGGACACGCTGACCGGAACGCTCGAATATGGCGGGCAGCGTGTGGCGGTCGGCACGATGGGGTACAAGCACGAGGCCATGGCCGGGAACGGCGAGCGGACACGGGCCGCGCTGTCGAAGACGCAAGTCAACCTGAAGCTCATTCCGGGCGTCGACGGGTCGCCCGAGATCTGCCAGCTCGTCGCCATTAACCTCACCGAGATCAGCGTGAAGGGGTCATGGATCGGACCGGGGCGGCTCCATCTGGTGCCGCATGTCAATGCGCCGGTCGCCGATCTGCCGGTGAGGAACGTGATCATCGCCCATCATTTCGTCGCCGACCTGACTCTTCCTTATGGCCGCGTCATCTACGACTATAATCGCGACGCGTGAGCGCTCGCGGGTCCGGCCGTGACGGTTCCTGCCTTGTAAGGTAATTTTGCTCGCGTCCACGTTGTCCAGATGAGAGCGCGAGGAATGGTGGGCAACATCTTCATCAATTATCGCCGCGACGACGACGCCGGCTTCACCCAGGCGTTGTATAGCCGGCTCGAGCAGGCCTTTCCGTCAGAGAGCTTGTTCATGGATGTCGACAACATCGCGCCGGGACTCGATTTCGTTCAGGTGCTGAACGACGAAGTCGCGCGTTGCGACGTCGTGATCGCGG
>DATHCZ010000170.1:0-8807 GCA_035319265.1 Methyloceanibacter sp. | reverse complement strand
GAGATAAGACCGCACTCGGCGCCAAGTGTCTGCATGTCTTGATTGCTCAACTCGCCCAAGAAGGCGTTCCGCATGAGGATCTGCAACCTCTCATCGATCTCGAGATGAGCATCGAGGCGCTCAAGTCTCAGCCGCAACCGGAAAGCGCAGCGAACCGGCGGAAGCGCAGGCCGCCGAGCGACATTCTTCTCGCACGCGCCGCTGTCGTGATCGATCTCTTCGTCAAGCGTGGCTACGACGAGGGTGAAGCGGCACAGCTCATCATGCGACGGATGCTCTCTGCGGGCGTCCCGCCGCCGAAACAGGGCGGGGATTCAAGGGGCTGGAAACGACTTCTCGCCTGGCGCACCGATCTTAGCCACGGTATCGGCTCGCCCGAGGCCAAGGACGAATATCGCGACTTCACGCGGGATATCGAAGCGATCCCGGTGGATGAGCGCCTGCAACGCGTGCTCGACGAGCAGCTCTGGGACCGCAGGCGAAAGTCGCGCTGACGCGCGGTTTCCACCCTCTAAGGTTGCGTTGCCGAACGCTTCGGTTTCGGCGTGGCTTGCGGCTTCGGCGTCGTCGCCACGGCGGGTTGGACCGGCTTGGGCTGCGTCGCCTGTGTCCGCGCGTTGGAGTCGATCTTGGCGTTGATCTTGGCGATGTCGTCGCGAAGGCCCGATTGCATGTCGGTGATCGACTGGGTGAGCGCAGCCTTAACGTCTGCCATCTGCTTGGCGATCGTGGCGCTCATATCCATGCTTTGATCGGGGCTCGCGCGGTCCTGCTTCAGCTCGGCAAGGCTCGACTTAACGCCGCTGAAGAAGACGATCATCACGAGGAGGTTGACCGCGAGAAGCGCGACCACGGTCCATCTGAAGAAATCCCAGGCTGCCACCTCCATGAGGGCGACGCTCACGGCGTCTCTTCCCCTCATCGCAACGTCTTTCGCCCGACCCGTCACGTTCTGCCGTGTCTCGGCATAGGCCTCGTCTGTCATGGCTGACCCCCTCCGCGAACGACCCGACCCCCCATCATATCATGCAAAACGAGAAGGCTGTTGAGAGATCAACACGATAGCGCTACATGGCGACAAGCTGAGATTCAACCGTTTCTCAAGCTTTCCGGTCGTCGGACATGCGGCGGGTCACAAAGTGAGAGTAAAACCGAGCTTCGGCGACTGGGTCTCCGCATATCGTATTCATCGACGCTTCGCTTCGAGGCTTGGCGCCCAGCACATCGCCACGACGCGAGCCGTTGCCTGCCTATCGGCCGTCGTCAGAAGACATCGGCCCAAGACTGTGCTCGAGTTTGGTGCCGGAATTGGCACTCTCACGTATCTCCTGCTCAGTGGGCGCGATCCTCCGCTCAATGTGGTTGCTTTCGAGACCAATCCGTTTTGTCTCGCCCAGCTTCAGCGGAATATCCCCGAAGAGTTCAAGCCTAGGCTCACGGTTATTGCCCCGGGCGGATCGGTACCCGACATCCACTTCGACCTGATCATCGTCGACGGGCGTCTGCCGGCGACGCAGGACTGGGCTTTCCTGCAACGAGGAACGGTCCTCTTCGTCGAAGGAGATCGAGAATATCAGTGCTCCAAACTGATGCGGATCGCTCGGACAAAGAATCTCGTTTGCGATCTCGACAAGCAATCTTTCGGGGAATTGAGCTTGGGTCGTCGAAAAATGCGGTTTGGTCTCTACGTTCCAGTCTTCAGGCGAAGAAAGACATGCAGAATTGGTATTGCAGAGTGATCAATTTCGCTCGTGAGGCGATGGCAAGAGCCAACCTCGGTAATGGGCGCGAGCAAGGCCACACTTGCAGACCCTGAAACGCCCTCGGCAAGCCGCATGGGCAAGTTTCCCGATAGATTTGCCATTCGCCTGACGAACCGGTTGGCCCTATTGGCCTGCGCTTTGCGAGGTTTCCGGCGCAACGACTGGAGGCTACAATTCCTCTCGACGAAGCCGAGGGCACGCAACGCGCGTTAGCGCGCGATGTGCGCCCGATTTGATTTTCGACCCAAGGTGAAAACTGCTGGTCCGTTCTGAAAAGTGACATCGCAAGCCGTGAGTGAAACTGCGCCAAGTGAGTCGATCGTATTTTTGGTCGACGATGATCCCGCGGTGCGCGCAAGCGTAAAAGAGCTCCTGGAGTCGGTCGGACTCAAGGTCATCCCCTATGGGTCGGCGGCTGCATTTCTCGAGAGCGCGATACCGGATTCGCCAAGTTGCATGGTGCTGGATGTGCGCTTGCCCGAGATGAGCGGTCTCAAGCTGCAGGAGGAACTCGCCAAGGCTGAGATTCAAGTTCCGATCGTGTTCGTCAGTGGCCACGGAGACATCGCAATGGCCGTCCGGGCCATGAAAGCAGGGGCGGTTGATTTTCTCGCCAAGCCGTTCAGCACGCAGGATCTGCTCGATGCGGTGTATGCGGCTCTTGGCCGAGATCGCGCCCGACGCGAGCAGGAGGGTTCACTGTCCACACTGCGCGAACGCTTCGGCTCATTGAGCGTGCGCGAGAAAGAAGTGCTTTCGCATGTGGCGTTGGGGCGATTGAACAAACAAATCGCGGCGGATCTCGGGATCAGCGAAGTCATGGTGAAGGTGCATCGGGCGAACGGTATGCGAAAGACGCACGCAAAGTCCGTCGCTGAGCTGGTCAGGATGACCGACCTCTTGCGCTCGAGCCACTCGCTGGCGTAGCAGGAGGCCTGCTTATCAGGCCGCCTTCTTATCGAAGCGAGAGGCAATCTCTTTAGCGGGATCAAGGCCCGTTAGACGCACGAGGTCCCGGTACGCCGATTCCGACTGAGCGCTGGCGGCATCAGCGTGATCATTGAGGAAGCAATGTAGGCCAAGCTTGACCGCCAAGCCCTGCACACCTTCCGCCGAGGTCTCGGCAAGGCGGGTTTCAATATCCGACAGCACGGTCTGTGCTTTCGCTATTGATTCCTCATCCGACGACGTCTGCGCGGCCTCGAACGCCGCGAGCCATTCCCTAAACAGGCCTGAGATCTTTTCGTCCATGTCCCCTCCAAACCCCGATTCGACGGCAGAGTTCCGTTTCCGACGAATCACAGCCTGAGCATCCGTTCGAATCTCGGCAATCTACACATAAGCCGGTTGCAAGTCGCCTTGAACACGCGGGCGGCGCTCGTCGAAGTCCAAGGGCGCCACGAATTTCAATGCGTGGAATTCCCGGTTAACTCGCTAAAATTCCCCTCGTTGACGTTGTTGCGCGCCCACAGTGCTGCTTGCGTGCGATTTTGGAGGCGGAGCTTACGCAAGATTGCCTTCATGTGGACCTTTACGGTGGACTCGGTGATGACCAAGGTCCTGGCGATGACTTTGTTGGATGAGCCCTGCATGAGCATGCGCAGGATGAGCGTCTCGCGCCGAGACAAGGACGGAACGTCGCTCGTCGGTTGATCGTTCGCCCTGGTGCCGTTGCCCAGGGGAGATAGCGGCGGGACTTGGCCGACGAGCTGACGATTGCCATAGTCGGCAGAGCCATCGACCCCGCTCGTTGGCTGTTGTTCTTTGGCCATCGCCTGATGCCAAACGGCTTGCGCATGCACGATCATTTGCCCGTGCGTGATCAATTCGAGGGATCTGAGGAGCGTTTCGCCAGGAATATTTTGGCACAGAAATCCGCAGGCTCCCGCTTGCAAGGCAGACATGATGTCCGCGGATTCGATCGTCCCAGAGAGGACAACCACCTTAACGTTGGGATTGGCGGCGACAAGTCTGCGAATGAGCGGGTTTATGGTGGACGTGCAGCTTTCGACGCCGGCCAGCCAAACACAGCTTTCGAGCGTTCCGATATAGGACTCCAAATCAGGGGTCAGAGCGGTCGTGATGCGTACTGGACGATACCCGGACTTGGCCGAAAACAGTTGACGCAGCCCATCATGGAATATCGTTGATGGGTGGGTCACGATCAGGGGTAGACTCATACGCTTTGCTCCTCCAAGGCTCTTGTTCCTCCCGCCGTCAGAACAGAGCAATGCAAAGGCCAAGCCAGCCGCGCTTTCGCCGTCAGCAAGCGATCAGGCCAACCGCTCGGTCTTGGTAAATATTCACTTAAGGCAGGTTATAGGCGCGGTTGCCCGGAGGGCAGTTGGCCCTTGGTCTAGAGCCCATATACCG
Organism: Methyloceanibacter sp.; assembly: GCA_035319265.1. Classification (GTDB taxonomy): domain Bacteria; phylum Pseudomonadota; class Alphaproteobacteria; order Rhizobiales; family Methyloligellaceae; genus Methyloceanibacter. The sequence goes on along the minus strand of DATHCZ010000170.1, from coordinate 4,671 downwards.
ACGCATACCGTGTTCGTAGGTCGTCGAGCGAAGCGCGTTCTGTCCCATCGAGCTAGTTGGTGCGCCCGGCACGGCTCGAACGTGCAACCCCCAGATTCGAAGTCTGGTGCTCTATCCGTTGAGCTACGGGCGCGTCTTACGCATCTCTACCATGTCTTTGCCGCACGCTTCGTCTCAGGGCAGCAGCTCGGGGCGGTATTCGAAATGCATTGTGTCATAGTGATACCATTTGCCGCCCCAAATGAAGCCGTGCTTCTCGAAGATGTCGACGATCTCCCAAGGGATGCGGTTTCTGTAGGGATATTTGCCGGCGACCGGCTGGTGGTTTCGCCAATAATCCGACCAAGCGACATTGATGTCGATGGCCGCGCCGTCGCCGTGCACGCTCGGCCTATCGGTGCCGGCGATCATGCGGCAATTATAGGTGCCCCCCGGCGGGGTGAGATATTTGACGAAGCTGTCCGGCAACGCGTCGAGCTCGGTCGAGACCGCCTTGAGCTTCTCCGCAACGCCGTTCACGTTGGTGATCGTGATCTTCTTGCCGCCATGCTTCGGCAGCCAGACGACATCGACCAGCTTCTTCGTTACCTCGCCTTTCTTGCAGTCGCCGTACATCTTGGCGAAGAACGGCTCATAACGCACGCGCCCCGGATCGATGTCGACACCGGGTGGAATGCCGGTACGGCCGACGGGGTAGGGGGCGTAGAACTGATCCTCGAGGTCGGCATGTTCGAGCCGCGTCTCGAAATCCTTCTCGCCCTTGCCGTCGTCGAAGGCCATCGTCGTTCCGTCCTTCCAGATGAGCGTGTTCGCATCGTGAGAGGCAAGGAAGTCCGGATAAGAGGCTACGAGCTTGTCGAGCAGCTGCGCATTACGCGCGGGCTCCGCGGTGCTTTCGGCCGCAATCGCGGCGGTGCCGAGCCACGCGGCGAAACCTCCGGCGAGTGCCGCAAATCGTAGGGCGCTTCGCTGAGCGCGGCGCTCATTCATCACGCTGCCCTCCCGAGGGATCGTCGACGCCGCCCAAATCCAAGCAAGATCGATAGCCTGCTGCAAGGGCAGACCTGGTTGGCGTGGCCCAGCGCGATGCTTGCGGCGAGGCTCCCGGCCCCGATTCCCGGCCCGTTTCGGGAATCTTACCGCCATGAGGGAAAAGCTACTTTACCTCCAACAAGAGCTTGATAGATTAGACAAATAGGACCAATGCCGAGGCCGCTGACCGAGCGCATGGTGTCGGCAGCCTCCGGGGTTTCGAGGTTAAGCACTGTGAATGGGCCGAGCGGCGATGCCCGCGCGGCTGCCATAGCTTCGCGTGAGCTCAAGGCCAAGCGGAGCGAGACAAGCGACGGCGGAGGATCGACGCACGCCGCAGTCCGGGCGCGATCGAATGCGCCGGCCATTCGCCCGTCGGGTGCAGATGGCAGCTTGGGGGCAGCCGAGGGCAGACAAGATATGGGCGCGGAGCCGCGGCCCAAGATCCATTCCGTTTACGGCGCGCTCGATCTCGGCACCAATAATTGTCGCCTCTTGATCGCCAAACCGTCGCGGCGCGGATTTCTCGTCATCGACGCCTTCTCGCGAATCATTCGCCTCGGCGAAGGCGTGCTGAGTTCGGGCCAGCTTTCACAAGCGGCAATGACGCGCACCATCGATGCGCTCAAGGTCTGCGCCGACAAGATGCATCGCCGCCAGGTGACGCGTTCGCGACTGATCGCAACCGAAGCGTGCCGCATCGCCGCCAACAGCGGTGAGTTCATCGAGCGCGTGCGCCGCGAGACGGGGCTCGAAATCGAGATCGTGACACAGGAAACCGAGGCGAAGCTCGCGGTGTCGGGCTGCGCCTCGCTGATCGACCGCAATTGCGACTGGACGCTCGTGTTCGATATCGGCGGCGGCAGCTCGGAGCTGATCTGGCTCAATCTCGCCGAGCTAGGGCATCCCCACCGGCGCGACCTTCATGACCGGGTCGACGTGCAGAACTGCATCGCCGCTTGGACCTCGCTCTCTATCGGCGTGGTCAATCTTGCCGAGCGTCATGGTGGGCGCGAGGTGTCGCGTGAAGGCTACGAGGCGATGGTGGCCGACGTGGTGGCGGCCATCAAAAGCTTCGAAGCGAAACATCGCTTCGGCGCAAAAATCGCGCGATCCCGCGCCCATTTCCTCGGCACCTCGGGGACGGTCACCACGATCTCCGGCATTCACCTCAAGCTCCCCGTCTACGAGCGCTCGCGTGTCGACGGCTGCTGGCTCACTGTTCAAGACGTGCGCGCGGTCTCCAACAATCTGATCTCAATGTCCTACGCCGAGCGTGTGGCTCAACCCTGTATCGGACATGAGCGCGCCGACCTAGTGCTCGCCGGCTGCGCCATTCTCGAAGCTCTGCTGAGGACCTGGCCGTGCCAGCGCCTGCGTGTCGCAGACCGGGGTTTGCGCGAAGGCATCCTCGCCATGCTCATGGCCGAGGACGGTCATCACCGCAGGGGACGTCATCCTTAAGTCTATGAGCCGGTTCGGCTGAGCTACGCCTGCGGGGCCGAGGCCGGCTCCTCGCGAACGGCAACCTGGTGCGAGCGAGCCGACAGGCTGGCGCCGGCCTCTTTCGGCAGCATGGCGAAGATGAAGACCGAGCTTGCCGCGATCACGGCCACGAGCATGAAGGCTAGTGTGAAGTCGCCGGCCACGACGGTCGTATCCGCACGCCCCATGCGCTCGAACTCGAGCACGAGCGCGCCGACGGCGACGCCGGAGGAAAGCGCGAGCTGCTGCGCGACGCTGGCAAAGCTCGTCGCCCGGCTCATCGTCCTGGTGTCGATATCGGCATAGGCGATCGAGTTGATGCTGGTGAATTCGAGCGATTTGAAGAAGCCGCCGACGAGCAGCACGGCGAGAACCACGATGTGCGGCGTTCCGGCCGTGAACAAAGCAACGGCGGCGATGAAGCAGCTGCTGATCACGGCGTTGGCGACCAAAACGCGCTTGAAGCCGAACTGGCGGATGATGGGCGCTGCCGTTGCCTTCATGGCGACGGCGCCGACGGCGCTGGCGAAAGTGAGCATGCCCGACTGGAGCGGGGTGAGGCCGAACCCCAGTTGCAGGAAGAGCGGCAGCAGGAACGGCATGGCGCCGACGCCGATGCGGTAGAGGAAGCCGCCGACGACGCTGGCGAAGAAGGTATCGACCTTGAGCAGATCGAGGTCGAGCAGCGGAGCGGGCGCGGTGCGCGCGTGGCGCACATAAAGCCAGCAGCCGATCCCTCCGGCCGCGAACAGCGCGAGTACCACGGCCGGTGGAAGGAGCCCTTGTCCGATCGTGGTGAAGCCGAAGGCGAGGCCCGCGAGCCCAATGCCCGAGAGGATGAAGCCCTTCGCGTCGAGCGGGGGGAGACCCTCCTCGCGGATATTGGCGATGTAGCGCGTGGCGAGGTAGACGCCGAGAGCGCCGACCGGGATATTGATCCAGAAGATCCACCGCCAGGAGAAGAAGGTGGTGATGAAGCCGCCGAGCGGAGGTCCGATTACTGGCCCCATCAAGGCCGGGATGGTGAGCCAGGCGAGGGCCGAGATCAGCTCCGATTTCGGCACGGTGCGCAGGATCACCAGCCGTCCGACCGGCACCATCATCGCCCCGCCCATGCCCTGAATGATGCGGAACAGGACGAAATCGGCCAGCCCGTGCGCGAAGCCGCAGGCGGCTGAGCCGAGCGTGAACACGACGATGGCCGCGCGGAAGACTTTGCGCGCGCCGAAGCGGTCGGCGACCCAACCGCTCAAGGGGATGAACACGGCGAGCGACAGGAGGTAAGACGTGAGCGCGAGCTTGAGCGCGATCGGGTCCTGGTGGAGATCGGCGGCGATGGCGGGCAAGGAGGTCGCGATCACCGTCGAATCCATCGTCTCCATGAAGAGGGCGACGGCGACGATGAGGGTGACGAAATAGCGTGGCATATGGCAGGTGTTAGAGCATGATCCCGAATAATTGCAGAGTTTTCGGACGAGATTATGCGTCAGAGACGACCGATATGACGCACATGGGGTGAGGGGAGCTCTAAGGTCAAGGCTGAGCAGCGAAGGGGCTTCATTAACATATGGTAAGGCCACCGAAAGGGCGTTCTGGAGAAGGTCCGAGCGGCACCCGCCGGCTTGCGGTCAGGGTCAAGACCGCCAAGGGGCGGAAGATCGCCTCGACCCGCTGGTTGCAGCGCCAGCTCAACGATCCTTATGTCGAGGAGGCGAAGAGACGGGGATTCCGCTCGCGCGCCGCCTTCAAACTTGCCGAGATCGACGACAAATATCTCCTGCTCAGACCCGGCATGAGCGTGGTCGATTTGGGCGCAGCGCCGGGCGGCTGGAGCCAGATCGCCGCGCAGCGCGTGCAGCTAATGGCGGGAAAGGGACGGGTGATCGCCGTCGACATCACCGAGATGGAGCCGATCTCGGGTGTCACCCAACTTCATCTCGATATGACCGACCCGGAGGCCGCCGATCGCATTCGCGACGCGTTAGGGGGCAGGCCGGCGGATATCGTGCTGTCCGACATGCATGCGCCCGCGACCGGCCACAAGCAGACCGACCACATGCGCATCATGGGCCTGGTCGAGGCGGCTCTCGATCTCGCCGAGACCATTCTCGCGCCGGGAGGGGCCTTCTTGTGCAAGGTGCTGCAAGGGGGTGC
>DATHCZ010000169.1:0-2227 GCA_035319265.1 Methyloceanibacter sp. | reverse complement strand
GTCTATTTCACCTATGGCTCTTCCTTCATGGTCAACGTCAGCAGCGAGGAACCAGGCGTCGGCGCGGGCGTGCTTTTGCGTGCGCTGGAACCTCTCGAAGGCATCGAGATCATGCAGCGCTTTCGCAAGGTGACGCGTGCTCGCGATCTTGCGCGCGGCCCCGGACGCCTCGCCCAAGCCATGCACGTCGACAAGCGATATGACGGCGTCGATCTCTGTGCCGGGGAAGCTCTTTGGCTCGGCACGGCAGCACGGCGTATCGGTCCAGTCCGTAGCAGCACGCGCATCGGCCTGACCCGCGAGGTCCATCGCAAGCGCCGGTTTTTCGAGTCGAACAACCCCTATGTCAGCGGGCCGAGGTCGCTGTCCATCTCATGAGCGAAGCCAGGACCTACCCGTTGCGCATGCGGTCCAACAGCTCTTCGCTCGGATAGCCGTCGGGGGGAAGTCCGTATTTGACCTGCATGGCGCGGATCGCATCCCGCGTGCTCGCGCCGACGACGCCATCGATCTTGCCGACATCGAAGCCGCGCTTGGCGAGAAGCTGCTGCAGCTCCTTCATCTCCGGCAGGCTCAACGTCTCGACGGGAGCATTGCCTTGGCTGAGCGGCGGCGCACCGGCAAGGCGCGACGCGTAATAAGCGGCGGTCGTCGAATAGACGAGCGACTTGTTCCACTCGAGATAGACGTCGAAATTGGGATAAGTGATAAAGGCGGGGCCGTTCCGGCCCATTGGCAGATGCAGCCCGACCTGGACGTTGTCGGCAGGGATCGGCTTGCCGCTGGCATAAGTCACGCCGTGCTGCGCCCAGAACGCGCGCGGCTTCTTGATGGTGACGTCGGCCTGATCCCAGGGGAGATTGGCCGGCACGCGCACTTCCTCGATCCACGGTTGATTGGGCTGCCAGCCGAGGCCATTGAGATAGTTCGCCGCCGAAGCGAGCGCGTCGGGCGTATCGCTGATCAGATTGCGGGTGCCATCGCCGTCGAAATCGACGGCGTATTTGTAGTAGACGCTCGGCACGAATTGGAACTGGCCCACCTCTCCGGCCCACGGCCCGTGCATCTCGCTAGGGCTGAGATCGCCGCGCTGGATGACGCGTAAGGCATCCATCAGCTGCTCCTTGAACTCGTCGGGACGCCGGCAATCGAAGGCGAGCGTGGCGAGCGAGCGCAGCGTATCCATGTTGCCCATTACTTTGCCGAAATCGGTCTCGAGCCCCCAGAAGCCGACCAGCACCGGACCCGGCACGCCGTATTGCTGCTGGATCCTGGCGAAGGTCGCCGCGTTCTTCTTGAGCAAGGCCGACCCCATGCTGAGCCGGTTGCCGTTGACCATGCGGCCCGAGAACTGGAGGAAGCTCTGCGCGAACACGGCCTGACCGCGGTCCTTGGCGATCACGGAGGGGTCGTACGTCAACCCATCCAGCGCTTCCGACACGACTTGCGGCGAGATGCCTTGGGCTATGGCGTCTTTCTTGAAGCCTTGCAGCCAGGTGGGGAAGGTCGCCGGGCTCGCGCATCCGGCGGCATAGGCGCTCGGCGTGAGCGCGGTGGGCGCCAAGATGAGCGCCGCGGCGAGGCCGAGAATTGACGTGACGGCGGAGGTGGAGGTGGAGAACAAGGCGAGGAAGGAGGGTTTGCGCATAGCCTCACTGTGCCGATGGCTGATGGTCAGTCAAGGGGAAGGACTTTGGTGTAACGCTCATGAGCCGGGAGTCTGCTCGAAGCGAAGCTTCGAGGGAAGGATGAGCAAGATGAGGAGCGGAATTGGCCCAAGTAAGGCAGCCACCCACATCCAGCCCAGCCGGGAGCGGCCCTTGCGGATAGCCAAGGCCTGCGCCCCGTACACCGCAAGGAAGGTCACGCCGAGCGCGAATAGGGGGAGGATGTCCTCCATCTGAGGCTTACGGATCGCCCTTTTGATAGGTGGCCATGAGCTCGGCCTTGCCCAGCACGTGGCCCTGCATCGCTGCCTCGAGCTCGGCCTTGCCGAGAGCCTTGGCGGGCAGCGTCACGTCGAGCGCATAGAGCTTGTGGAAATAGCGATGCCGCCCGATCGGTGGGCACGGGCCACCATAGGACCTATGCTGGAAGTCATTCACGCCCTGCACCGCTCCCTGAGGAAGACCCGCTGCTGAGGCGTTCTCGGCAAGCCCTTTCGTCTCGGGCGGCAGATTGAACACGACCCAATGCACCCAGACACGCTGCGGAGCCTTCGGGTCCG
>DATHCZ010000168.1:0-14842 GCA_035319265.1 Methyloceanibacter sp. | reverse complement strand
CTCTGAATGATCGTGCCGATCTTGCCGCTCTTGACCAATTCGTTGAACGGTTCGGTCGGAAAAATCGTCTGGAGCATGACCCTCATCGCTTGACCTCTCTATTTCGCTGTCGCTTCTTCCATCAGATCTTCGAGGATAGCTGCAAGAAGGCGTGTCCCCTTGTCAACCGACGCCAGCGTTGGGTCGCCATAGCTTCCGCTTGGCGAGTAATTCGTCGAGTGCTGATCCTCAGGTAAAAGCGGCCCAGGCGTTGGGCCGGCGGCTGAGAACGGGGAGGCCCTAGCGTGCGTCATATCGACCAACTCGGGTGCAATGGCCAGCATCAGTGACGTCTCGATCTCGTCAGCGTGGCTGCCATAAGGTTGCCGCATGAGATCGTGAGCGGTCGTGAGGAAGCGAGGTCCGCGAAAGATGGTTACGTGGCGGACACGCGAGGGGTGGCACGATGCCCGGATCGCCGCATCGACTGGAGCGATCGTGCTAAGCCCGGTGTCGAGGATGAAGAGGGACTTCGCGCCGGAGTTGATGATGGCGTCGGCGATTTCGGTGACGAGCGCTGTGAAAGTCTGGCCGTTGAGGCTGATGCTTCCCGCGTAGGCCACAAAAGCCGGATAGGTGCCATAGGTGAGTGTCGGCCAGATCAGCGCATCGGTGTTCTCGGCGAGCACACGCGCGAAATAATCGGCAAAGACCCGGTCGGTGGCCATCGGCATGTGCAAGCCATGCTCTTTGGCGCCGGCTCCAATTGGCAGAACTGCTCGCGTTCCGGCAGCCAGGCGTTCGCCGACTCTGTCCCAGGTGAGACCGGCAACCTCATAACTCGAAGCCTCGCGCCCCATGGTTCGTCTCTACTCGACGATCATCGCTTGCAGCGTCTCGAGCCGGTCGGCTTCTTCGGCCGGTTTGTCCCAGCGGATGCGGTGGATGCGCGGGAAGCGCATGGCCACGCCCGATTTGTGCCGCGTTGAGCGATGCACCGAATCGAATGCCACCTCGAACACGAGCTTTGGCTCGACTTGGCGGACGGGGCCGAAACTATCGACCGTATGATTACGCACGAAGGCATCGAGCTGTCTCAGCTCCTCATCCGTGAAGCCGAAATAAGATTTGCCGACCGGCACGAGCTCGGGCTCTCCGTTCTCGGACCTGCGCCAAGCGCCGAACGTATAGTCCGAATAATAAGACGAACGCTTGCCGCTTCCCCTTTGCGCATACATGAGCACTGCATCGAGCGTGAGCGGCGCGCGCTTCCATTTGTACCAATGACCCTTGGGGCGCCCGGCGATATAGGGGCTGTCGCGCCGCTTGAGCATCAGCCCCTCGATGCCCGTCTCGCGCGCCCCGGCCCACAATGCCTCGAGCTCGCTGATCGAAGCGAAATCGATCATCGGCGAGACGTCGGTCCGCGCCGGGGTGTTTGCGCCATACCAGGCCTCGAGCCGCGCCCGTCGCTCGGTGAAGGGGAGCGGGCGCAAATCCTCATCCCCCTCGAACAGCATGTCGTAGAGGCGGATATGGGCCGGATGCGATTTCAACATGGTCTGAGTCAGCGTCTTCCGGTTCAGCCGCTGCTGCAGGTCGTTGAACGGGGCGACCTCGCCGTTCCGCATCACCAGCAATTCCCCGTCGAGCACCACGCCTTCCGGAAGCGCCTCGATCACGTCGGGAAACGCGCCCGAGATATCGTCTCCGGTGCGCGAAAAGAGGCGTTTCTCGCCGCCTTGGTGCGCAGCCTGAACGCGGACCCCGTCCCACTTCCATTCCGCCACGAAGTCCGTCGGCGCGACACCGGGCAACTCCCTATCCTCGATCTGATGCGACAGCATTAGCGGTCTGAATACCGGCGCCTCGCCACTCTCGGGCCGCGGGGCATTGCCTGAGAGCCAAGCGAAGAGCGGAAGGTAGGGTGGTTCTAGCCCATGCCACACCTCCTCGATCTCCGCGAGCGGCACGCCCGACCATTCGGCGAGCGCAGTCTTGGCTAGCCGCGCCGAGACTCCGACGCGAAGCGCGCCAGTCAGCAGCTTGAGCAGCGCCCAGCGCGCCGTCGCGTCGAGCCGGTCGAGCCAGCCCGCAAGCAGCGAAGGAACCTCCATCGCCAACGCCGATTGCACCATCTCGACCGCCGTCGCGAGGCGGAGCGGCTCAGCTGTCTCCATCTTGGCCGGCCAGATGAGCGCGATCGTCTCCGCGGTGTCGCCCACATAGTCGCGGGAGAGATCGAACAGGACAGGATCAACGCGTGACGCAAGCATCTCGGTCAGGATGCGGCGAAGAGGCAACCTGAAAAACAATCCATCGGTGAGCGCGGCAAGAGCGTAGCCCCGGTCTGGATCCGGCGCGGTCGCGAAATAATCGGCAAGCAGCTTGAGCTTATCGTTGCGCGAAGGCGTGTAAGAGAGCCGGTCAAGGAGGCCTGCGAAGTCCTTCACTGATCCTCGTCCTCGCGGCCGATCAAAGCGAGCGCCCGGCCCTTGCGGCCCGTCGTCTGGATGTGATGCAGAAGCGCATCCTCGCGCCCATGCGTGACCCAGACTTCGCCGGCGCCGGTCTCGGCAATGGTCTTCGTCAATTCGTCCCAATCGGCATGGTCGGAAATTACCAGGGGCAGCTCGATGCCCTGCTGGCGGGCCCGTGCCCGCACCCGCATCCACCCCGAGGCGAATGCCGTCATCGGATCGGGCAGCCGCCGCGACCAGCGATCGGCGATCGCGCTCGGTGGCGCGAGCACGATCTCGCCCTTCATTTCCTCGCGCGTCGCGCCGGTCGCAGCCTTCATCGCGCCAAGCTCGATGCCGAACGTCTCGTAGAGCGCACAGCAGCCGGTAAGAGCGCCATGCAAATAGATTGGCCGGTCGTAGCCCGCCTCGCGCAGGAGTGCGATCAGCCGCTGACACTTGCCGAGCCCATAGACACCGACGACATGCGCCCGCTCGGGGAATTGGCTCCTCGACTTGAGCAGCTTCGCCACCTCTGCCCTGGCATCGCCATGCTGGAATACTGGCAGGGCGAAGGTCGCCTCGGTGATGAAGAGGTCGCACGGGACGAGCTCGAACGCGCGACAGGTTGGATCGGCGCTTCTCTTGTAGTCGCCGGACACGACGGCGCGCGCGCCCTTCCACTCGATCACCACCTGCGCGCTGCCGAGCACATGGCCCGCCGGAACCAGAGTTACCGCGACATCGCCGATCTCGATCCTCTCGCCATAGGCCGCCGCCTGAGTACCCCGGCCGGCCGCCGATCCCAGCCGCTGTTGCATGATCGCCAGCGTCTCGCGCGTCGCGAGCACGTGCTGGTGCCCGGGCCGCGCATGGTCCGAATGGCCATGGGAGACGATGGCGCGCTTTGCCCCGGCATATGGATCGATATGGAAACCGCCGGGGCGGCAATAGAGGCCCTTGGCGTCAACCGTCAGCCAGGACTCGAATTTGTCGGGTCTCATTTCTCTTCAACGCTGTGTAGAACAAATCACGCTTTACCCGCCAAATCTCCACCTGAGATTGCGGTGTATAGGGTTGCACATCATTTTGTTGCCTAACCTGGCGTAGTCCGCATGCGGAACATGCAGCATAGTCGGATGCGATGCGGCGGCGAGTGTCCGCCATGTGGGGGCAACGCGAGATAGTTGTCGAGACTTGGCTTCGCGCGAGCCGGGCTGGGGGAATCGCGTCCCTGATCCTCTGCCTGTTCGCCCCAGTAGCTTCCGCGCAATCCGTCGAACCCAACGCCGAGATCTTCACCGGGGTCGAAGCGAGCGACAACTATGCCAGCGTCTATGTGGGCGGCGGCACTGCCCTGGGCAAGGGATTGTATGAGCCTGGCTTCAGACTCCGCGCGGTCGCAAGCTTCGGACGGTACCACTACGATGGCACACTGCTGACCGACGGGGTCTATGTGCCGACGACGTTTGACGGCCAAGATGCGTTCCTTGCCGCGCTCGCTGGCTATCAGTTCCGCAAGGGGCCGTTCATCGCCAAGCTGTTTGCCGGCATCGAGGCCGAGGACCAGCATATCTCCCCGCACGATCCCAACAATTCGGTGCAGGGAAGCGAGATCGGGCTCTGGCTCACGACCGAGACCTGGCTCGACGTCTCACCCAAGCTGTTCGTCTCGGCTGATGCCTCCTATGGCACGGCCTTCCAGGAATACTACTCGCTTGCGCGCGTGGGTTTCCGTGTGCGGCCGCATTTCGCACTCGGCTTGGAAGGTGGAGCGCTGGGCAATGAGGAATACAATGCCGGCAAAGGCGGTGGTTTCGTCCGGTTGAATCTGCGCGACACCGAGTTCACCCTTTCGGGAGGCTTCACCGGCAACTATCTGTTGGACGATCCGAGCAGCTATGTCGCGCTCGGCGTCTACCGAACGTTCTAACCAAACAGTCTTAGGTAGACTTTATGCCAAATCGCACTGCCGGCCCCGCTCCGGCAGTGCTTGGCCTTAGCGTAACTGCTCGCCCTTAACGCCGACTGGAAATCCCCACATCGATTAGGCGGCACCGCGCTCTTGGATCGTGCATCCTGTGTAAGAGCGATGTCTCCAGGTTGAACACCGGAAGACTCTCTCCACGCATCAGCATGACACGAAGACGACAGCCGATCAAATAGGAGTTCGGTCTTACCCGCATTTTCTTTTTCGGTGTTGTGGACCGTCCGAAATCGCATCGCGCCGAACGCTGTGGTGAGCTCGCCACAGCGCAAGATCGACTTTGACGTTCCGCGACGTGGGTATTCGAGGCGAAGCTCTAAGGCGCAGCAGTCGAGATCGGCGCTTTCGCATCCGCCTCTTCAGGCTTCGGCTCGTGCGGCTTTCCATCGCCAGGTCCACGCCATTCCTGGAAGCGCTTGGTAAGCTCTTCGCCGTGCGCGCTCCACCATGTCTCGTCGAATCTGAGTGCCTTCTTGAAATTGTCAGGCGATGTCGGCAGGAAATCCTTCATCTCGACATTGATGACGGGATTTTTGCCCACGAGTTGAAGCGCCGACTTGCGCATCGGTCCGTAGGCGATGAGTTCGGCCTGTGCCGCGAGCCGTGCCGGGTCCGAGGCGAAGACGATGAAGCGCTTGGCCCCATCCTTATTCTTGGCCCCCTTGGGAATAGCCCAAAGATCAAGGTCATAGACTTGCCCGTCCCAGATCACGCCGAAGCGCTTGTTGTCGCCGACCGCGGCGCGGAAGATGCGACCGCTATATCCCGCCGCCATCACCGCTTTCTTCTCCAAGAGCCAGCTGATCGGCTCCTGCGCGTTGTCCCACCAGAACGTATCGTTCTTGATCTTGTCGAGCGCCTTGAAGGCGCGGTCGGCGCCTTCGGGCGTGGCAAGCTCGGTGTAAACGTTAGCCGGGTCGACGCCGTCGGCGAGGAGGGCAAGCTCGAGCGTGTAGCGCGGACTATTGGGGAGCGCCCGTTTCCCGGGAAACCGCTTCAAGTCGAGGAGATCAGCGATTTGACCAGGCTGCGCCTTCGGGAACGCCTGGCGGTCGAAGGCGATCGCTGTCGACCAGGCAACGCTCGCGACCCCGCAAGAGGAGAGCCCGCCGGTGAAGAAATCTTGCTCGGCGCTTTCACCCGAAGGCGCCGCGCCGAGGCTGGAAGCCTCGATAGTCTCAAGCAGGCCATCGTTGCACAGCGCGCCGAGCGCCGATGAGGACAGATCGACCACGTCGACCGGGGACGAGTCCCCGCCGATCATCGCTTTGATCTTGGCAAGCGAGCCATCGTAAATTTGGGTCGCGATGCTGGTCCCGGTTTCCTTGGCGAAGGGCTCGAAATAGGCAATCTCCTGGGATTGCTCGTAGGCCCCACCCCAGGTGGCGACGCTGAGCGTGCCACCGCTTGCGGCCGCGCCGGGCGTGTCCTCCGCGCTCGCTACGGCGGCACCCAAGCCCAATCCGAACGCGAGCGCCGCTGCAACGCGCAAGATCGGCCCAGCCACCGCGCCGGCGTTCTTTCCGCTGATGCGGCTTCCGCGAAGATGTCGCTTCTGTTGCAAGGGCACCATCGTCATTCCAGTCGAAAGAGGTCTAACGCCAATCAGTGCGGCGACACTGCCGCGGTCGGGTCAGCTTGTGGCCACCCTTCGCCGACGGCGGGCCTGTCAGCCCGCCGGATCATCGGCTGCGACAAGGGTCCGCGAATAGAAACCCGAGGCGGGGGCCCGTCGCTCAACTGCGAGGCCTTCGCCGGCACCACATGGCTTGCGACCGACAAGTTCCAATCCAAGGTTTGCTGTCCGAGATCCACGTCACCATTGCCGGAAACCAACCCCCGGCGTGTCTGCATGTTGAACATTTGGCATGAAATATGGCCAGCAACGAGGCGGCAATCGGCATCGAGCGCATCAAATGGCGTAAGCGCATCGCGGCTCCATCCGTCTCCGTCGAGGGGTGCCGCGGCCGTTAGTAAGCGGGCAAGATCGACGGGCACGGTGCCGCCTTGCGAATTCACCTTGAGATTGCCGGAAAGGCCATGCACCAGCGCGTCGAAGTTCACGCCCTCGGTCGAAAGTTCGGTTTTCAGGCCGCCGCTGCCGGTGACTGGGATGGTAAGCCCGAACGGCGAAAGACAAGTCTCGATCGTCACGTCGGCAAGGTTCGCGATCAAGGTCGCTTTCACCAACCGATGCGACAAGTCGAGATTGAGGCGTCCCGACGCCGATCCATCGCAGAGATCGAGCTCGCCGATCTCGCCCGCCACCACCCCGTCCTTGGCGCTGACGGTGAATCCGCCGCGACCAAGACTGGTTGCGAACGCCACGATCTCGCCGGCTGAGATGCGCAAGTCGGCATCGAGATATTTGAGCAGGGCCCAATCGAATAACCCGTCCGCCGCCGCTTGCTCGCCTGCGTCAGTTCGAATGAGATAGGGATCGAGCACCAGCCGGTCGAACGCGAGCGTGCCCTCGATGCGCGGCGGAGCGCCGGTAGTGACCGCTAGAAGGCCGTCGGCGCTGTTGCCGTCCATCGTGAAGGAGCCATCATCGAAGGTGAGCGTCGTGCCGTTCCAATGCATGCCGCCCTTGGCGGAGATGCCTTGCAGGCTCGTCCCCGCCGGCACGACGATTCCAGCCCATCTCAGCAAACGGCGCCCGTCCGCGCTATCGGCGTTCATGTCGCCGTCGAGCTCGAGCCCGTCTCCGAGCGTGGCCGTACCGGTGAGCTTAGCCGTGAGCGGGTCAGAGCTGAAGCTCGCCGAGATCGGCACGTTGGATCCCTCCGCCGCGTCCGACGGCTCGCCGCTGTCGACCGCGAAGCGGACGTTTTCATTGCGGAAATCAAAAGAGCCGAAGCTCGACATCGTGCCTCGTCCCGAGCTCGCATCGAAGCGCGCATTGAAGTTGGTGATCGCCTCGCCGCCGTAGGCGGCCGGCAAATTTATCTCACCGTCACGGAAGCGGAGCACATTGACGGGAGACCCGGCGAGCAGGTTAGCAACCAGCTCCTGCGGCGTGTGGTCGGCGGGCTTCAGCGGGGGTGTCGGCTCTTTCAGCGTGATAATGGCCTTGCTCAGCCTGATCGTATCGAAGCGAATGCGCCCGAGAAACAAGTCGGGCAGATTCAAGGTGATCTTGGCGTCCTTCGCCTTGATGGATTTCACCAACGGGAGGCGCGAAGCGTCGGTCAGCTCGAACGGACCTTTGATCGAGACCGAGGGGAAATAGTGGAGGCGAAGGGGACCACTCAGCCTGACCTCGCCGCCCGTCCAGGCGGCAAGAGCGGCAGTGACCCGGTCGTGAAGTTGGGAGGAGGAGCCAACTTTCCGGGGCAGCAAGGCGATGCCCGCAAGGAGGAACGCAATAAGGCCGAGGAGAAGCCATTTCCAAGAGAGCTGGCGAGGCTTCATGCCGATCCTATCCACCCGTCTGACGTTGCCTGCGATGAGGCTACGCTGATCCGACCGCCACGGCCCCGGGTTTTTCTAACCCGATTGGCCCCGTATGGCGAGCCCAACTCCCGCATTTTCTTGAGTTATCAAGAGATACGCAACGCCAATTCGGGGGGTGCTTCTGACGCAGGCAGGGGGCCCGCAGAGACCGGTCGCCGGCTGCTGGCAATGATTCCATGGAGCAGCAGCACCGGAGCGAGGCTGACAGCGACGATGGAGAGCGATGACAATCCTGCCTCCTCGTAGCGATAGAGAGAGGCGAGCGTGAACACCTGAGTTGAAAGCGTGTCGAAGTTGAAGGGGCGGAGCAGAAGGGTGGCCGGCAGCTCCTTCATCGAGTCGACGAAGACAAGGAGGGCTGCGGCGCCGAGCGCGGGCCTGAGCAAAGGAAGGTGCACGCGGAACAACGTCTCGCTCACCGTGGCGCCGAGCGTGCGGGCTGCGGCGTCGATATTGCGGGAGATCTTGCTCAATCCGGCCTCGACCGCCCCGAGCGAGGCGGCCAGAAAGCGGATCGTGTAGGCGAGCACGATGGCAAACGCCGTGCCTGAAAGGAGAAGTCCCGTCGAAATGCCGAACAGCGAGCGCATCGCGCCATCGACTGCGTTGTCGAGTCCGGCAAGCGGAATGAGGAGGCCGATCGCGAGCACGGTTCCCGGGACCGCGTAGGAGATGGCCGGGAGGACGCTTGCGGCCTGAATCAGCTCAGAGCGCGTCTGTCTCCGCGCAAAAGCGAGCACCACGGCGAAGCCGACGGCAAGCACCGCGGCGGCGGCGGCCAGCATCAGACTGTTGAGGGCGGCCTCCCAGAACTCCGGCTCGAGCCCCGCCGCCGCATGGGCGAGCGCGTCATGCATGAGCACTGAAGCCGGCAGCGCGAAGCCGAATAGAATCGGCAACCCGCAGGCGAGCGAAGCGAGCATCCCACGAAACCCGCGAAGCGTGTCCTCGGGCAGATCGCGAAACCTGCCGGTCGTGTGATGGAAACGCCTGCGGGCGCGCAGCGCGCGCTCACCGACGAGGAGCGCCGCCACGAAGATCAGCATGACGCAGGCGATCTGCGCGGCGCCAGCGAGGCTGTTGCGGTCGAGCCACGTGTCGTAGATGGCGACGGTGAGGGTCCTTACGCCGAAAAACTCGACCGCGCCGATATCGTTGAGCGTCTCCATCAAAGCGAGCGCAACCCCGGCTGCGAGTGCCGGGCGCGAAAGCGGCAGCGCCACCTGCCAGAAGGTCTCGGCCGCACTTCGCCCGAGCGTGCGGCTCACCTCGAGCACGCAGACCGACTGCGCGATGAAGCTCGCCCGTGCGGTGATGTAGACATAAGGATAGAGCACCGCGCTCATGACGAGGATCGCCCCGCCGAGACTCCTGATGTCAGGGAACCAATAGTCCTTGGCATCGTGCCAACCGAACATTGCGCGCAGCGCCGTCTGCAGGCTGCCGGAATAGTCGAGCACCTCGAGATAGGTGTAGGCGATGATGTAAGTCGGAATGGCGAGGGGAAGCAGGAGCAGCCACTGGAACACGCTTCTTCCCGGAAAGCGGTACATGGTGACGAGCCAGGCCGTTCCCGTGCCGATCAAGAGGGTGAGGGCGCCGATCCCCGCCATCAGGCCGAGGGTGCGGCGGAGTGCGCCAGGCAACACGTTGGCGATGAGATGCGGCCAGGTATCCCCGCTCGGCTGAAGCGCGATCGCCGCGACGGAGATGATGGGCGCAAGCGTGATCAGCGAGAGAATAAAGGCCGCCGCCGACCACCCGAGATTGCCGCTCTCGACGAGCCGCTTGAGCCGCCGGCGGAAAGGTGCGCGCGGAGACTCCCGCCCGCGTCTTCGGTCAGAGCTGTTCAGTGAGACCGTCTCCACCGACCTTGCGCTTGTCGATCATGAGCGCCGCGACCGCCTCTTGCGACAGAAGCTGATCGGCCTCTTCCAACGCGTCGGCGAAGGCGTTGGCGGCCGAGATCACCGGTTCGACGAGGTCAGAGCCTGTCAGCGCGAGCGCGCAGGCGCGCATGGCCGGGCAGCGGTGGTGCTGAGAGGCCGCGATCAGCGAGATCGCCATGCACTCGTCGGCGCAGAAGCCCGCGCAACCAAACGGATAATATTCGATCTTGCGCGACGCCGAACTGCGCACCGCCCTCACCCAACAGGCGAGCTCGGTGACGGCACGTTTGGCACGCTCGGCGCCGAGCACGCGGGAATAAGCGTTCCAGCCGTGCTCCCAACAGGAAATATCGCCCGTGTCGTAGCCGGCGAGCCAGCAGCGGAAGCCGACGCCGACCAGCCACTCGGCGCCGCTCCGTGGCGGCAGTGAACTCCTCTGGACCCTAGAGGAGCCCATGCTGTCGATCTTCTTGTGAAAGCTCATCACGCGTTCCTCATGAGCTCGGGCCGTCGTCGAAGCCGACCTTGTCGACAAGCTCGCTCGCCTTCTTGCGCAGCGCGGCGATGTCGTTGAGCGAGATCGGGTCTGGCTTGAACGCTCCCCAGGACTTGACGAGCGGCGACCAGGGAATGCCCTCCTTGACCGGATATTCGTTGTTCACGTCGGCATACGTCTCCTGGCCTTGGTCTGAGGCGAGGAATTCGAGCAGCTTGACGGCGTTGTCTTTATGCGGAGCGTATTTCGCCACCACCGCGCCGGAGATGTTCACATGCGTGCCACGGTCATCGGTGTTGGGGAAGATGATGTTGACCGAGTTCGCCCACTCCTTCTGCTCGGGCTCTTTATCGTTCTTGAGCATCGCGCCCATGTAATAGGTATTGCCGACGGCAATGTCGCATTCTCCGGCATAGACGCCCTTGACCTGAAGCCGATCGTCGCCCGCAGGCTTGCGCGCGAGGTTGGATTTCACGCCTTTCAGCCACGTCTCGGTCCATTCCTCGCCGTGAGCCGCGATCATCGAGGCGATCAGCGCGACGTTGTAGACGTGCTGGCCCGAGCGGATGCAAATCTTGCCGCGCCATTTCGGGTCAGCGAGGTCTTCATAGGTGATCTTGTCGAGCTTCACCCTCTCTTTGGACGCGTACACGATGCGCGCGCGGCGCGTGAGCCCGAACCATTGATTGTCGGCGGCGCGATAGGCTGGCGGGATGGCGGCTTCGAGCGCTGGAGATTGGATCGGTTGAGTGATCCCCGCATCGGTCGCTTGCGTGAGATTGCCGACATCGACGGTGAGCAGAACGTCGGCGGGGCTGTTGCGCCCTTCCGCCTGGATGCGCTCGATCAGACCTTTCTCGGCGAAGATCACGTTGACCCTGATGCCTGTCTGCTCGGTGAACGCTTTGAACAGCGGGTTGATCAGGTAAGGCTGGCGGTAGGAATAGACATTCACCTCGCCAGCCTCTTCGGCGATGGCGATCCTCGCGGCGGGGAGGGGAAGGAGAAGCGCAAGCGCAAAGGCGCAGACGATACGCAATCGCATTTTTTCCTCCAATGGCCGGGGTTCAAGGCCCCGGTATTGGACCTGACGCCGAGCCCCGGGACGAAGCCGTCCGGGAGCGACATCGTTCGATTAAAGGTAGCGATCTCGGGATGTCAACAAGAATACCGTAACCTTAGAAGTCTTCTAATCTCTATCAACGCAGTAGTCAGTGAAAGATGGTTTGGATTATTTCAAGTATCCGGCGGTAAGTCTTACCCGAAATTTAGCAATCGTGCTGGTTACACTGAGATGTATCGCAACGCATAGAGTAAAGAATGGAGTGCCCAAAGCCAGGGAGGCCGTCAATCGGACAGGTCCGAGATGAACAGCCGTTCTGCGGGGAAGACGACGTCGGCCGAAGTCCCCACCCCCGGCTCGCTCGTCAAAACGAGTCGTGCGCGGTTGGCATCGACCAACGCCTTGGTGACAGGCAGCCCCAGGCCAGTGCCGGACTGCTTGCGCGGGGCGGTGTCGAGCTGATGGAAGGGCTGCATGGCAAAGGCGATCTCGTCCTTCGTCATGCCGACGCCGTTGTCGCGCACGCGCAGGCGGAGCTCGCCGTCGACCATGGTGCCCGAAACGATCACCTGACCCCCTTCCTTGGTGAACTTGATGGCATTGGTGAGGAGATTGAGCAGGATCTGCTTAAGGCGCCTCGGATCAGCGACGATGCACGGAAGCTTGTCGGCGAGAGAAGTACGAAGCACGATACGCGACCGCTTGGCGAGCGGCTGCAGGCTGTTGACGCAATCCTCGACAAGTTCCGGCACCTCGACCGCGGTGAAATCGAGCTCGAACTTGCCGGCCTCGATCTTGGAGATGTCGAGCAAGTCGTTGAGGAGCGAAAGCGCGTAGAGGCCGCTTTGATGGATGTCCTCGACATAGCCCTTGTAGCGGTCGTTGCCGATTGGACCGAAACGTTCTTGGAGCATCAATTCGGTGAAGCCAAGGACCGAATTCAAGGGCGTGCGCACCTCATGACTGACCTTGGCGAGGAAATCGAGACGGCGCGAAGCAGCGTTGGCGTCGAGCTCCGCTTGCGAAGGTATACGCTCCTCATCAAGGCTCTTCTGATCGATGAGACGAAGCAATATTAGGCCGGCCTCGGGATCGAGTTTGCTCGAAGCAAAAGCGACTCTGAGCTTTCGTCGCGAGCGGGTCAGCGCATCGACCGGCGCGCTTCGGTTACCCTCCGTTTCGCTCACGAGAGCGGCCATGCCGTGAGGCACGATCGCTTCAAGCCCGCCCGCCTCGATCAGCTCCGAGAGTGAGCGATAGCCGAAGGCATAGGCAAAGGCGGAATTCGCATGGATGAGCCGGCCGTGTGCGAGCAGCCCAATGGCCGCCGGCATCGCCTCGAGCAACAGCTTGATGCCAAGCGGAGCGAGCGTGAACTCCACGCCCTGCATGGTCTCCTCCGAAGGCTCAGCGACAGCCGGCAACGGCAAAACCCGGCCCTCGAGCGCCCGGGCGATATGCTCGAGCGCCTCGCGATCACCATCGAGCTGTTCCATCCGTCGTTGCAGCCTGAGGTCGGCCATCGGCGGGCCCACTCTGAAAACCCTGTAAGAGCTCATCCCAGCCGCGCCCAGGTGCGACGCCCAACAATAGCCGGACGCGCCCTCCCTTGGGGCGCTTGCTCGACTCAGCCACTAAATTTAGGCGAATTCGCCTTTTTGCATAGGGTTAATGCGAAAACTTCGTCATCACGACTAAAAAAGTGCTGATGAGGTCCGCGTACCCCTTGCGCTACCGCAGCGCAGCATTTATATTGCAGTGCAACAAGACAACATTGCGGGGGTCCATGCCCCGTCATGGACCAACCCGCTGCCCAGGCGAAATGAGTCCAAGCAGAGGTCATCACCATGAGCAACACCTATACCCCCCAAGCCGCGGCCGAGCAGGCACGCGATGCATTCCGCAAAGCCGCGAAGGAATTCGAGACGTTGAAGATCGATGCGACCGTTCCCGAGAGCGTACGCGCTCTCGCCGAGAAAACGGTCAACCAGACCCGCGAAGCTTACGAGCGGGGCAAGGAGCAACTGGAAGAGGCGATCGACGCGCTTGAGCGGTCCTTCGACGCCGCAGGCCAGGGCGCCACGGCATTCAATCGCAAGCTGATCGACCTTGCTCAACGCAATCTCAATTCTGCCTTCGACTTCGCCAAGAAGCTCGCTGGCGCTAAGACGCTCGGCGAGATCGTCGAGCTCCAGTCGGCCTTCATCCGCAGCCAATTCGATGTGTTCGCGAATCAGGCAAGTGAGATCAGGGCTCTGACCACGAAGATCGCCGCCGACACTACGGAGCCGATCAAGCATCAAGTGACCAAGACCTTCGAGGCAGCGCGTAAGTAACTCAGTCCTTCCTTCCCTGAGTGACAGTGCCAGTCGTGAAAAGGCCCGGGCCGTCAGCCTGGGTCTTTTTGCGTCGGCGCGTGCCGCCAGACGGCAGGCGCGAATCAGTATGCGCAAGCTTGCAACGTCTGTTGGCTCCGCTTAGGTTCCCGGCGAGGCATCGCGGAGTATGCCGCCGTAGCTCAGCTGGTTAGAGCGCTTGACTGTGGATCAAGAGGTCGGTGATTCGAATTCACCCGGCGGTACCAACTCAATCTCTTAGGTAGTTGACCGCTTTTGGGACCGGTCTCGCGCAGGGCCTCGGTTTTGCGATACTGGGGCGCACTGAGGGAATAACTCATGCACCCATTTTGGCCGGTTACATCATGATCGCAATCATGTGATCGCGATTTTGTACCTGCCCGATCCCCTATTGCTGCACATATGGACGCGTCGGGTGCTGTTTACAGACGAAGGCGAAAAGTTGCAGGCGACATCGAGGAGTTTGGCGCCGAGTAACTCGTGAGGAGGTCAGAAATGAAGCTCGTTTCCATGATCGTTGCCGGGGTCCTGATGACCATTTTGGGCGCATCCGCGTTTGCCGGTGAAACCAAGGCCGAGTGCGAGAGGTCCGGCAAAGTGTGGGATAGCAAAACAAACACCTGCTACTCTGCCAACGGCTATTAGCCCGTGTGATGATCTTGTAACACGCCGCGTCTAGGTTGCTGCGGTTTGTCGCCCACAGACGTCTAGTTGCTCAGCCCTGGTCGAGCCAACTCGACCGGGGCTCTTGATTCGTGGGAGCGAAGCGCGGGCCAATTGCCGCTCGGCTGCTTGCTTCCTAACGAAGCAGCGAACTCCTCAAGGCCTTGAGCCCCAGCGAGTATAAGGCGAGCAAAAAAGACCCCGACCCGTGTGGGCCGGGGTTTTTGGCATTTGCCGGAGAAAAAACTAAGGGCGTTACCGAGTCGACTAACCGAGCTTCAACGGTTGGGTCGCCACGGCCTTCTCATGATGGCCGAAGCAGCCACCGAGCCCGATCGTTGCAGTGATGATGATGGCGCAAGCTAGAAAGAGGCGCATGGATTGATCCCCCAAAGTCCCCTGAAGGCATTCACTCTAGCCGATAATCTCGCAGGTGGCTGTGACGTTTGGGACACGCTTGGATCAAAAAAGGACATCCTCTTGGGCCGCCACG
>DATHCZ010000167.1:0-24548 GCA_035319265.1 Methyloceanibacter sp. | reverse complement strand
ATGGCGCAAGCTAGAAAGAGGCGCATGGATTGATCCCCCAAAGTCCCCTGAAGGCATTCACTCTAGCCGATAATCTCGCAGGTGGCTGTGACGTTTGGGACACGCTTGGATCAAAAAAGGACATCCTCTTGGGCCGCCACGCCTTGAGTTTTCTAGCTTTTCCGGACGGTCGGCGCGAGGAAGGGCTGCTAAACGGCGGCAAGGGCCGGGCATCTAGCTGAACGCATCGCCAAGATTGAGAAAAAGGCTTCGGCTCGCGATTCTCAGGCTTCAACTAGCGATTCTCATAAGGCAACAGCGGTGCCTGATGACACCGCTGCGAGACTTCGAGACCTGATTCGGGGCTTCCGCGCCCTAGTTGCTCTTCTGGTAGTACGGAGAGGAGTAGGTCCAGGCAGGTGCCTCGGCTCCCGGCCCCGGAATCGAAATCGAATTCCCGTACTGCGAGATGTGAGTGTCCGTCCAGTCCGAGTTACCGGTAAGCGGCATGGCGAGCGAGCGTGCCCCGCCATTAGATTTGATAAAGTCATCCACCGGCGTGGCGAATTGGCTGGCACCGTCCTCGAGGCTCGCATTTTCGCCCTCGACGTCGAAAGCGTAAGCGCCTCCCGGGGCGGCAAAACAGGCCGCGCCGCAGACGGCGAGCACGAATCGAAGATGCTTCATTGGAGATCCCCCGAAACAAGCTCTCTTGATTTGAGGGATAACATAGCGCGTTTTGCGCTAGAGCGCTACCGCGACACAATGCTGGGTACGAACGGCCCTTGACCGCTGTTTCGTTAGCGCGGCCTCGCTGATACAAGCGCGGGCCATGGCTCTCCGCTTGCTCTATGTCGTGACCGAAGACTGGTACTTCTTGTCGCACCGCCTGCCGATGGCTCGTGCGGCAAGGAACGCCGGCTACGAGATTCACGTCGCAACTCGCATCAAGGACGGCAGGGCGGCCATAGAGCGGGAATCGTTCGTGCCCCATGCGCTCTCCTGGAGCCGGGGCTCTCTCTCGCCGCTCGGCAGCGTTGCCGCGGTCCGTGAGCTCCGGCGTCTCCTCGATAAGCTTGAGCCCGACATCCTCCACAACATCTCGCTGAAGCCGGTCCTGCTCGGAACGACGGCGAGTCTTGGGCTTGCCCGCACCGCCGTGGTCAACAGCCTGACCGGTCTCGGCACCCTCTTTATCGGTGAGGCGAAAGTGAGCGGGGCAACACGCCGCCTCGTCCGCTTTGCGCTCAGCCGCCTGCTCAGGCGCACGCGCAGCAAGATCGTGGTTCAGAACCCGGACGACCGCGCCTTCGTCATCGATCTCGGTGTGCCAGAGGACGCCATCGTGCTGATCGGAGGATCGGGCGTCGACACCGGCCTTCTCACCCCGTTGCCGGAGCCGCCGCCGCCTATGACCGCGGCCTATGTCGGCCGCATGCTTGCCGACAAGGGCGTGCCGACGCTGATCGAGGCCTTCTCGTCTCTCGGCAAGCGAGGCGTCCCGCTCAAGCTCCTGCTGGCCGGCGACTGCGACAAGGAGAATCCGGGTTCGCTCGCGCCCGAGCAGCTTCGCGAGTTTGCGAGCCTTTACGGCATCGAGTGGCTCGGCCACGTTGCCGACATCAGGACGGTCTGGCAACGGGCGAATTTTGCCGTGCTCGCCTCGCGGCGCGAGGGGCTCCCTAAGAGCCTCCTCGAGGCGGCAGCTTGCGGGCGTGCGATGGTCGCCACGGACGCTCCGGGCTGCCGCGAGATTGCCATCGAAGGGGTGACCGCTCTCACCGTGCCGGTCGACGATGCCGCGGCGTTGGCCGGCGCGATGGAGAAACTCGCGAGCGACACGGAGCTCCGCAAGCGCTTCGCCGCTAATGCCCGCGCTCTCGTCGAGAGCAAGTTCTCGGCCGACGCGATCGGCAAGGAGACCGTCGCCCTCTATGAAACACTCAGGGCAAGCTAGCGTCGTCCTCGGCGCGCATCATGGCGACGATGCCGTCATGTGTCGAGATGGACGGGCTCCAGCCGATGCCCATCAGCTTAGAAGCATCGATCACGAAGCTGCCGGAAATACGCTCCCACTCGGCCTCCCGGCCGAAGGTACGCATCAGCCGCCTCACCGCGCCCTGCGGCACACCCACAAGGAGAGGGGGTCGGTCTAACCCCTCACGCATGGCGGCGACCAGGCTCGCCACGCTGATGGGCTCGGCATCGGCGACCAGGAAGGTTTCGTTCGTCGCGCGTTCCGACCGCAGCGCGAGCAAGATTGCCGCGATGAAATTTTCGATCGCAAGCAAGGAGCGGCGATTGTCGAGATTGGCGAAGGGAAGCGGCATCGGTGTTTTGGCGAGCGTGGCGAGCGAGGCGATATTGCCCTTGACTCCAGGTCCGTAGACGACGGCCGGGCGAAGCACCGTGAAGCCGGCGCCGCTCGCCTCGATCAGCTGCTCGGCTTCGAGCTTTGAGCGGCCATAAGCATCGGTCGGCGCGGGGGCGTCCGTCTCTGTGATGTTATGGTCGGCCGAGAGCCCTGCCTGCGCCCTGACGGAGGAGACGAAAACGAGACGCCCGACCTTTGCGCGCGCCGCCGCCTCCGCAAGCTCGCCCGCGGCGAGCGCATTGATGCGTCTATAAACGTCGTCGGGGAGCACGCCGGGGGAATGGGCGAGGCCGGCGAGATGAACCACATGGGTGGCACCTGTGAGCAGGCCCGCCCAATCGACCGGCCGCGCAAGATCCGGCAATGCCACCCGAGTGACGCCGGCAGCTGCTGGGACGGCTTCGGGATTACGCGCCGCTGCTCTGACCGCATAGCGCTCTCTGGCAAGAGCCGCGACAAGGGCTCGCCCGATAAATCCCGAGGCCCCAGTGACGAGGACGGTTCCCTTCACCTACGGCCTCGCACGAGCCAGTCAAGCGTCGCTGCGGTGGAGAACACACCGAGCGCGAGCGCCACGAAATCCGACAAGAGCGATTGCGAAAGCGCCACGCCGATTGCCAGCATGGCGAGCACAAGCCCAAGGAGGAAGATGCGTGTCGTGACTTGGGGCACGCTGCGGCCTCCGGTCACCGCGCGCTGATAGTAATGCGAGCGATGCGCCGAGAGGAAAGGCTCCTTGTTGATGACGCGGCGGATCAGCGTGATGGAGGTGTCGGCAACCATGTAGAGCGGCAAAAGAACGGCAGCGGCAACGCTTACCTTGGCGACATAAATCAGCATCAATGACAGGCAAAGACCGACTGGCAGACTGCCGGCATCGCCAAGGAAAATGCTCGCCGGATGCTTGTTGAATATGGCGAAGCCGAGCATGGCGCCGAAGAGCGCAAGCGCAAGAAGGCCGATCCAAGCGGGAACGACGCCGAAGGCATGCAGCACCGCGACGGCAAGGGTGATGGGAATGACCTCTGCCACCGTCATCCAGTCGAGTCCGTCGAGAAAGTTCACCGCGTTGACGAAACCGACCGTTCCCACCACCAGCAGAGCGCGTTCGAGCCAGAGCGGAAGGATGCCGGGCAGGATGCGCACGTCTTCCGGCAGGGTCAGAACGATAGCGACGGCGGCAAGCGCCTGCCCGATGAAGCGCCATGACACGGGAAGGGCGTGCGCGTCGTCGAGGGCTCCGAGCGCGGTGAGGAAGCTCGCCGCGGCGAGCACGGGGAAGAGTGTCAGCGTCCCCGGCTGTGGCGAGAGCGGCACCGCCAAAGCGCACACCACGAGCAAAGCAAGCATGACCCCGAGCCCAGCACCTTGGGGCGTCGGAGTCTTGTGCGAGGAGCGATCGTTGGGGTGCGCGAGGAGATGGCGAAGAAGGATGGGGCGCAAGATCAGGATCGCCCCTGCGCTTACCGCAGCACTGACCGCAATGATTGCGGCCCAAGATAGGAGCCCGGGCAGAGCCATTGCCTCAATGAAGCGTGCGTGAGGCGGGCTGCCATTCGTCCTTGGCAGAAACCGGATGTGCGGTACTTGCCGGGACATAGCCTTCTACTGTGGCGCGCAGCGTCTCCTGAAGCTCGGCCGTATCGAGCTTCTGAATCGCTTCTTCGAGGCGCTCCAAAGCGGCGGCAAGTTCCTCGAAAGGAAGGATCGGCTCCGAGTTCTTGAAGATGCGTGGATGGCTGGTGCCGGTCGTGTTCTCGCCGATCAGAAGTTCCTCATAGAGCTTCTCGCCGCGCCTGAGCCCGATATATTCGATAGCGATGTCGCCTTCGGGGTGGACCTCGTCGCGCACCTCGAGACCCGAAAGGCGGATCATGGTGCGGGCGAGATCGTCGATCTTCACCGGCGTTCCCATCTCGAGCACGAATACCTCGCCCCCGATGGCCATGGTTCCCGCCTGGATGACGAGTTGAGCGGCCTCGGGGATCGACATGAAATATCGGATTACCTCGGGATGAGTCACCGTGACCGGGCCGCCCGCCTTGATCTGGTTGCGGAAGCGCCGCACCACCGAGCCGGATGAATCGAGCACGTTACCGAAGCGCACCATGGTGAAGATCGTCGAGGAATGGGGCTCCTGAGCGAAGGCCTGCAGAATCAGCTCGGCGAGCCGCTTGCTCGCACCCATGATGTTGGTCGGCCGCACCGCCTTGTCGCTCGACACCAGCACGAAGCGTTCGACCCCGAGCTCCTTTGCCGCCTCTGCGACCACGAGCGTGCCGAACGTATTGTTCTGCAAACCGGCGAAAGGATTGGCCTCGACGATCGGCACGTGCTTGTAGGCGGCGGCGTGATAGATCACCTCGACGCCGAGTTCCTCGAGGGTACGGGCCACGAGTTTGCGGTCGAGCACCGAGCCGAGTACCTGGACCACCCGTGTCGTGTCTCCGGCGCCAGCCTCGTCCTTGTGCAGGCGCTCGTTCAATTCTTCGATCTCCATGGAGATCTCGTAGAGCGCGACCTCGGAGAGCTCGAACAAGACGAGGATCTTGGGCCCGAGCCGGAGGAGCTGCCGGGTGAGCTCTGAACCGATCGAGCCGCCGGCTCCGGTGATCATCACCACCTTGCCGTGGACATTGGCGGCGAGCAGCTCGAGATCGGGAGTCACCGGATCGCGTCCCAGCAGATCCTCGACGTCGATCGGCCTGAGATCGCTCACCTCGACATGACCAGAGGCGATCTCTTCCAGCGCCGGCAGCGTCTTCACCACCACGGGATAGGCCTCGAGCAGGCGGATGGCGAGGCGGCGCTCGCCGCGCAATGCCGACGGCGTGGCGAGCAGCACTTCCTTCACGTTCTCATCGGCGATCGTCTTGCCGATCTTCTCGGGCCTCAGCACCTTGACCCCGTGCACCATCTGGCCGGCAAGGGAGGGGTTCGAATCGATGAAGGCGACGGTCTTATAAGTTCCCGTCTCATTCAGCGCACGCAGCAGCTGGATGCCGCTCGTGCCGGCGCCATAGATGATGACGCGTTTCCGCTCATCGAAGCTCACGCCTTTATGCTCGGGCGCGAGCCTGAGTAGGGTGGCGCCGGCCCATTGCCGACTGAGACGAATAAGCAGCACGGCAATCAGCGCGTAGATGACGATAACGGAACGTGGATGGTCTTTGACGCCGGCCATCAGCACCACGAGCGCCCAGATGACCGCGGCGATGATCACGGCTAAGTAGATGCGCGTCGTGCCTTCCGGTCCGATGAAGCGCGTCACGAGCTTGTATAGCCCCCGAATATAAAAGACTATGACGCCGATGATTGGGGCCGAGACGAACAACATCCATTTGTCGAGGCTCGGGGGGACGTAGAGCCTGCTCAGCCTGAGCGTGTAGGCGAGCCACAACGCGATAGTGAGCAGCGCGAGGTCGTTGATGATGAGGACGGTCCGCTTGAACCAGCGGGGACGCTCGATCAGCCAGACGGCAAAACGCATGAAAGTTCACCCCGTACCGGTCTCACCGCCGGACCCGGAAAACCATACTCCCTGGCAGGATGCGGCGCACCTTAATCGAAGCGGGTTGCGAACGGAAGCAAACCGGCTTTTTCCGCAGGCGTACCAATCTGCGACATTTTCCGCGCCACTGGCGTTAGCCGAGGATCAGCACATGCAGGCGGCGGGGTCCATGCGCGCCCCTAACGATGGTCTGCTCGATATCGGCCGTGCGCGACGGACCCCCGATCAGATTGACGCTGCGGGGCAGGGCGCCTGAGCCATAAATCGAACGCAGCCGGTTCCAAGCCTCCTCGTAGGAGCCGACGATATCTGCCGCCGAAATAAGAACCATATGCGTCTCGGGAAGAAACGCGAGCGTGGTCGGATTGTCCTCGCCCGACACGAGGAACAGCGTGCCGGTCTCGGCGGCGCCTACAACGGCGCGCGACAGCGAAGTCCGGTCTGAGGGACTCGCTGGTCCGAAGCTCCGCTCGATATCCCAGGCCTCCTTCCAGGGAAGAGAGGCGAGCACGGCGTCGGCCCCCATGCGCAGGCGAGGCGGCAGGTTGTTCGAGCCGAGATAAGAGCCGATGGCGCCCACCGCCTTTGCTGGATTGGCGACGCGGCTCAAATCGGCGCCTTGCTTGGTCAACATATCGGCAAATTGGCGGATCGCCTGCTCGCCGTGACAGCGTGCGCGCAGCGGGATGGTGCCTCGGGGATGCCGTCTGAGCCGGTCGGCCACGACTCTATGCCCTGATTGGTCCTCGGGATCGACATCGAGCGCTGCGCGAATGCGCGCAAATATCCTGTTGCGCGCATCGGTGGTGACGCCGCCGTCCTCCGGTGAACTCATGACGATGAACTCCGCTTGGCCTTGCCGTAGAGGCGGTGGAAAGTTTTGCCTTCCGGCGCCGGAAGGTCGCGCGTCTTGGTCCAGGATTTGCCGAACGGGAGTCGCGAGAAGCGTCCTCTGCGCCCTGCACGCCAGGCAAGGAACGGCATGATCGCGCCCGCGAGCGCATGGTAGAGACGCGGACGCTTCGCGGTGTATGCCCACACCTTGAGCGCGATCCGCTGGCGGAGCGGCGGATCTCCTTTGGCGAAATCGCGCTCCCGCCACGCCCGCATCATCTTGGGAAGCGGGATGCCCATCGGGCAGACCTCCTCGCACCGTCCGCAGAAGCTCGATGCGTTCGGGAGGTCGCGTGCGTGTTCGATCCCTTGCAGCGCCGGCGTCAGCACCGCTCCCATGGGCCCGGGATAGATCGATCCGTAGGCGTGGCCCCCGATCGCGCCATAGACAGGGCAATGGTTGAGGCAGGCGCCGCAGCGGATGCAGCGAAGCATGTCCTGGAAGACGCTGCCCAGCATCTCGCTCCGTCCATTGTCGAGCAGGACCACATGGTAGGCGCTCGGCCCGTCAGGGTCGTCGTCGCGGCGCGGCCCCGTCGCGAAGCTCGTGTAGGTGGCCATCTCCTGGCCCGTCGCCGAGCGGGCGAGCAGGCGGAGGATCGTCGAGGCGTCTTCGAGCGTGGGCACCATCTTCTCGATCGAAGCGATGACGATGTGCACGCGCGGCAGGGTCGAGGTGAGGTCGCCGTTGCCTTCGTTGGTGACGATCACCGAGGTGCCCGTCTCGGCAATGAGCAGGTTGGCCCCGGTAATGCCGACATCGGCGGTGATGAACCTCTCTCTCAGAACGGCGCGTGCCTCTGCCACCAGGTCGGGGACGGACTTGAGCTTTCGTGTCGAGGGCAACGCGCGGTGTGCCCGGCGAAAGTCGACCTCGATCGCCTCTTTGTTGAGGTGGACGATGGGCGCAATGATGTGGCTCGGGGCCTCGCCTCTGATCTGCAAAACATATTCGCCAAGATCGGTCTCGACCACGTCGATGCCGGCTCCCTCGAGATGGGCATTCAGTCCGACCTCCTCCGAGACCATGGACTTGCCCTTGGTGACGCGCTTGGCCTTCGCGGCGCGGCAAAGTGCGAGCACGGTGTCGCGCGCCTCCGCGGCCGTGCTTGCGTAATGCACCTTCCCGCCGCTCTCGTTCACCTTCTCCTCATAGGCCTCGAGATAGAGGTCGAGGTGACCGAGCGTGTGATCCTTGATGGCCCGCGCCTCGGCGCGAAGCCGATCAAACTCGGGCAACGCCTCGACCGCCGTCTCGCGCTTCAGGATGAAGCCGCGCCTCACGTTCTGGAGCGCACGCTGGAGCTCTGCGTCGGCGAGCGCCTTGCGCGCGTTGCTGGTGAAGCTGCCGCTGGACGATGCCATCTTGCCCCCGTCAGCGGGCCCTAAGCGGCGCGCCAATGGCCGCCGTTTCGGTCATCCCGGCCAGTACCTCCGCGACGTGGCGCGCCTCTATGCCAGCTCCCTCGCGCCCAAGCCTGCCCGCGATCTGCATGAGGCAGCCGAGATCCGCGGCGAGCACGGTCTTGGCGCCGGTTGTCACGATTGCGCGAAGCTTTGCCTCGAGGATGGCGCTCGAGATCTCCGGGTATTTGACCGAGAAGGTGCCGCCAAAACCACAGCACGTTTCGCGGTCGGCGATCTCGACGAGATCGAGGCCCTCGACGCTTGCGAGCAGCCGCCGAGCAGTCGAGCGAACGCCAAGCTCGCGCAAGGACGAGCAGGAATCGTGATAGGTGACCTTCCCGACAAAGCTCGCCTCCACTTGGGTGTGGCGGAGCACCTCGACGAGGAAGCTCGTCAGCTCGAAGCATCTCGCTGCCAATGCTTCCGCGCGCTTGGCGTAGTTGGCATCGTCGGCAAGGAGCTCAATATAGTGCCGGCTCAGCATGCCTGCGCAGGAGCCGGACGGGGCGACCACGTAATCAAAGCGCTCGAAGGTGTCGACCACGCGCCGGGCGAGCAAGACGGCATTAGCCCGATCTCCGGAATTATAAGCCGGCTGCCCGCAACATGTCTGAATGAGGGGAACCTCGACCCGCGCGCCGGCCGCCTCCAAAAGCTTGATCGCGGCGAAGCCGACACTTGGCCTGAAGAGGTCGACGAGGCAGGTCACGAACAGTCCGACCAGCGGACCTTGCTTTGCATCGGCAGGGGCCAAAGTCATAATCAATGTCCAGTCAGGCCCTGCATCTGTGGCGGGAGGTAGGAGTGAGGATGTAGCATCGCCGTCGCGACTCGAGAAATCGGAAATCGGCTGCATCGGCGCCGAAAGCAAGAGGCGAGGGACATGCTGGCAAGGGCGTTCGCGCTCTCCGCACTCATGCTTGTGCTGGGCGTATCAAGCGCCAGGCCCGAGACGGCACCCGTCGTGCTCGTGACACCGCTTGCTTACGGCACGCATATGCCGGGGCTCGGCGACTCCGCAACGGAGCTCGCCAGCCTGGTCAAGGAGCGCTCGGGCGGCTCGCTTCAGCTCGATCTGAAACAGCCCGGAGATGGCACCACACCCGACGAGATCCTCGACAAGGTGTCGGATGGCAAGGTCGATGCCGGCTTCTCGACGGCGAGCTTTTGGGCGGCCAAGCTGCCTGCCGCCGCTCTGTTCGCCGGCTTTCCCTTTGGCCCCGACGCCAAGACCTATCTCGACTGGTTCGACAACGGCAACGGTCGATCGCTCTATCAGGAAATGTACGACCATGCGGGGATCAAGGTGCATGTCGTTCCTTGTGCCTTTGGGGGCGCCGAGGCGGGCGGCTGGTTCGCCAAGGAGATCAAGAGCAAGGACGACCTCAAGGGCCTGCGCATGCGCATCTTTGGCCTCGGCGCAAGGGTCATGGCTGAGGTCGGCGTCACCACCGTGCTCCTCCCCGGGGGAAAGATCGCGAGCGCCTTCGACAAGAAGGAGATCGACGCAGCCGAACTCTATACCCCTGCCGTCGACATCGAGGAGGGCCTGAAAGACAAGGTGAAGCTGATCTATATGCCTGGCTGGCACCAGCCCGAGACCGTGCTCGAGCTTATCGTCAACAAGTCCCGCTGGGATGGACTCACCGCCGAGCAGAGGACGCTGCTCGATGGCGCGTGCAAGACCCTGCTGCAACAATCTCTTGCCGACAGCGCCGGCCTCCAGGCCGAAGCCCTTGCCGAGCTGACCGCCAAGGACGGCGTGCGCATCTTGACCTGGCCCGACGATGTGCTCGCCGCCTTGAAGGACGCGTGGAGCAAGGTCGCCAAGGACGAGGGCGACCAGGACTATTTCTTCAGATTCGTGCTCGACGACATCGAGAAATTCACGGCCAAGTCGAGCGACCAGTCCCAACCGTTGCCTGGAGCCGCCCCCCAACCGTCGCCCGCTCAGACAGCAGAGCCTTGATTGCCTTCCCTCTCATCGGCGGCAACGCCGGCGCGCGCGTCAGCTGGTGAGTTCCACTCAGCCAACCGGCTCCCATCCCTCCCGCCGGGGAGGAATGGGAGCGAATGGCTGCGATCGGAGGAGGCTATTGCCCGGTTTGGGTCTTCAGATAGGCGATGATGTCGGCGCGCTCACCGGCGTCGGGGACACCCGCAAACGCGAGGGCCATCGGGGAGTCGGGGATCAGAGCCTTAGGATCCGTGATCCACTTGTCGATATTCTCTTCCGTCCAAACCCAGCCGTCGGCGCCGAGCTTCTTCATCCCTGCCGAATAGGGATAATCGGCGATACTTGCCGCCTTGCGCCCGACGATCCCGTTGAGCTCGGGGCCGACCAGGGTCTTGGCGCCCGGCCCGACCTGGTGGCAGATCCCGCATTTGGCAAACGCGGCCTTGCCCTTCGTCGCATCACCCTCGGCGAAGGCCGGGCCGTAAACCCCGACCAGCACCATCGCTGCGCCGAGACCTAACACTGCAACAGTCCTCATCACAGTCCTCCTTGGAAAGGGTCCTCGACGGTTCTCCTGGCGCGTCTCGGACGATGACCCAGTCTTTTCAAAACCCGCTGGCACGCTGGGCTGACTGTAGCAGACGGCCAATTTGCGGGCAAAAGCGGTCGCTGCGGCATGGTAACTCCCAAGCAAGTGAAGGGCTTGCGATCACTCCACCGCGTCTCCCGCCTGGTGCAGGGGCATATTGCCCGCCAACTCGCCCCATGCGAAAGACTAGTGCCTAGCCTCCCTTCCACAGCGGCCCCAGTTGGAGCCTATCGATGTCGCATATCAGCCTTCCGGCCCCTGATCCCTCGGTGCTCGCGCGCCGGAACGACATCGTTAAGCAGCTCAAAAAGCTCGCTCCCGAGGCGAGCATGATCTCCGACCAGGAAGGGCGTCGCGCCTTCGAGTCCGACGCGCTCACAGCCTATCGCTGCTTGCCGCTCGCGGTCATGCTGCCGACCACGACCGAAGAGGTCAGCAAGATACTGCGCTTCTGCCATGACAATCACGTCAAGGTCGTGCCCCGCGGGGCTGGCACCTCGCTTTGCGGCGGTGCGTTGCCGCTCGAGGACGCGGTCGTTCTGTGCCTCACGCGCATGAACCAGGTTCTCTCGATCAACACGGCCGACCGCGTTGCCCGCGTCCAAGCCGGCCTCACCAATAGCGGCATCACCCAGGCTGCCGCAGCCGAAGGCTTCTTCTATGCGCCGGACCCTTCGAGCCAGATCGCCTGCACCATCGGCGGCAATATCGCCACCAATTCCGGTGGCGCGCATTGCCTGAAATACGGCGTGACGGTGAACAACGTGCTCGCCGTCCGCATCGTGATGATGAATGGCGAGATTCTCGATATCGGCGGCGATTATCTCGATGCGCCGGGCTATGATTTTCTCGCGCTGATCATCGGCTCCGAGGGCCAATTCGGCGTCGTCACCGAGGTCACGGTGCGGCTGTTGAAGGCCCCGGAAGGCGCCCGCCCGATGCTGCTCGGCTTCGATTCGACCGAGCAGGCGGCCGCGTGCGTCGGTGGCATCATCGCCGCCGGCATCGTCCCCGTGGCGATTGAGTTCATGGATCGGCCGGCGATCCACGTCTGCGAGCATTTCGTCGCCGCCGGCTATCCGCTCGACGTCGAGGCCCTCCTCATCGTCGAGGTCGAGGGCTCGGAAGACGAGATCGACACGTTGCTCGAGAGGATCGGCGAGATCGCCCGCGACTATAACCCCGTGACCATGCACCGGAGTCAAAGTGCCGAGGAGAGCGCCAAGATCTGGAAGGGCCGCAAGGCGGCATTCGGCGCTATCGGTCAGCTGTCGGACTATATCTGCATGGACGGCGTGATCCCGCTCTCCAAGCTGCCCAAAGCGCTCGACGAGATCGGCTGGATCTGCCGCAAGTACCGCTTCGACGTCGCCAATATCTTCCATGCCGGCGACGGCAATTTGCACCCGCTTATCCTCTACAACGCCAACGACCATCTCCAGCTCGAGCGCGTCGAGCTTTGCGGCGCCGAGATCCTGAAGCTCTGCGTCGACTTGGGCGGCTGCTTGACCGGCGAGCATGGCGTCGGCATCGAGAAGCGCGAGCTGATGCAGGTTCAATTTAGCGACGCGGATCTGGCCCAACAGATGCGGGTGAAGCAGGCCTTCGATCCCGAATGGCTGCTCAATCCAGGCAAGGTCTTCCCGCTGGAAGGACGTAAGGTCCAGTGACCGGGCATATGCGCCTTGGCTTTCACGCTCCCGAGACGGTCGAGGAGCTGGCCCATCTCGTCGGCGAGGCGATGGATACGCGCACGCCGCTCGAGGTCATGGGCCGCGGCACCAAGCGCGAGCTCGGACGTCCGGTGCGGTCTGGCGCCGTGGTCAGCACCGAGAGCCTGACCGGCGTAACGCTCTACGAGCCGACCGAGCTCGTGCTCGTGGTCAAGGCCGGTACACCGGTCGGCAAGATCGAGGAACTTCTTGCCGAGAGCGATCAAATGCTTCCCTTCGAGCCGGTCGATCTTGGACCTGTGCTCGGCTACGGTCCTGGCCAAGCCACGGTCGGCGGAATGATCGCCACCAATTTCTCGGGCAGCCGGCGCATTCTTTCCGGCTCGGCGCGCGATCATGTTCTCGGCGTGACGGCGGTCAATGGGCGCGGCGAGATCATCAAGGCCGGCGGACGGGTGATGAAGAACGTCACCGGCTACGATCTCGGGCGAGCGCTCGCCGGCTCTTGGGGCACTCTCGCCATCATGACCGAGGTCGCGCTCAAGGTTCTTCCCGCTCAGTCAGAGACCCGCACCGTTCTTTGCTTCGGCCTGCCCGACGCGACTGCCATCGAGGCCATGAGTCTTGCTCACGGCACGCCCTTCGAGGTCTCGGGCACGGTGCATATCCACGCCGAGCTAGCCAAACGCTTCACCGACGAGGGCATCAGCGGTGCCGGCACCTCGGTCACGGCGATCCGCGTCGAGAATTTGCCGGCCTCTGCCCGCTATCGCGCCAATCGGCTCCGCCAGATGTTGCAAGCCTACGGGCCTGCGCTCGAGCTCGAAACGGGACGGAGCCGTCTCTTTTGGAACGAGGTGCGCACGTTACGCATGTTCCAGAAGACGCCTCTCCCGCTTTGGCGCATCTCGACGGCGCCCTCGAAAGCGCCGAAGCTCGTCGCGAGCATCGCCCGCAAGATCGAGGTGAGACCCGTCTATGATTGGTCCGGGGGCCTCATTTGGCTCGAAACGCCGCCTTTGTCCGACGCTGGCGCGGTCGAGATCCGCCGCACCCTTGCCGAATTTGGCGGGCATGGCACATTGATCCGCGCCGATGATCAGGCGAGGGCGGCGATCGACGTGTTTCAGCCGCTCGATCCTCCGCTCGCAGCGCTGACGGCGCGGGTGAAGCAGGCCTTTGATCCAGACGGCATTCTCAATCCCGGTCGCATGTATCCGGGGATCTAGGCGGGACGATGCAGACCAATTTCAACTCGCTTCAACTCGCTGACCCGACCATCGCGCGCGCCGATGCGATCCTGAAGCGCTGCGTCCATTGCGGGCTGTGCACCGCGACGTGCCCGACCTATGTGCTGACCGGCGACGAGCGCGACGGCCCCCGAGGTCGCATCTACCTCATGAAGCAGATGTTCGAGACCCGCGACGTCACGGCCTCGACCGTGCACCATATCGACCGCTGCCTCTCATGCTTCTCCTGCATGACCACCTGCCCCTCCGGCGTGGACTACATGCATCTCGTCGAGCTTGCCCGCACGCGCATCGAGATGAAGGCGCACCGGCCGACCTCGGAGCGCGCCTTGCGCTTCATCTTGAGCAAGGTCATGCCGAACCCGAACACCTTCCGTCTTGCGCTTCTGCTCGGCTGGATGATGCGTCCCTTCCGCGCTCTGATCGCGCGCATGGGCCATCCCCATCTTGCCTCCGCTCTTGATCTCGTCCCGAGAACGCGGCTGAGCGCCAAGCTGACCAAGCCGAAATCGGCGATCGGCACCGTGCCCAAGGCCAAGCGAGTCGCTCTCATGCTGGGCTGCGTGCAGCAGGTGCTCGCGCCTTCCATCACGTCGGCGGCCATCCGCCTGCTCAGGCGCCACGGGGTGGATGTCGTCATCGTCAAGGACGAGGGTTGCTGCGGCGCGCTCGCGCATCACCTCGGCCGCGATGAGGCGGCCCGCGATGCCGCCCGCCGCAATATCGACGCCTGGACCGCGGCGATGCGCGAGGGTCTGCTCGACGCGATCCTGGTGACGACCTCGGGCTGCGGCACCATGGTCAAGGACTACGGCAACCTTCTGGCGCGCGACCGCGGCTATGCCGAGCGGGCCGCCTATGTCGCCGGGCTCGCCAAAGACATCAGCGAATATATCGGCGAGATCGGGCTCATGCCGCCGGTGATGTGGACCGGGCTCAAGGTCGCCTATCACGCGCCCTGCTCGTTGCAGCACGGCCAGCGCATCGACACGCTCCCGGTGCAGCTTCTCAACCAAGCCGGGTTCGCCGTCGCCGCGATTCCGGAAGGGCATCTCTGCTGCGGGTCGGCCGGCACCTATAATCTTCTCCAGCCGAAGCTTTCCGATGAGCTCCGCGAGCGGAAGCTGCGCAATATCGCCAGCGTCAAGCCGGATGTGATTGCGACCGGCAATCTCGGCTGCATGATCCAACTGAGGGAGGCTGAAGCGCCCTTCGTCCATACCGTCGAGCTGCTCGACTGGGCGACCGGCGGGCCGCCGCCCGATGGCATCGGCGACCTCAAGGACAGCGGCCACGAGATCGAGACCCTGGTCGAGATGGCCAAAGAGGGTCTCCTCGTGGACTAGGGCAGCCCTTTGAGCGTTGCTGCCCTCATGGCGATGGGCTAGAAGCGCGAAGCGCCAGAGATCAAGCCTTTATTTCCCATGTCTAAGAAAGACGAGCGTCCTCGCCCCGAGGCCCGCCTGCCGAAGGGACTCTTCGATATTTCGGCCGGAGAGATCCGCGCCACGCAAGCGATGCTGGGCACGATCAGGACCGTGTTCGAGTCGTACGGCTTCGAGCCGCTCGACACGCCGGCGATCGAATATACCGACGCGCTCGGCAAGTTCCTGCCCGATCAGGACCGGCCGAATGAGGGCGTGTTCTCCTTCCAGGACGACGACGATCAGTGGCTGTCGCTGCGCTACGATCTCACCGCGCCGCTCGCCCGCTACGTCGCCGAGAATTATCAGACGCTGCCCAAGCCCTTCCGCCGCTATCAGTCGGGACCGGTTTGGCGGAATGAGAAGCCGGGTCCAGGACGCTTCCGCCAATTCACCCAGTTCGATGCCGACACGGTCGGAGCTTCCTCAATCGCCGCCGACGCCGAGCTTTGCATGCTCGCTGCCGACACGCTCGAAGCTCTCGGCATCCCACGCGGGCAGTACGTTATCAAGGTCAACAGCCGCAAAGTGCTCGATGGCGTGCTGGAGTCCGTGCGCCTAGGCGGTGGCGGAAATGCCGCTAAGCGACTGGTCGTTTTGCGGGCGATCGATAAACTTGACCGTTTGGAGATTGGCGGAGTCCGAGCGCTACTCGGCAAAGGACGAACTGACGAGAGCGGAGATTTCACCAAGGGAGCTGAGCTGGATCACTCACAAATCGAGTCGCTAACTCACTATCTGAGTTGGAAGGCAAGCAAAGTCGGTCTGAATTCAGGTGCTCTCGATCAGCTCACCGGCACATTCGCCGAAAATGAGACGTTCCGAGGCGGAGTTGCGGAACTTCGTGCCCTGACTGCACTGACGGATGGTGCCAACTATCAGGATCGCATTCGTGTCGACCCCTCTGTGGTGCGCGGGCTCGAATATTACACTGGACCCGTATTCGAGGCCGAGCTTCTCGCTCCCATCAAGGACGAGCGTGGCCAGCCCATACGCCTAGGCTCGGTGGTGAGCGGCGGGCGCTATGACGGCCTCGTCGAGCGCTTCACCGGCGAGAAAGTGCCGGCGACCGGAGTCTCGATCGGCGTGTCGCGTCTCCTGTTCGGGCTCCAGCGGCTCGGCAAATTCCAGGAGAGCGCGGCGCAAGGGCCGGTCGTCGTGCTCGTTCTCGACCGCGACCGCACCGCCGACTACCAGAAGCTCGCCCAAACGCTGCGCGCCGCCGGCATTCGCGCCGAGCTTTATCTCGGCGAGTCCGGCATGAAGGCGCAGATGAAATATGCCGACCGGCGGGCTTCACCTTGCGTCGTGATCCAAGGCGGCGACGAGCGCGCCAAGGGCGAAGTCACCATCAAGGATCTGATCCTCGGCGCCACGCTCACCGAAACCAAGGACCGCGACGAATATCTCAAGAAGCAGGCCGAGGCGCAGTTCTCCGTTCCTGAGTCCGACCTGGTGAACGCCGTCCGTCGCGTCCTCGCCCGCCACAAAGCCTGAACCGCCATGGCCGCTGAATCGGCGAAAGAATTCGAGGCGCTGGAGGCCCAGGCCACGACCCTGCTCGATGTTTTCCGCCGGGCGGGCTACGAGCAGGTTGCGCCTTCGATCATCCAGCCGGCCGATATCTTCCTCGACCAGATCGGCGAGGAGATTAGGAACCGCACCTACGTCTTCACCGATCTCGCCGGCGACGAGCTTTGCCTCCGTCCCGACCTGACCGTCCCGGTGTCGCGGCTCTATCTCGAGCGCCACCCAGGCGCCCAGACGGAAGCCCGCTTTTGCTATAACGGGCCGGCCTTCCGCTTCTTTCCCGGCCGCAGCAACCAGGCGCATCCGCGCGAATTTCGCCAGGCCGGCATCGAGTGTTTCGGCGCGCAGGATCGCGAAAGTGCCGATGTCGAGATCGTTCTCCTCGCTGTCGAGGCGGTACGTGCCGTTGGACTCATGGACTTTCGGCTGAGATTCGGCGACATCGCTCTGTTCTTTGCTCTGCTTGATGCGCTCGATCTGCCTGAGCGTTGGCGCTTCAAGCTCCGTCATTATTTTTGGCGCCCGCCTTTGTTCCACAAGCTCCTCACAGGGCTTGCCGAGGGAGAGCGCAAAGAAAGCAACGGGCCCGTGTCTGCCTTTGCCGCCACGCTCGCCCGCTCGTCGCAAGAGAAGGCAGAGGAGGCCGTCGCTGCCTATCTCGAACGCGAGGGGGTGCCGCTCGCGGGCAACCGCACCCTCGGCGAGATCACCGCGCGGCTGCTCGACCTCGCCGCCGACCTCAGGGCCAAGCCCTTGCCAAAGGAGGTTGCGACGGTGATCGACTATTACCTCGCTGTGGCAGGACCGCCGCACGAGGCGGTCAGCCGCGTCGCCCTGATCGCCAAGGGAGCGGGCATCGACCTCGATGCCGCGCTCGATGATTGCGTGCGTCGCTTCGAGCGCCTGCGCAAGAACGGGCTCGATCTCAGCCGCGCAACCTTCGCCACCGAGTTCGGCCGCGACCTCGAATATTATTCGGGCCTCGTGTTCCAGATCGAAGTGGCCGACGGGCGCAATGCGAGTCAGATCGCCGGCGGCGGCCGCTATGACGGTCTCCTCGCCAATATCGGCGCGCCGCGCGAGGTGCCGGCTATCGGTTCTGCCATCCACACCGAGCGGCTGCTTGCCGCCGTCGAGAGGACATCGTGATGGCGGCGAAGCTCACCATCGCGGTCCCCTCCAAGGGGCGGCTCAAGGACCAGGTCGCCGAGCTGTTCGACCGGGTCGGGCTCGCTTTGCGCAAGTCCGGTCACGAACGCGGCTATCGCGGTGCGCTTGCCGGGCTCGACGGCGTCGAGGTCGTCTACGTTTCGGCGGCTGAGATCGTGTACCAGCTCAAGTCGGGGGCTGTTCACCTCGGGGTTACCGGCGAGGACCTGATCCGCGAGACGCTCGCCGATGTCGATGGCACGGTGGAATTCCTCGCGCCCCTTGGCTTGGGCCGCGCCGACGTGGTGGTCGCCGTCCCCGATTGCTGGATCGACGTCGACCGCATGGCGGACTTGGAGGATGTCGCCGCGCAATTCGCTCGCACGCATGGCCGGCGTCTCCGTGTGGCGACCAAATATATGAGCCTCACGCGACGCTTCTTCGCCGCTCACGGTGTAACCGGCTACCGCATCGTCGAAAGCGCCGGCGCGACCGAGGCCACGCCCACTGCCGGCACCTCTGAGTTGATCGTCGACATTACCACGACCGGAACGACGCTGCGCGCCAATCATCTGAAGGTGCTTGAAGATGGATTGATCCTGAAGTCTCAAGCGCAGCTTTTCGCCTCGCGCGGCGCAAAATGGAGCAAGCCAGTTGCCAA
Source organism: Methyloceanibacter sp. (assembly GCA_035319265.1). Taxonomy (GTDB): domain Bacteria; phylum Pseudomonadota; class Alphaproteobacteria; order Rhizobiales; family Methyloligellaceae; genus Methyloceanibacter. The sequence goes on along the minus strand of DATHCZ010000167.1, from coordinate 6,150 downwards.
ACTCCGCGACGCGATCGTGACAAGACTGTCAACCTAACTTTCATCGGCGCCATTGGCGGCAGTACCGTACACGGCTACGCTGACCCCATGATTCGCCTCCTCGTCGCCGCGCTGCTCCTCATAGGCTCCATCGCCACGAGCGTGGCCGCGCCTGCGCGCATCATCATTCTGCGTCACGGCGAGAAGGCCAATCCCTGGAAGTTGTGCGACGTTGGCGAAAAGAGGGCCGATGCTCTCGCCGCCACCTATCTCGGCGCGAAAGCGACCAAGTCGCTGTTCGCCGATGGCGAAGAGCCCGCCTTCTTCTTCGCCATCACGCTGCATACACTCGAACTCGCGGCGCCCTCTGTGGCGACGTGGTCTAAGCCGATCATCCTCTATTCCGTAGTTCCCGACGAAGCCGACGATGACGATCTGCACGTCAAAGCGCTGAACCGCCGCACCCAAGAGGCCGCAGCCAACATCATGCAGAACCCGACGCTCAACGGAAAGACCGTGGTGATGGTGTGGGAGCACAAGCACATCGCCAATGAAAAGCTCGAAGCCAAGTTCGAGGGCGAGGCGGTGACACTGCGCAAGCTGCTCAAGCTCGACATCCTGCCCGGCGTGCCGAAGACCTGGCCGAGCGACAACTACGACTATTTCTGGATCGTGGACTTCGCGCCGAACTCCAACGTGCCGTCGAAATTCACCATGGTGAAGCAGGAATTCGGGACGCAATTCGCCGGCGTGCCGTCGAACGACTGGGACACGCCGGACGGGCTCGATGCGGGAAGCGGCTGCAAGGTGAAGTCGTCGGACGATTGACGAAACGACTCAGGCAACGCCTATCCCCAGCTCGTCCTCCGCCCCCGTATCCTCGCGCAGACCCGTCTCGGTAAGGCGATGGCGACCCGGCGCCTCTGGCGTGAGCTCGAAGAAGCGACCATGGAATTGGACGAGGCTCGAGCGGTGGCCGATCGAGATGATGGCCGTGCGGGGCAGCCGAGCGAGCAGGAGGCGATAGAGCTCGCCCTCGGCCGCCTCGTCGAGCGCGCTCGTCGCCTCGTCGAGGAACAGCCATTGCGGTTTCTGCAACAGCGCGCGTGCAATCGAGAGCCGCTGCTGCTCGCCGCCTGAGAGCTTGTCGGCCCAATAGGCTGTGTCGTCGAGCTGTTCGCTGAAATCGCCGAGGCCGACGGCCTCGACGACCTCATCGATCGCCCGCGGCGGAAATGCCGTCTCGGGCCCTGGATAGGCGAGAGCCCCGCGTAGCGTGCCGAGCGGCAGATAAGGGCGCTGCGGCAGCACGAGCACACTCTCTCCCTTAGGAATGCGGATCGAGCCTTCGCCGAACGGCCAGACCCCGCCGAGCGCGCGGAACAGGCTCGTCTTACCGGAGCCCGACGGGCCCTTGACGAGAACGCGATCGCCGGGCTCGACGCTGAAGTCCTTGAGCCGCACGATCTCCTCGCCGTTCGGCAATCCGACGGAAAGTTCCTCGACATGGAGCGCGCGTCCGCCGTCGGCGACGAACTCGACCCGTGGCGCCATCTTGTCGAGGCTTTCAGCCCAGCCGATCGACGCCTCGAATCCCGCCAACCGGTCGAGCACGGCCTTCCAATCGGCGATGCTCGAATAGGCGGTGACGAAGAAGGAGAGCGCGCTCTGCACCTGTCCGAAGGCTGAAGCGATCTGCATCAGCCCGCCCAGGGTAAGCGCGCCGAAGAAATAGACCGGGCTCACCACCAGGAACGGGAAAATGATCGCGACTTGGGAATAGCCTGCGGTCAAGAAGGTGAGCCGCTTGGTCCGTTGCATGATGCCGTACCAGTTCCTGACCACGCGCGAGAAGCGATCCTGCAGCCGCTCACCCTCGGCGGCCTCGCCTGACAGCAGTGTCACTTCCTCGGCATTCTCGCGCAACCGCACGAGCGAGAAGCGAAAATCGGCCTCGTAGCGTTGCTGATCGAAATTGAGCTTGACCAGCGGGCGGCCGACGAGATGGGTCACCCAGGTGCCGATAACGGCGTAGATCAGCGCCGCCCAGACCAGATAGCCCGGGACGTTGTAGTTCTCCGACCCGATCATCAGCGGCGTGGCAGCCGACAGGTTCCACAGGATCACCACAAAGGAAACCAGCGTGACGATCGAGCCGAGCAGCGAGATGCCGATGTCCAGCGTCGAATTGATGAACATGCGGACGTCGTCGGCGATGCGCTGATCGGGGTTGTCGGCTTGGTCGCCCTTGAGGCGCATGCGGTAATGGGTGCCTTGTCCGAGCCAGCGGCCGAGATAACGGTCGGTCAGCCAGCGCCGCCATCTGATCTGCAGCCATTGTTGGAGATAGAGCTGATAGACGGCGGTGACGATAAAGGCGGCAGCAAGGATGCTGAACACGCCGAGCTGGGTAATGAAGACGCCCCAATCCTTGTTCTGGAGCGCGGTATAAAAGGTGTTGTACCAGGAGTTGAACTTGACGTTCAGCCAGACCTGGAACAGCTGGAGCGCGATCACCGAGATCAGCAGGATACGCCCCGGCCAGCGGTCGTCGCCCTTGAAATAGGGCACCGCGATATGGGTGAAGTTTCGCGACGTGTTGCGGAAATTCGCCATTTGGGGCGGCTCCAGGTCTCAGATCCGACTTTGCAAGGGCCGTGCCCCGGCGGGCCGACGATAAGGCCAAAGCCGAGTCGGGGGGAAATTACGATTCCGTAAGGCTTAATTGAGCGAAGCGCCCCTGAATACGGCAAAAGGGGCGGCCGATGGCCGCCCCCTAATCATTTACCACTGGCCGCTTTGGCCGACAGCAAGGACTACATCATGTCCATGCCGCCCATGCCGCCGCCGCCCGGCATGTGCACGTGCTCATCCTTCTTCTTCGGGGCCTCGGCTACGCCCGCCTCGGTGGTGATGAGGAGGCCAGCCACCGACGCCGCGTCCTGGAGTGCCGTGCGCACCACCTTGGCGGGATCGATGATGCCCTTCTGGATCAGATCGCCATATTCGTTGTTCTGCGCGTCGTAGCCATAGGACGCCGACTTCTGGTCGGTCACCTTGCCGACCACGATCGACCCCTCAACGCCGGCATTTTCGGCGATCTGCCGGATCGGCGCCTGGAGCGCGCGCCGCACGATATTGATACCGGCCTCCTGATCGTCGTTGTCGCCCTTGGTCTTGAGCGACTTGGCGGCCCAGAGCAGCGCCACGCCGCCACCTGGCACGATGCCTTCCTCGACCGCCGCGCGGGTCGCATTCAACGCATCGTCGACGCGATCCTTCTTCTCCTTCACCTCGACCTCGGTCGCGCCTCCAACCTTGATCACGGCAACCCCGCCGGCGAGCTTGGCAAGCCGCTCCTGGAGCTTCTCCTTGTCATAGTCCGAGGTGGTGTCCTCGATCTGCTGCTTGATCTGGCCGATACGCGCCTCGATGTCGGCTTTCTTGCCGGCTCCGTTGACGATAGTGGTGTCGTCCTTGGTGATCGACACCTTCTTCGCCTTGCCGAGCATATTGACGGTGACGTTCTCGAGCTTGATGCCGAGATCCTCGGAGATCATCTCGCCGCCGGTCAGGACGGCGATGTCCTGAAGCATGGCCTTGCGGCGGTCGCCGAAGCCCGGAGCCTTCACCGCGGCGACCTTGAGCCCGCCGCGCAGCTTGTTGACCACGAGGGTGGCAAGCGCCTCGCCCTCGACGTCTTCGGCAATGACGAGCAGCGGACGGCCCGACTGCACCACCGACTCGAGCAGCGGCAGCATGGCCTGAAGGCCCGACAGCTTCTTCTCGTAGATGAGGATGTACGGGCTCTCGAGCTCGGCCACCATCTTCTCCGCATTGGTGATGAAATAGGGGGAGATGTAGCCGCGGTCGAATTGCATGCCCTCGACCACTTCGAGCTCGCTGTCGAGGCTCTTGGCCTCCTCGACGGTGATCACGCCCTCGTTGCCGACTTTTTGCATCGCCTTGGCGATCATGTCGCCGATCGCCTTCTCGCCATTGGCCGAGATGGTGCCGACCTGGGCGATCTCCGCCGAGCCGCTCACTTTCTTCGAGCGCTTCTTGATGTCCTCGACGACGTCGCTCACGGCCTTGTCGATGCCACGCTTCAGATCCATCGGGTTCATGCCGGCGGCCACCGCCTTGAGCCCCTCGCGCACGATCGCCTGGGCAAGCAGGGTGGCGGTGGTGGTGCCGTCGCCGGCCGTGTCGTTCGTCTTCGAGGCCACCTCGCGCAGCATCTGCGCGCCCATGTTCTCGAACTTATCCTCGAGCTCGATCTCCTTCGCCACCGTCACGCCGTCCTTGGTCGAGCGCGGCGCGCCGAACGACTTCTCGAGGATCACGTTGCGGCCCTTGGGTCCGAGCGTAACCTTGACCGCGTTCGCGAGGATATCGACGCCGCGCAACATGCGCTCGCGGGCATCGGCGGCGAATTTTACGTCTTTGGCTGCCATTTCAGCTTGCTCCTTGGTCTACTCCTCACCCTGAGGAGCCGACGACGTCGGCGTCGCGAAGGGTGAGCATCGAAAGGGGGCATCCTTCGAGAGGCGCCCCTTGGGCGCTCCTCAGGATGAGGTGATTTAATTAGGCGAGGATTCCCATGATGTCGGACTCCTTCATGATGAGGAGCTCATCGCCATCGATCTTGACCTCGGTGCCCGACCACTTGCCGAACAGCACCTTGTCGCCGGGCTTCACGCCCATCGGCGTGAGCTTGCCGTCCTCGCCGCGGGCGCCTGGACCGGCCGCCACGACCTTGCCGGTCTGAGGCTTCTCTGCCGCCGTGTCGGGGATGATGATGCCGCCTTTCGTCTTCTGCTCTTCCTCGAGCCGCTTGACCACGACGCGGTCATGTAAGGGACGGAATTTCATTGGGTTTCAGCTCCAAAAGCCGCCGGGCGGAGAAAGCGCCGCCGCTTGACGGAAGATGAGGGATTGAACACGTTGGCACTCGGAGAATACGAGTGCTAACGGTGCCAGGGAATAGCTGGAGAGAGCGCCAAATGTCAAGGAAAACAGGTCGCGCTATACGCGCTGGCGCCTCTTCTCGCTGTCCATAAAGGCAAGTGCTGATGCGGGGTAACGCTCCCCCTTCGCGGCGTCAGCGGGCACAGCCCGCGCGAGCGCTGCGAGGTCCTCAGGCGAAAGTTTGACATTGAGCGCGCCGAGCGCCTCTTTGAGCCGGTCGCGCCGCCGCGCGCCTATGACCGGAACGATGTCGTCCCCCTGCGCCGCGACCCAGGCGATGGCGATCTGCGCGACCGAAACGCCCATCTGGTCGGCGATGACCCGAAGTTTCTCTACCAGCGCGAGATTCGCGTCGAGATTGGCGCCCTGGAAGCGGGGGGCGGTAGCGCGGAAGCCGCGCTCGTCTTCACGCGCCTTCGACCAATGGCCGCTGATCAGCCCGCGCGAGAGCACGCCATAGGCGGTAATGCCAATGCCGAGGTCGCGACATGTGGGCAAGATCTCACTTTCGATCCCGCGCGAGATGAGCGAATACTCGATCTGCAAATCGCAGATCGCATGAGTCGCATGCGCACGGCGGATGGTCTCGGCGCCGACCTCGGACAGCCCGATGTGGCGCACGTAGCCTGCCGTTACCATCTCGGCGATCGCGCCCACCGTGTCCTCGATGGGCACCGTCGGATCGAGCCGCGATGGACGGTAGATATCGATGTAGTCGGTGCCGAGCCGTTTGAGCGAATAGTTCAGGAAAGTCTTCACCGCCGCAGGCCGCGCGTCGTAGCCGATCCAGTTGCCCCCCGGTTCGCGCAAGGCCCCGAACTTGACACTGATTACGACCTCCGATCGGTCGCGGCCTTTGAGCGCTTCGGCGATCAACATCTCGTTGTGACCCATGCCGTAGAAATCACCGGTGTCGAGCAGGTTTATGCCGGCGTCGAGTGCAGCATGGATGGTCGCGATGCTCTCGCCGCGGTCCGCGGGTCCGTAGAAATCGGACATCCCCATGCAACCGAGTCCGATCTCTGAGACTTGCGGTCCCGCCGCACCAAGCTTTCTCTGCTTCATGAAACTCATCCTCCCTGCACCAAACGCGTCGGTCTCGGCATCAGTTTCCCTTCACCCCCATAGCTTGCGGACGGGTGCCTATCCGGCATCGCATCGCGGTCGAGACCCCTTGCGACGCTTAGCGCGGCTCGACCG
>DATHCZ010000166.1:0-34393 GCA_035319265.1 Methyloceanibacter sp. | reverse complement strand
ATTGTGGATGGGGCAAGGCTTTCAGCGCCAGACCTTCGGCGGCAATGCCATGCGCGCCGTGGCGCTGTTGCCCGCAGCCACCGGAAACATCGGCAAGTATGGTGCCGGGTTCCTCTATCTCAACGGCTGGGACACGCGGGGTGTCGATGCGGGCTATCTGACGGCCGCGCACCTAAAACCGGCATCGGCGCAGACCATCAGCCACATGGATCTGGCCAGCCGGCTCGAATCGCCCGAGACGAAGGCGCTCATCACCTGGAACAACAACATTGCCGTTTCGAGCCCCGAGCAGAAACGCCTGCGCAAAGCGCTGGAACGCGAGGACTTGCTGCAAGTCACGCTCGATCTGTTCCAGACCGACACCGCCAATTATGCCGACTACGTGCTTCCCGCCGCGAGCTTCCTCGAGTTCGACGATGTGGTCATGTCCTATTTCAACGCCAGCATCTCGGCGCAAGCGCAGGCCCTCCCGCCGCTCGGAGAGGCGCTGCCCAACCAGGAGATTTTCCGGCGTCTGGCGGCGGCCATGGGATTGACCGATCTCGAGCTGTTCGAGACCGACGCCGATATGATCGCAGCGCTTCTCGACCAGGCAAAGCCGGGCTTGACCTTCGCCGCGCTCTCGGACTTCGGCACGATCGAATATCCCGCCGAGCCGGTGGTGCAGTTCGAGCGCCATGACTATCGGACGCCTTCCGGCAAGATCGAGTTGGCCGGCGATGCCTTCGTCAAGGCAGGGCTGCCGCGCGCGCCCTTCGCTTCGGCCGAAGCGCGGCCGCCGAGCGGAGAGCTCCGCCTTCTCTCGCCGGCCTCGAAATGGCTAATGAACAGCAGCTTCGGCAACGACCCCAAAGTTCTCAAGCAACTCGGAGAGGACGCGGCGTTCGTCCATCCCGACGAGGCCAAGGCGCGAGGCATTGAAGATGGTGCGCGCATAAGGATCGGCAATCCAACCGGCGCGCTCACGCTACGGCTTCTCGTCTCGCCCGACGTGCCGAGGGGAGTAATCCTCGCCTATAAGGGCCGCTGGACGGGAAATGGCACGGGGAGCAACGTTAACGCGCTTAATCCCGGCAAGAAGGCCGATCTCGCCGAGAGCTGCGCCGTGCACAGCATCAACGTCTCGCTGGTTCCGGCCTAGACGTCACGCGCTGCTAATGCAGCCGGAGCTCGCCCTCGACGAAGCTGAACTCGGCCGGAGCGATCAGACGCCGATGGGCGACGCGGATGCGGTAGAGCGCGCCCTCGAGATTGGCCGCCCAGAAATCGAGGAAGTCGGTGAGCTTCGGAAAGCGTGGCGCGAGGTCGTAGTCTTGCCAGATATAGCTCTGCAAGAGCTGCGGATGGTCGGGCAAGCGGTAGAGGATCTCGGCGGTGGTCAGCGAGAAGCCGTCGATTTGGCGCAGGAAGCCGTTGTCCATGCGTGAGCCCTGCCGTTTGAGTCTTTTTCAGTTTTATAAGTCTTAATCGCGGATCGTGGTTGCGTCCAGCCTATTTTATGAATTGAATCAGCATGTTGGCAGCAACTACGAAGAATTGCTAACGGCTGGCACTCCGCCCTTGAAAGTGCCAAAACGCCCATCTACATAGCGCGCAGGGTGCGTCGTCGAAGGGGCACCCTTCCCATTTCCATGCCTGGAGGAGGTCCAAGATGAAGTTTCGTCCACTGCACGACCGCGTCGTCGTACGCCGTATCGAGGAGGACGATCGGACGCGCGGCGGGATCATCATTCCCGATACCGCCAAGGAGAAGCCACAGCAGGGGGAAATCGTCGCCACCGGCCCCGGTGCCCTCGACGAGAAGGGCAAAGTTCAACCGCTCGATGTGAAGCCCGGCGACCGCGTGCTGTTCGGCAAGTGGTCGGGCACCGAGGTGAAGATCGACGGTGAAGATCTGCTCATCATGAAAGAGAGCGACATTCTCGGCGTGCTCGAAGGCGCCGTAGCCAAGAAGAAGGCCGCTTAACAACACAACGTCCTCATCCTGAGGAGCGCCCGGAGGGCGCGTCTCGAAGGATGAGGCCCGCGACTTCGAAGCTCACCCCTTCGAGACGGCGGCTTCGCCGGCTCCTCAGGGTGAGGCCCAATGGAGAGAACAATGGCTGCTAAGGAAGTGAAATTTTCGCAGGATGCCCGCGAGCGCATGCTGCATGGCGTCGACGTCTTGGCGAACGCGGTCAGAGTGACGCTCGGACCTAAAGGCCGCAATGTCGTGCTCGAGAAATCCTTCGGCGCGCCGCGCATCACCAAAGATGGCGTAACCGTCGCCAAGGAGATCGAGCTCGAGGACAGATTCGAGAATATGGGCGCGCAGATGGTGCGCGAGGTCGCGTCCAAGACCTCGGACACCGCCGGCGACGGCACCACGACCGCGACCGTTCTCGCTCAGGCGATCGTGAAGGAGGGCGCCAAGTCGGTCGCTGCCGGCGCCAATCCGATGGACCTCAAGCGCGGCATCGACCTCGCGGTCAGCGCTGTGATCGGCGAGCTGAGCGCCAAGGCCAAGAAGGTCACATCGAGCGAGGAGATCGCCCAGGTCGGCACCATCTCCGCAAACGGCGACCAGGAGATCGGCGCCATGATCGCCAAGGCCATGCAGAAGGTCGGCAATGACGGGGTCATCACCGTCGAGGAGGCCAAGGCCTTCGAGACCGAGCTCGACGTGGTCGAGGGCATGCAGTTCGACCGCGGCTACATTTCCCCCTATTTCATCACCGACGCCGACAAGATGAGAGTCGAACTCGAGAATCCCTACATCCTCATCAACGAGAAGAAGCTCTCGAACCTCCAGTCGATCCTACCGTTGCTCGAGTCCGTCGTTCAGTCGGGCAAGCCGCTTCTCGTGATCGCCGAGGACGTCGAGGGCGAGGCTCTCGCCACCCTCGTGGTCAACAAGCTCCGCGGCGGCTTGAAGGTCGCGGCGGTGAAGGCTCCGGGCTTCGGCGATCGCCGCAAGGCCATGCTCCAGGATATCGCCGTGCTGACCGCGGGCCAGGTGATCTCCGAGGATCTCGGCATCAAGCTCGAGAACGTCACGCTCGACATGCTCGGCCGCGCCAAGAAGGTGGTCATCACGAAGGACGACACGACCATCGTCGACGGTGCCGGCAAGAAGGCCGACATCGAGGCCCGCGTCGCGCAGATCCGTCAGCAGATCGAGGACACGACCTCCGACTATGATCGCGAGAAGCTGCAGGAGCGGCTGGCCAAGCTCTCGGGCGGCGTCGCGGTGATCAAGGTCGGCGGCGTGACCGAGATGGAAGTGAAGGAGAAGAAGGATCGCGTCGACGATGCGTTGAACGCAACCCGCGCGGCGGTCGAAGAGGGCATTCTGCCCGGCGGCGGCGTCGCGCTCATTCGCAGCCAGAAGGTGCTCGACAAGCTCAATACCGCGAACGACGACCAGAAGGTCGGCGTGAATATCGTACGGCGCGCTCTTCAGACGCCCGCGCGCCAAATCGCCGAGAATGCCGGCGAGGACGGTGCCGTGGTCGTGGGCAAGATCGTCGACAAGGACGACTATTCCTTCGGCTTCAACGCTGCGACCGGCGAGTACGGCAACCTCGTCAAGCAGGGCGTGATCGATCCGGCCAAGGTGGTGCGCACGGCGTTGCAGGATGCCGGCTCCGTCGCCGGCCTGCTGATCACGACCGAGGCGATGGTCGCCGAGAGGCCGAAGAAGCAAGGGTCCGCTCCTGCCATGCCCGGTGGCGGCGGCATGGGCGGCATGGACTTCTAGTTGCGTTCAGTCGCGTAAGCGTCTGTAACGAATCGCGTAAAATCGAGCCGCGCCTTCGGGCGCGGCTCTTTTTGTTGCCGCTCTAAGCCCACATTGTCATTGCCCGGCTTGACCGGGCAATCCAGTAACATGCGATCTCAATGCGTCCTGGATGCGCGCTTTCGCGGGCATGACACGGAGTCGGTGATGGCGAAGAAGCAGGAAAGACAGTCGGGGCGCGTCCGCGTCGGCATCGGCGGGTGGATTTACGCGCCGTGGCGCGGCACCTTTTATCCCAAAGGGCTGAAGCAGGCGGACGAGCTCGCTTATGCCGCCAGTCGCCTGACCTCGATCGAGATCAACGCCACCCATTACCGGCTGCAGTCGCCGGCGAGCTTCCGCAAATGGGCTGCCGCCGCGCCTGACGGATTCAAGTTCTCGGTCAAGGGCCCGCGTCTCGTGACACAACAGAAGGTGCTCGCCGAGACCGGTTCCTTCATCAAGCGCTTCATCGGCTCTGGGCTCGCCGAGCTTGGCAACAAGCTCGGGCCTGTGCTCTGGCAGTTCGCGCCGTTCAAGAAGTTCGACCGGCAAGACTTCGCCAGGTTCCTCGATCATCTGCCGCGCGAGCTCGACGGACACGCGCTCACGCACGTGATCGAGGCGCGCCATGCGAGTTTCGGCACACCGGACTTCATCGCGCTCTTGCAGGAGCAAGGCGTCGGCGCCGTGTTCACCGAGGCGGAGGACTTTCCGTCCATCGCAGACCTCACCAGCGATGTGGTTTATGCGCGGCTGCAGCGCGGCAACGACAAATTGCCGGCCGCCTATCCGCCGCAGGAGTTGGATCAATGGGCCGAGCGTGCGCGCCTCTGGGCCAAAGGCGGAGCTCCCGAAGACCTTCCGCTCGTCGACGCCGCGCGCAAGCCCGAGGCGAAGCCGCGCGACGTATTCATCTATTTCATCCATGAGGGGAAGCTGCGCGCGCCAGCCGCCGCCATGGCCCTGATCAAGCGCCTCGGCTGAGCACGATTGCCGCACCCCGCGGCGATTTGACGGGAGCGATCTGCGATCCTTCCGCGTTTCTTTACGTAGACGGGAGAGGCGCTGCCGGCAATTTCGGGAGCCGCCTATGTCAAATCGCACCTTCATCGACGAGGCTCAGTCTGCGCAAGTCCCTGCCGAGGCGGCCGATAGCCGAACCCCGACCGAAACCGGCGTCCACGCCGCCGTGGTCGAAATCGCCGTAGGCGCGGCGCTCTGGTTCATCGTCATGGCCTGGCTCGACTTCGCCCGCGGCGGCGAGATCGACTATCTGCTGGTCATCGTCACGCTGTTCTTCGTGATCTTCTTCGTGCTGTTCTTGTTGACGGCCTCCTACAGCTTGCACGATCCGCGCTGGCCCCTGCGCGACACGAGCTTCCGCGAGTTCCTGCGCGCCAAGGTCGGCACCGCGACCGGTACCATGCGCGGACGCGACGTCTTGATCGAGATCGCGCTCGTCCCCGTGTCGCTTGCCTTTGCCGCGACGGTGATCGGGCTCGTTTGGTCAGCCCTTCACTAGCTGCCTCGCCTTGGCGAGCAACGCGTCACGGTCGAGCCGGAAATCCGAGGCGATCCATTCAGCCTCGAGGCGCCTCAGCATGTCGCCGATCTGCGGCCCTTTCACATCGCCGAGCGCGGTGATGTCAGGCCCGCGCAACGGGAACTCCGGCGCCTGCCAACGATCGGCGAGACGGAGCGCCCGCCGCCAGCGCTGATCGTCGGGAGATATTCCCTCGTCGGCGGAGGCGAGCAGCACATGCGCCTCGAATTTGCAGGGACCGAGCTGGTACAGCGCCCGGCGCGCCGCCGCTTCCTCGGGCAGTTCGCCCGTATCATGGTCGCATGCGCCAAGCAGAAGCACGGCTTGCTCGGCGTTGGAGAGGCGAAAGCGCTGCGCAAGGCGCGCGGCGTCCTCTTCGACGAAGACGGCGAGCGCGGCGAGCCGGAGCGCCGCATCGGGGGCGAGCCCAAGTGCCTCCTCGGCAGCGATCAGCCGGGCGAAGCGCGTCATGCGCGGTGCGCCCGCGAGCAGCTCTATGAGGAACCCATAGTCGAACAGCGCCTCGATCGCGCGCAACGCTTGAGGTGCCACAAGGATGCGGCGAAGCTCGCCCGCCACGCGTTCTGCCGAAAGCCGGCCAAGCCCCGCGCGGAGCTTCACGCAGGCGGATAGGCCGTGCGGATCGAGCGAGCCCTTGCCGTAATAAGCGTTGAAGCGGAAGAAGCGCAGGATGCGCAAGTAGTCTTCCTTGATGCGCTCTTCTGCTTCGCCGATGAAGCGCACGCGTCCTTCGACAAGATCGCCATAGCCGCCGAGCGGATCGAACACGGTTCCGTCGCGATCGGCATAAAGCGCGTTCAGCGTGAAGTCGCGCCGCCGCGCGTCCTCCTCCCAATCCTCGGTGAAGGCGACCGTGGCGTGCCGCCCATATGTCGCGACGTCGCGCCTGAGCGTCGTCACCTCGAATGGCATGCCGTCGACGATCACCGTCACCGTGCCGTGCTCGATTCCCGTCGGCACGGCCTTGAGCCCGGCAGCCCTCGCCAGCGTCATCACGCGCTCAGGCAGCGCGATCGTGGCGAGGTCGATCTCGGTGACCGGAAGTCGGAGCAGCGTGTTGCGCACGGCGCCGCCCACGGCGCGGGTCGGCACGCCTTCCTTGCTCAGTGCGGAGAACACGCGCGCGACTTGCGGCCGCTTCAGCCATTCAGCGTCCTCGAGCGAGGGAGGCGCGGGCGCGTGCTCTGGCTCATGCTCGGGCATTGCAACCCCGCAATCAGTCGATCTCGCCGGGCTTGATGACGCCGTCCTGCACGCTCGGTGGATGATAGACGCCGCCCGGCTGGCCGCCGGAGAACTGGATCAGAGTCGCCATGGTGACAAGCAGCAATCCGCATCCTGCCGCAAGGAGCCAAAAGACCGGAGCACCTTCCCAAAGGCCCGCCGGCGCCAAGCCCTTCACCAAGACCATATAGGCGCCGTAGAGCAGAAACGGCAGCGAGAAGAGGAAAATATCAATCAGCGCAATGCGCAACATCGAGCGGTCAAGTCTCCAGCGCGCAACACCCACTTCGGACGAGCGCGGAAGGCACCATAGCGGCGGTCGGTAAACAAAGCGAGTGGCGCGGCGTCGCTCTCAAGCTTAGGCTTCGACCGCGCCCGGAAACGGAAAGAACGTCCCTCCGCTCCACACGCCCGGCCCCCTGCCGCCACTCGCAGTCATGGCAAGCGCGGCAAGCTCGTAATAGACCGGTCGCGCGAGGCGGGCGGTCAGGTCTTCGCGAACGACGACGAAGGGAACAAAACTGTTATCCCCGCGCTCGAAGCCAAGCGGATGCTCGCGATCGGCGACCACGACGTCGTCGACATTGGTGCGGAAGGTGAGACGCTGGGTCTTGCCGCTTCCCTCTTGCCACATCTCGACGGCGATGAACGGCGTAGCCTCGACCTCGATGGGCACCTTCTCGACGGGAGTCACCAGAAAATAACCGCCGTCCTCCTTGCGCAGAACCGAGGCGAAGAGCTTGACGAGCGGCTTTCTGCCGATCGGACTTCCTTGATAGAACCACGCCCCGTCGCGCCCGATTTTCAGCCCGATGTCGCCGCAAACATTAAGCTTTGGCAATGGTCGTGAAGGCGGTTTGCCGCGGACCTTGGCAAGTGCTACGAGAATGTCTCTTTTGTCTTGGTCAGGCATCGCTGTTACCGCCTTCGACCCAGCACCTTGTGCACGAGAGCGCAATGAGCCCGGAATCAACGTTATTTGACCAGGTCTTCGCGCAAAGTGCTTCAGCCTAGCCCGGCCTTTGGCCCTATAGTCCCCTAGACCTAAGGATTGAGCGAAACTAAAGCCATGACAACACTCGCCTCCACCGAGACACAGCTCGTTGATCGCATCGAGGAGGTCGGCGCCAAGATCCAGAAGGTGCGCGACACCACCGCCTCGATCATTTTCGGCCAGGACCGCGTCATTGACCTGGCGCTCATCACGCTCTTGTCGGGCGGTCACGCGCTTCTCATCGGCGTTCCCGGCCTCGCAAAGACGAGCCTGGTCGAGACGCTCGGCGCAGTCCTCGGGCTCGAGAACAAGCGCATCCAGTTCACGCCCGACTTGATGCCCTCCGACATCGTCGGCTCCGAGGTGCTCGAGGAGGAGACCGGAGGCCGCAGGAGCTTCCGCTTCGTCAAGGGCCCCATCTTCACCCAGCTCCTCATGGCCGACGAGATCAACCGCGCCAGCCCCAAGACCCAATCCGCTCTGCTCCAGGCGATGCAAGAGCACCACGTCACCGTGGCCGGCGTCCGCCATGACGTGCCACGTCCCTTCCATGTGCTCGCGACGCAGAACCCGCTCGAGCAGGAAGGCACTTATCCCCTCCCCGAGGCGCAGCTCGACCGCTTCCTCCTTCAGATCGACGTGAGCTATCCCGACGCGGCCGCCGAGCGCCGCATGTTGTTCGCAACGACCGGCGTCGAGGACCGCTCGTTCAAGACCATCCTGTCCGCCGAGGAGCTGATGGTCGCGCAACGACTGGTCAGGCAGCTCCCCGTCGGCGACAAGGTGGTCGATGCCATCCTGAAGCTCGTGCGCTCGGCCCGTCCCGGCACCGGGATCGACCAGGAGCTCGACGACATGATTGCCTGGGGCCCAGGGCCTCGCGCGAGCCAAGCGCTGATGCTTGCGGTCCGCGCCAAGGCGATGATCGAGGGCCGGCTCGCGCCGTCCGTCGACGACGTCATCGAGCTTGCCGAGCCCGTGCTCAAGCACCGCATGGCGCTCACCTTCGCCGCCCGCGCCGAAGGGATCGAGATGAGCGACATGGTCGCCAAGCTCGTCGAGCCGCTGGGGTGATGTGAGCTTGGCGAACGCGCGGGAAAGAAAGCTTCAGCCCTTTCCGGCCGAGGAATCCGAGGCCCATGGATTGGCGGCGCGCATGCCTGCGCTCCTCATCGAGGCGCAGCGCGTGGCGCATACCGTCGCCCACGGTACCCACGGGCGGCGCCGCGCGGGCCCGGGAGAGACTTTCTGGCAGTTCCGCCTTTACGACCGGAACGATCCGGCGACCGGCATCGACTGGCGCCGCTCGGCGAGCTCGGATCGTCTCTTCGTGCGTGAGCGCGAGTGGGAGGCCGCCCATACCGCCTGGCTCTGGGTCGATCTTTCACCCTCGATGCGCTTCCGCTCACAGCTTACCAAGACCTCCAAGGAGAGTCGTGCCGTCGTGCTCGCTCTTGCCATGACCGAGCTTCTCTCGCGCGGTGGCGAGCGCGTCGGGTTGATCGGCGGCCGTCCCTACAGAGGCCGCAACGCCACGCGCAGGGTCGCCGAGATTCTCATGGGCGAAACCGGGGAAGAGAGCCTGCCGCCTGCCGCGAGGCTCAGCCGCTTCTCGGAGTGCCTGCTGTTCAGCGATTTTCTCGAGCCGGTGGCGGAGACCGGCGAACGGCTGGAGGAGATCGCGGCGCAAGGGGTGCGCGGGCATCTCGTCGAGGTGCTCGATCCCGCCGAGGAGACGCTTCCCTATGCCGGCCGCACCGAGTTCGCCGCAAGCGAAGGGCGCGATCGGATGATCGCCGGGCGTGCCGAGACCTTGCGCGAGCGCTACCAGGAACGGCTGAAGCAGCACCGCAAGGATCTCGCGGCGATGACCGAGCGGTTGGGCTGGTCCTTCATGGTGCACCACACCGACCGGCCTCCGGAGGAGGTCGTGCTCACCCTTCATAACCGCCTCGCCGGGCTCGAGCGCGACTATCGCTACCGGCCGCCTAAGCCCGCTCTCGGCGACGCGAAGACCGCGGATCGGGCGCCATGATCACCATCGGCTCGATCGGCTTCCTCCAGCCCTGGATCCTGGCCGCGCTTGCCGCGCTGCCCGCCATCTGGTGGCTGTTGCGCTTCACTCCGCCAAGCCCGCACGTCGTCGTGTTCCCGCCGACGCGGCTCCTCAAGGATCTCAAGACCACGGAGGAGACGCCGGCGCATAGCCCGTGGTGGCTGACGGCGCTTCGCATGCTGCTCGCGGCGCTGGTCATCCTCGCGCTCGCGCGCCCCGTGCTCAACCCCGACCGCCAGAGCTTTGCCGGCACGGGTCCCCTCGTCCTGATCATCGACAATGGCTGGGCCTCTGCCGCGCATTGGCCCGAACGTCGCGAGGCGATCGAGGCGGCGATAGATCGTGCCGGACGCGACGGGCGCACAATCCTGCTTGCTCCGACCGCGCCGGGTCAGCCGGTGAGTGATCCCTTGACCCCCGACGAGGCGCGTGAGCGCCTCGCCGGACTGACCCCTCAACCCTATGCGCCTGACCGTGCCGCTCTTGCCGCGACGCTCGATCGCGATCTTGCCGGCAAGACGGATTACAGCGTGCTGTGGCTTTCGGACGGTCTCGACTACGGCGATGGCGACGCGCTCACGGCGACCATCGCCAAGCTCAGGGGCGCGACCGGCAGCTTCGCCATGTTGCAACCGGGCAAGGACGACCAGGCCCTCGCGCTCGGCCAGGCGGTCGGCGAAGGTAGCGGACTTGCCGCGAGGGTGCTCTCGAGCGGGGGAGGTGGCCCGCGCGTGGGCGTGGTTAAGGCGGTGACGGGACGGGGCGACCCGCTAGGCGATGCGCAATTCGCCCTTGGCGATGGCGCCAACGAGGCGACTGCCAAGTTCGATCTGCCGCTCGAGATCAGAAATCAGGTCGCGCGCCTCGAGATCGCCGGCGAGCACTCGGCCGGCGCCGTCCATCTCATGGATGCCCGCTCGCAATGGCATCGCGTCGGCATCGTGTCGGGCGAATCGCGCGAGGCGGCGCAGCCCCTTCTCTCGCCTCTCTATTATGTGCAGCGCGCGCTCTCGCCGTATGCCGATGTCGTCACCCCGGCGGAGGGTAATGTCGCGACCGCGGTTCACGAGTTGATCGACCAGCAGAAGGCCTCGACCATCGTGCTCGCCGATATCGGCAAGCTGGTCCCCGGCACGCAGGAGGAGCTGAGTGCCTGGCTCAAGGCAGGCGGCATACTCATTCGCTTCGCCGGACCGAGGCTCGAGCAGGGCGGCGATGAGCTTCTTCCGGTACCCTTGCGCAGCGGCGGCCGCTCGCTCGGCGGCTCGCTCTCCTGGAGCACGCCGCAGCCGCTTGCTCCCTTCGAGGAGAAGAGCCCCTTCCGCGGGCTTACCGTCCCCGACGACGTCAAGGTGAACCGCCAAGTGCTGGCCGATCCCACCATGGCATCGGATGCCGAAGTGTGGGCCACGCTTGCGGACGGCACTCCGCTCGTCACCGCCGCGAAGCAGGGGCAAGGCTATATCGTACTGTTCCATGTGACGGCGAACTCGGACTGGTCGAACCTCCCCCTCTCGGGCCTTTTCGTCGAGATGCTGCGCCGCGTGGTCACGCTCGGCCCGAGCCAGGTGACGCTCGCGAGTGCCGAGAAGAGCGATGGTCTCGAAGCGGCACCGCAACCCGCGAGCGGGTCCGCCACCTCATCGACGGCGCTTCCGCCAATCCAGACACTTGATGGGTTCGGTCAACTCACGGCCCCGCCGCTCCGCGCCGCGCCGATCGCCGCGGACAAAATCGACACGACCGTTCCCGGCCCTGATCATCCGCCCGGCTATTACGGCCCGGCCAGCGCGGCGCACGCATTCAACATTGTCACGACCAAGACCGAGCTTAAGCCGCTTAAAGTGAACGACGCCGCAGGAGTTGTCAGCGGCTACACGCTCAAGAAGCCGCGCGCGCTCGAGCCTTGGCTTTATCTCGCCGCGCTGGCGATCTTCGCCATCGACGTGCTCGCCGTGCTCATGCTGAGCACCGGCCTGCGGTTACGCCGCCGCATCGCCGCGACATCCGCCGTCATCCTGCTCGCACTTGCGTTGTTGCCGAACCTCACATTCGCTTCCGAGGCGGACCAGGCTCCGCCCAAGTCGACGGGGAACCCTGCTGACGACTTCGCGCTCAAGGCCTCGCTTCAGACCCACCTCGCTTACGTCATTACCGGGGACCCGGATATCGATCGCGTCAGCGAGGAAGGTTTGTCGGGTCTGAGCAAGGTGTTGCGCGCCCGCACGGCCCTCGAGCCGGCCGACCCGATGGGAGTTGACATCGATAAAGACGAGCTCGCCTTCTTCCCCTTGCTTTACTGGCCTGTCCGCGAGGACGCCGAGCCTCTCTCCGATGCCACGCTCGCCAAGGTGGACGCCTTCATGAAACAAGGCGGACTCATCATCTTCGACACGCGCGACCAGGGCCTCTCCGCCGTCGATACCGGCACGCAGAGCAAGGCGTTGACCCGCCTCATCGGCCAACTCGACATTCCCCCGCTCGAGCCTGTGCCCGAAAACCATGTGCTGACCAAGTCATTCTACCTGATGCGGAGCTTCCCCGGCCGTTATGACGGCGGCTCCCTCTGGGTCGAGGCCGAGCCGCAAGATGAGACCGAGCGGAGCGAGCGCTCACGCCGTACCGACGGTGTGAGCTCGATCGTCATCACCTCGAACGACCTCGCCTCGGCCTGGGCGCTCGACGACGGGAACCGGCCGCTCTATCCCGCAGTGCCGGGCGGCGAGGTGCAACGCGAGATGGCGTTTCGCGCCGGCGTCAACATCGTGATGTATGCCCTGACCGGCAACTACAAGGCCGATCAGGTGCACGTCCCTGCCCTGCTCGAGCGATTGGGGCAATGAGCCGATGAGCTGGTCGGTCGAGTTCTTGCCGTTCGTTCCCTGGCCCGTCCTGTGGGGCATTGCCGGCGCCGGTGCCATCTTGCTCGCGCTGCTCTTCTGGCGCTCGCGGCGCGGCGCGGTGTTGCGTTTCCTCAGCTTCTCGCTCCTCCTGCTCGCCGTCGCCAACCCACATTTGAAGCAGGAGGACCGCGAGCCGCTGAACGACGTGCTTGCGGTCGTGGTCGACGACAGCCAAAGCCAAGCCATCGCCGGCCGCACCGCGCGCACCGACGAGGTCCGCAAGTCCCTCGAAGACAAGCTCAAATCAATCCCCAATCTCGACGTGCGCTGGATCCATTCCAACTCGACCTCCGCCGACAGCGAACGCGACGGCACCATGCTGTTCACCGATCTTGCCCAGGCGCTGTCGGACGTGCCGCCCGATCGGCTTGCGGGCGTGATCATGATCACCGACGGCGAGGTGCATGACGTCCCCGCGTCGGCCGCGGCCCTCGGCTTCGATGCCCCGGTGCACGCGCTTTTGACCGGCAAGGAAGGCGAGTTCGACCGCAGGCTTCAGGTGACCGCGGCGCCTCGCTTTGGCATCGTCGGCAGCTCTCAGAACGTCGAGGTCAAGGTCACCGAGACGACGCCGTCGGCAAACCCGGCGCCGGTCAAACTCACCATCTCCCAACAGGGGGGCGCGCCTACCGTCAAGACCGTACATATCGGCGAGAAGGTGCAAATTCCCGTCGCCATCGATCATGCCGGGCCGAATATCGTCGAGATCGAAGCGGAGGCGGCGCCCGGCGAGCTCACCACCGTCAACAATCGCGTCGTGCTGACGGTCGAGGGCGTGCGCGAGAATTTGCGCGTGCTGCTCGTCTCCGGCGAGCCGCATGCCGGCGAGCGTACCTGGCGCAACATGCTGAAATCCGATGCCTCGGTCGACCTGGTGCATTTCACCATCCTGCGCCCGCCCGAGAAGCAGGACGGCACGCCCATCAACCAGCTCTCGCTGATCGCCTTCCCCACGCGCGAGCTGTTCCAGGAGAAGCTCGATCAGTTCGACCTGATCATCTTCGACCGCTATCAGCGGCGCGGCGTGCTGCCGCTGCTCTATCTCGAGAACGTCGCGCGCTACGTCGAACGCGGCGGCGCCGTTCTCGTGTCGGCCGGCGACGACTACGCCTCGCCGCTCAGCCTCTACCGCACACCGCTCGGGGAGATCCTGCCGGCGGTGCCGACCGGCCGTGTGATCGAGGAGCCGTTCAAGCCGAAGCTCACCGAGCTCGGCGAGAAGCATCCGGTGACCAACGATCTGCCGGGATCCGCGGGTCCCGAGCCTTCCTGGGGACGTTGGTTCCGCGTGGTCGACGCCGATCCGCGCGACGCCGAGGTGCTGATGAAGGGCGCCGACGACAAGCCCCTGCTCGTCATCGGCGAGCGCGGCCAAGGCCGCGTGGCGCTGCTTCTGTCGGACCACACTTGGCTGTGGGCGCGCGGCTATGAGGGTGGCGGCCCCTACACCGACCTTCTGCGCCGGCTTGCCCACTGGCTGATGAAAGAGCCGGACCTCGAGGAGGAGACGCTCAAGGCCACGAGCCGCGGCCAGACGCTCACCATCGAGCGCGGCTCGATCAAGGACACGATCGACCCCGTGACGCTCACCTCGCCGTCAGGCAAGGAAGAGACCGTCACTCTCGACAAGGCCGAGCATGGGCAGTGGCGGAAATCGATGACCGTGACCGAGCAGGGCGTCTACCGCGTGTCCTCGGGCAAGCTCGCCAACGTCGTGACCGTCGGCAATGCCAACGCGCGCGAGCTCTCGGCCGTGACCGCGACCGACAAGCCCCTCGCCCCCATTCTCGAGGCGACCGGGGGCGGCAGCTTCTGGCTCGGACGGAACGATGCCGAGGCGGCGAGCCTGCCGCGCCTCGTCATGATGCGAAGCGGCCATGTGATGCATGGCGAGGACTGGCTCGGGCTGCATAAGCGCGACGCCTATCATGTGACGGGAGTGCGGCTCTTCCCGCTCTTCACCGGCTTCCTTGCGCTCGGCCTGCTGCTCGGCCTGCTCGCCTTGACCTGGTTCCGCGAAGGCAATTAGCAGGCATAGCCCTTCATCTGACCGCTTGCCGTCGCGAGGGCGCCGGCGACGAGTTCGCGGGCAAGCAACCGCCCCGGATCGACAGGACCCGGCAGCGTGATCTGGCCCGGCTTGACCGGAGAGAAGCCGAAGCGCCCGTAATAAGGCATGTCGCCGACGAGCAGCACGAGGGCGAAGCCTGCGGCCTTCGCGCGGCCAAGCCCCTCTTCGACGAGCGCCCGGCCGAAGCCCTTGCCCTTCTCCGCCGGATTCACCACGAGCGGGCCGAGCAAGAGCGCGTTCTTCTGCTCTCCGATGCAGATGGCCGTGAACCGGATGCCCCCTACGAGGCGATCCTCGCACCAGCCGACGAGGGACAGGGCGCCAACCGGCGAGATGCCTTCGCGCACGCGATAAGCGCTCCTGGCGAAGCGGCCTGGGCCGAAGGCCTCTGCCGAGAGCTGCGAGAGCGCGTGTGCGTCGCCGTCAGTTTCGAGGCGGATATGGAAGCTTGACATGTTTGGTCCGGACAGGCTGATGGGAAAGGTCCCTCAGCCGCTTCGTGAGCACCAGACCCGAATTGATGAGAGAAAGGCGAGGTGTCGGCGACGAGGGGCTAGCTTGCGAGCGCGATGCGCGCGCGGCCTCGTCGTCGCGGAAGCATAAGCTTGTTGAGCCTCGTTCTCATGGCGGGCGGTGCCATATCACGTCAGCATGGATGGGTCCAGGGCATTGCCCCAGAATCTGCTCAATTCCGCGAATTCGCCACATATTCAGGCGCCTGTTATCGCCTCTCGCCAGAACTTTGAAACTGCTGCTAAACTTAGGGCCAGGCGGGCAGGGGCGGCATCGGTTTGGCGTCCCTTTGAGTGAAGCGGGGGCATCATCACATGGCTGACATCGCGCGACTGCTCGTTCTTTATCACTCCTCCTACGGACATATCGAGACGCTCTCTTATGCCGTGGCGCATGGCGTGCGCGCGGTCGAGGGCGTACATGTCAGCGTCAAGCGCGTCCCCGAACTGATCCCAGAGGACGTCATGCGCCAGGCCGGCATGAAGGTCGACCAGCCGGCGCCGATCGCCGACCCGCAAGAGCTCGCCAATTACGACGGCATCATTTTCGGAACGCCGACGCGCTTTGGCAATATGAGCTCGCAGATGCGGAACTTCCTCGACCAGACCGGGCCGCTCTGGGTCAGCGGCGCGCTGATCGGCAAGGTCGGCAGCGTCTTCACCTCGACCTCAACCGGCGGCGGGAACGAGACCACCATCATCTCCGTCCACTTTACCTTGCTGCACCAAGGCATGATCGTGGTCGGCCTCCCCTATTCCGCCCCCGACCTCGCCGACATCAGCGAAGTGAGGGGCGGCTCGCCCTACGGCGCCGGCACCATCGCCGCGCCCGACGGCTCGCGTCTCCCCTCGCAGAAGGAGCTCAACCTCGCGAGCTTTCAGGGCCACCACGTGGCCAAGATCGTCAAGCGCCTCTCGCAGAGCCAGTAAAGTCACCAGAGCGGCTTGAGTGGCGCGCCGTCGAAGATCTCGGCGATGCGCGCGCGCGTGCCGGGATCGATGCGCTCCGGCAAATCCTCACGCGCGAACATCCGCGCTTCGGCGATCTCGCCCCGCTTCCAATAATCGCCACGCCGCTCGAACTGCCGTACCACGAATACGGCGATATGGTCTCCGGCGAAGCTCGCATTGTTGGAGAAGATGCCGTGCAGCTCAGGCGGCCCTGTGAGGCTCACCCCCACCTCCTCCTCGAGTTCGCGCGCGAGCGCCGTCTCGATCGTCTCGCCCCATTCGACGCCGCCGCCCGGAAACCACCAGCCGGGGCGATAGCCATGGCGCACGAGCAGCACGCGGCCCTCCTCATCGATCACTGCTCCTTGCGCGCCGAGAGTCATGCCGCGGCGCATGCGCCAGATCGGGCGCACCACCGCCGTGACGAGACGAGCAGCGCGACTGCTGCGTGAAGGAGCAGATTTCAGCTTGGGCCTCCTCACTTGGTGCCGGCGCGATCTTTCTTACCAGAATGACGCCAGCAGAAATCAGGCAACCCATACCACGTCTGTGCCGTGCACGGCGTTAGATCGATGTGAAGGCGTTGGCATTCAATCGGCGCGGGGTGTCACCAATGGGAAGAAGAAGCCCGGTCTGCCGGGGGAGGTCAGGCCGGGCTTCTCAGAGTCTCGGCATCGGCGACGGCTGCGCGGGGGGTCGCAGATCGAGTGACGCCATATGCCGATCCGATGAATGCGTGGAACCCGACTTGGTTCCATTCGCTCGCCAGGGCGGTCGCGCGGGAAACCACCATCAATCCCCCCAGTTGACCATAAGTGAATTGATGCAAGGAGAAAGCCATGAGGAACATCATCGCTCTTATCTTAGCGCTCGCTCTCGGAATAGGCTCCGCGGCTCCAACTTTCGCTGGAGACCCGACCAGAGCCAAGACCAAGCTTGAATGCCAAAGGGCTGGCGGAATGTGGGACGTGAAGACCAATTCATGTCTGCGCGGCTTAGCCCGTTAAGGCGCGCTGGCGACCGCGTCTGGTTGAGAATGTCGAAGTGCTCGGCGACGATCTTTCGCACCCTTTGGGCTTTTGAGACACACCCAAAATTTGGAACCGCGCGTTGGACCTGGTGTTGACCCCGGGCAAAGCACAGGCTCGGTAGCGGGTGTCGGTAGCGGACCGGGATCACCCAGCGGGGGCTAGACGTTTGCAAGAGTGGAGGTGCCGAATGCGCCGGCTACAAAAACACCAAGCCGACTATCGAGGCTACAAAATCGAAATGGAGCGCCGCGACCTTTGCTGGAAGGTAAGCTTGAGACCGAGCCGTGCCGCAACTCCGGTCGGTCCTTACTGCTCATTCGCCACGATTACGCAGTCGAAACGAGAAGCAATAAAAATGGCCAAGAAGCGCGTCGATGGCCTTGTGGCACATAAGACTGCATGACGATCGAGCCATCCGCGCAGGCCGCGGAGCGACCTCCTAGCCCGTCGATGAGTCGGTTTATTTCTTCTTGACTAAGGTCGTTGCGGTGCTTGCCGACGTCGGTTGTGGATTCATCGGCGTGCCAGGCTGAACCGAGAGTCCGAAGAGTTGCCATCGTCCATTGACGGCCTGGTATAGCAGTACCGATGAAATGCCCGGGGGCCAAACGTCCGCATTCTCAAAGGATGCGCCCCCCTTTAGTGTCTCTCTTGTGTTCACCCTCGCCCACCTGTCCGACATTCACTTGAGCCCGATGCCGCGTGCGCGGCGAAGCGAGCTCATGTCGAAGCGCATGCTCGGCTACGTGAACTGGCATCGCGGGCGCAAATACGTGCACCGGCGCGAGATCCTCGACATCCTCACCCGCGACCTCATCGAGCGGAAGCCCGACCACATCGCGGTCACCGGCGATCTCGTCAATCTCGGGCTGCCTGAGGAGTTCCTGCGCGCCGCAGAGTGGCTGCATCATCTCGGCCCGCCGTCCCACGTGACGGCGATCCCCGGCAATCACGACGCCTATGTCAGGATGCACCCCGAGGCCGGAACCAAGCATTGGCAGCCTTACATGGAATCCAATCCTGCCGGGGAACTGCTCGTGCCGACGCCGCCCACGCTCTATCCCTTCGTGCGGCGCTTCGACCATATCGCCATCGTGGCGCTCTCCTCGGCTGTGCCCACCATGCCGTTCATCGCCGCCGGCAAGATCGGCGCGCTGCAGCGCCGCCTGCTCGCCGAAGCCTTGACGCGGCTCGGACGCCAAGGCCTATTTCGCGTCGTGCTCATCCATCATCCTCCACTTCCCGGTCAGGCGAACTGGCGGCGGGGGCTTCGCGATGCCGGACGCACGACCAAAGTGCTGGAGCAGAACGGCGCCGAGCTCGTGCTGCACGGCCACGATCACCAGCAAACGGTGCGCGAGATCGAGACGGTGTCTGGTCCCGCCTTCGTGGTCGGCGTGCCGTCAGCCTCGGAGGCGGTGGAAGGGCGCGTCCCCGCCGCCCGCTACAACGAATATTGCCTCGAGCGGAATGGTAACGGCTGGAGGATAGAGATGATCGGACGCTCGGTCGCGGCGGCGCCTGAGCATGTCTGGGAGAGCGAGCGTCGGGTTCTCAGGGAACGGTGAGCCAAACCGCGGCGAATAACCCGACAGCTCCGGTCAGGAGGCCGATTACGAAGGCCGCCACGACAACCGCCATGCTTGAGCCCGTCGACCTTCCTTCGCCTGCGAGCAGGCCGTTGCGGGCAGAATCGACCAGTGCTCCCTCGATACGCTCGCGCCGCACGATCTCGCGCGCCATATAGCTCGTGACGCGGTCGGCCATGTCGGCGACATTGGCCGAACTGAACAGCGTGCGCCGCCCGTTCTCGCTGTTGCGCACGAAGAGATAGGCGCCAGAGCCCTCGTCGATCGCGGCATAAGTGAAGAGATCGATCCACAATCGCGCCGGCCGGCTCGGCACGAGCGCGAGATTGAAACGGTCGTCATGCGAGGGAAGCTCCGAGAAAACAGTCTCGAGCTCCGCTTTGAGGAGCTCAAGCCGTGCGATCTCGCCGTCACGAGCGTCCGCGGTGCGATCGAGCTGCTCGGCCTCATCGAGGCGGGCTTTCCTGACCGCCTCGCGCAGCGACCGGCTTGCGGCTGGCCGCGCCAGTGACTTGACGCTCTCTTCCATCCCCGTAGCCCTGGATCTTGCCGTGCTTTGGCCTTGCTCAAGCTCTTGGCCTTGGCCTTGAGCATATCGCTCCAAGGGGCGGAAATGCGACCGAAATCTGCTGGCTGACCTTCACGGGGAAATCTCGGCGAGGTTGGAAATGCCGCAGCCCGGGCGTTGCGTGGCCCATGATAGGCTTAGCGGGCAAGGGGCTTATGGTCGTCTCAGCAGCGAGCAAAGGGGGGCGTTGCACGATGACAAAGTCGTTGATCAAACCACTCGTGGCGGCAATTGCTTTTGTTGCTGTCTTCGGCGTCTTCGACGAAGCGAGCGCACTGCCAAATTGCACCGGGAAGTGCGAGGACGGCTATCGAGCCTGCACCGCCTGGTGCAGCGCCCATAACAAGACGGCGAAAAGTCGAGAGCTTTGCGACATCAGATGTGGCGACTACTGGCTCAGTGGCAAGAATCCGCAGTCGATAGGTCCAGCCGATCCAAGGAAATCGCCGGCAGGACCAGAACAAGCCAAGCCGGGTGGCGCCCAGTAGTCATCTCGGCAAGTCCTACGCGGAAGGGTTTCTTTCCATTGCTGACGTTCGACAGCCATGATGGGCAGGGCTTCTCGTTGCCCACCCTACGCTGCTACTTCGAGGAGAGGACGACCGAGGCGCGGGCGTCGTCGAACCATTTGTCGATGGCCGCGTCGATATTGGCATCGAGGCTCGACTTCCAGGTGTCGATGGTGGCGTCGAGCGCCTGCTCGTTGGCGGCGACGAAGCTGTCGCGGTTGATCACCTCGTTGGCTTCGTTGGAGAGATAGTCGACCGCGGCGCCGATCAGCACGCCGAGCGCGGCGCCGATCACCTGCCCGCCCATGGGCTGCACCACGGTGCCGGCCACGGCGCCTCCCTCCGCGAGCGTGAGCCGCGTGCCGAGCGAGGTCGCGACCCGGCGCGACAACTGGGTGAAGCTCTGTGCCAGCACGCCATTGATGGCGGGGCCGAGCGCGAGCGCGCCGACCGTTCCGCCCGCGGCGGCAGCGCCGAGCCCGGCAACGCCGTCGAAGGCGCGATCCTCCATCAGGTAGGTGGGCGCCTTCCATTTCTGCGCATCCCAATCGAGCTTGACATTGGTCATCGGCGTCGATGCCGGGATGTCCTCGAGATGGTCGGTATGCTTGGCGAGGAACAGCTGGAGACGCATGTCGCCATTGGCGATCACCCGGCGATAGCTGTCATGGGCGTGGCGCACCGCCTGCTCGACACCCTTGGTGATGGTCTCGTCGCGCAGCTCAGGCTTCAGCACCTGCTCCTTGTAATTGCGCAGGAAGTAGTCCTTGACGTCGGCCTCGACCGCCTCGTTCAGAGACTGGTATTTGCCGGTCTCGAAGGCGCGGGTGATGGCCGAGCTGATCGTCTCCTTGAGCACGACGTAAGAGCGCTTCCACTCGAAGAACCAGTCGGCGTAAGCAGAGATCGCATTCTCGCGATCCTGGAAGGCCATGGCGAACGTCCGGTCGAGATCCTCATGCGCCGCGTTCTTGATGCGGGCGCGCTCGTCGTCGAGCATCAGAATGGTGTCGTTGACGAACTTGTCGGTCTCCGACTTGCTCGCCACCACCTTGTGCAGCTTGCCGTCGACGTCCTTGACGATCAGGTCGACAGCGTCAGGCGGCAGGCTCTGGTCGCCGAGGAAGATGTCGAGCACGCTTCTGTCGGGATGCGCCGCGGCGGCATGGTCGAGATGGTTCTGGTAGCTGCGGTAGAATGTGGTGCCGAGTGAAAGCAGCGCATAGACGATAAGTACGACGCCGACCGCGATGCCGATCGGCCTGAGCAGCATGCCGAGCGCGCTCGGCCGCACGACTTTTTCGCGGCGAGCACGGCGCGCCAGCCTGCCGAGACGCGGCTTGGCCGGCGCGTCGACGATCTCCGCCACGTCGCTCGCGGAATGGGCGACGAGAGCTGAGCCTTCGCTGTGGGGCATGTCGTCCATGTCTTTTGGCACCCTTCGGGTGGCGCACCCTTTCGGTGCGATCTAACGGGTCAGACCCGCGTGGATATAAGTTTCGCGGGCTCGGCTTGTAAGGCTTGTTGCCAAGGCTTTGCTTCGCTTTGCAGAAAAGGGTTAGCCTGACGCGCCGGAAGGCCCCGACAAGTCCAACGGTTATTCTCGCGAGGTGGCAAAATGGCGGCACATCGCTCCGAGCCTGAGCTTCCGCTCTTCGCGGAGAAGCGCATCAACGACCCCGAAAAGGCCTTGAAGCTGCTTGCCGAGGAGGCGCGTGGCTGCACCCGTTGCGACCTCTACAAGCATGCGACTCAGACCGTATTCGGCGAGGGCCCGGCCGACGCTCGTATGATGTTGGTCGGCGAGCAGCCGGGCGATCAGGAGGATCTCGCTGGGCGTCCCTTCGTCGGTCCCGCCGGCAAGGTCCTCGATGCGGCCCTCGAAGCGGCCGGCATCGAGCGCTCGGGAGTCTACATCACCAACGCGGTGAAGCATTTCAAGAATGAGCCGCGCGGCAAGCGGCGCCTCCACAAGAAGCCCGACACGAGCGAGATCGATATCTGCCGCTTCTGGCTCGACAACGAGATCGAGATCGTACGGCCGCGCATCGTCGTGGCGCTCGGCGCGACCGCCGCGCGCGGCCTCATGCGCAAATCGCTCACCATCAATGCCAATCGCGGGCGCGTCATCACCCTTCCCAGCGGGTTGCCGGGCCTCATCACCGTCCATCCCTCGTACCTCTTGAGGATCGAGGAGGAGCGCGACAAGCGGCGCGAATTCGGCCTCCTGGTCAAGGACTTGCGGCTCGCACACGAGGCTTCAAGCCACGCTCGCGACTAAGCGCGCTCACACCTGCGCGTGGGAGATCTCGGCGACGATGATCGATGCGCCCCACCTGATCAGCAGGAACAGCAGGACTGCGACGGAGAGATTGACTGTGCGATTGAGCCAGTGAGCCAGGTCCCTATTCGACAGGAAGCTGAACAGGTTGAGGTACCACTGGTCGGCATAAGAAAGGCAGTAGAGGAAGATCACGACCAGCGCGAACTCGTGCAGATAGAACAGCACCGGGCTGCCGGACTTCTCGTAGAAATATTTCAACCCTCCGACGAGCACGAAGTTGCGCAACAGGTCGAAGAACCATTGCGAGAAATTGCGCACGAGTTGCGCCGCCGCGATCTCCCCTTCGCGGCGCTCGAGCAGCTGCTTGCGGTAGAGGGTGAAGTCCACGGGGTTAAATCACAGAGCGTCGGCGCCCATTTCGCCGGTGCGGATGCGCATCGATCCTTCGAGGGGAAGCACGAACACCTTGCCGTCGCCGATATGTCCCGTCCGCGCGGCGTTGCCGATGGCATCGACCACTGAATCGGCAATCGCCGCACTCACGGCAAGCTCGATCTTCACCTTCGGCACGAAGTTCATGGTGTACTCGGTGCCGCGGTAAATCTCGGTCTGCCCCTTCTGCCGGCCGAAGCCACGCACTTCGGTGACCGTCATGCCTTGCACGCCCATGGCCGAGAGGGCCTCGCGCACGACGTCGAGCCGATACGGCTGAATCACTGCAATGATATATTTCATCGGCGCTCGTTCCCGATCACATGTCGTAGCCGCGTTCGCAGAACCCTAGCATGCGGGGGTTTAAGCCGGCACAGGAAGCGACCCCGGAAGGCGCAACCGCCCGGAAAGGACGAATACAACCTGAACGCTTGCGCCACAATCGGAGGGGCGTACCGTGGTACAGTTGCACCCCATGAGCAAGGCCTTTACCAAAGAGGCCGAGGGAGGTGACGTCTATGACGACCTCCCGGACCGCCCGGTATCACCCCACAACCTCGTGACCCCCAAGGGGCTCGAGCTGATCGAGGCCGAATTGGCTCGCCTTCATGAGGAACACGCCGCCGCGCAAGAGGCAGATGACAAGGCACTGATGGCCAAGATCAATCGGGACTTGCGCTATTGGACGTCGCGCCGGGCGACGGCTCAAGTGGCTGCGCCGCCGCGCGATGCCAAAGAGGTCCGGTTCGGATCGACGGTAACCATCCAGCGTGAGGACGGGCGCCGGCAAACGTATCGAATCGTTGGAGAAGACGAGGCGGACCCCGCGCTCGGCACGCTGTCTTATGTGTCTCCCGTGGCCCAGGCCTTGATGGGCAAGGAGGTCGGCGACGTCGTGCAAGCCGGCGCCGCACAGGCCGAGATCGTCGTCATTTCCTGAAGCGATCAGCCCCGCGTCGTTGTCGGCTTGGTGGGTTTCTCCAGCATCAGCTGGCCCTTCCGTTGCACCAACTCCTTCGCCTTGTTGGCGAGAAGCGAGAGCATCCAGGGAAGCTGTACCTCGAGCCGCACGTGATCGTCGGCGACGTCGACCGTTCCTGTCGTTGCCTGACCGAGCAGGCTTGCGCGGAAATCGAGATGGTCGCCCGCCCAATCGTCCTTCAGCACGACGAATTTCTCGCCGAATGTGGAACGCACGTTCTTGAAGCCCGCTTGCAGGCGCCTGATCGCCTCCTGCTTGCCGAGCCTGTGGGGAATGGTGACGACGACGGGCTGAGCCATGCGCGATTCCAACCTCTTGGGTAACCGTCCTGTTCCAGCCTGATGTGGGAGAAGCGGGTGCGATCTTCCAGAGGCAAGCCCCTCCCGGCAAACGCAGGCGCTTGGGTTCGACCCTCGCGCCGGCGCTGCAAAGCTGTCAGCCCAAAGGGGAAGCAAAGCCAAGAGGGTCGCCGATCTCGGCAAAGGCCCAAACCTGAGCATCAGCGGTCGCGTCGCAAAGATACGTATGCCCACCGCTTTCTATGAAGACGAAGTAGCCGGGCACGAACTTCTCGGCGAGGCCGTCCTGTCCCCTGCCGACCACCTCGGTCGGATCATCGCCGGGGAAATAGGCCTTGCAGGCAAGCTCGGCAATGTCGAGCGGGTTCGGGTCGGGTCGGGGCACGCTGTATTCGTCATCGTCGAAAGACTCATCTGGCACGAGGCCTGCGCCCGTGCCTTGCAGCAGGTCTCCCGTCATGACGACATAGGCATATATCTTGCCGGCGGCGTCTGCGCTACAGAACCAGAGATTGGCCTCGCCGTCGGTCAGCCAGACGAGACTCCCGCCGCGGCCGTCATCGATGGCGGTGACGAGGGTCGCGGGCTGGTGTCCGTTGGCTGTGGTGCAGGCCTTGACGGCAGTCGCACGCGGATCGGCCTCGGCACCCGCCCCGATCCCGGCGAAGGCCGAAAGCGCAAGCACGACAAGGCCGGCGCCCAAAGTCAAATGACCTAGATTCATTGATGACAATCCTTTCGGCCTCCCGAAGGCGGGATTGCCCCCCGGGTTTGGTAGGAGATGGCGCCTCAAGTGGGGGCGCTTTGTGAGCCCCCTCACAAAGCGGAGCGGGCCTCGAACTTACGGCTTGGGAGTCTTCGCCTCGACATGGCCGAGGTCGCGCTCCGGCGCCACCTCGTCGCGCACCAGCTGCTTCAGCTCCTTCATCTCGGGGAAGCGGCCGTGGTCCTTGCGCGACCAGATCAGCTTGCCGTCGACCTTGACTTCGAACACCCCGCCGGTATCGTCGGGAATGAGGGTGACGGAGCCGAGCTCGGCGGCGAAGGTCGAGAGCAGCTCCTGCGCGGTCCAACCGGCCCTGAGCATCCAATTGCAGAGCCGGCAATAGGTAATCTCGACATTGGGGCTTGGCGCCATGGAACACGGCCCCCTTCCGGTAGTCGCGGAACCAGAACTTTAGACGGCGAAGCGCCCCGAAAAACAAGGGGCTTGCGCTTGAGACCGACCGAGAGGCGCCTTCGCAAGAGGCGGCAGGCTCTTGGCGCTGCGGGCCCGACCCCGAGCCTGAGCCGCGGCGAACCAGCCAGCAAAGCTTCACGTGGTGGCCGGAACCCTATCTTCGACTTGAAAGATGTTGTCGCGGGCGCCTTTGGCGCGCCACGAGGTCATCATTTCGTCATAGCAATCCTGGCTTGTCCCTGGACGCAAAATGCCGAAAGTGAGACCCATGCGACCTCCGATTCGCCGCGTAGCTCTATTGCACCTGATCCCCGCCTTTGCCGCAGCAGCGCTCCTGCTTGCCCCCGTTGCCGCCGCCGACGCCGGCACCCCCTTCGATACCCTGCTCGGCTCCTGGCGCGGAAGTGGTCAGATCGAGCTCGACCAGGGGCGCCGGGAGCGCCTCAAATGCAACGCCTACTACACCGGCGGCGGCTCCCAACTTCGCATGGCCATCCTCTGCCAAAGCGAAAGCTCTAACGTCCAGATCAGAAGCGTTCTCAGCGAGAGCGGCGGTCGCATCACCGGAACGTGGGAAGAACGCACTTACAACGCGCAAGGCAATGCGTCTGGCCAGGCCAATAACGGCAAGATCAGCCTTGCCATCAGCGGCGGCGTGACCGGGACCATGGTAGTAACCTTCACGTCCTCGCGCCAAAGCGTTGCGATTTCAACGCAAGGAGTCGCTCTGAAGAGCGTGTCCATCGATCTAACGCGCAGCTAGTCCGCCACGTTTTTGCGGCTCTTCGAGCTTGGCTCCGCTACCGGCAGGAAGGAGCATGCCATGGGCGAAATCTTGCTGAGGAGCGAGTGGAAGGGAGAGCGTCTGGAACTCGCCGGATACGGATCCTGGACCGCGCCGCACGCGGGCGAGCTCGAGACCCTGGTCGAGGGCATCGCTCGCGAGACCGCCAAGGCCAAGAACATCTCGATCGACATGGCCGGTGTGCGCGAGTTCGACACGTTCGGCGCGTGGCTGCTCGAGCGTCTCACCCGCGAGGGACGGTCGGCCGGACGGGAGACGGTGATTCTCGGCCTCCCCGCGCATGACCGCGGTCTCCTCAAGGAGATGCACGGTGTCAACCGCGAGGCTCCACCAAAGCCACAGCGTGTCAACTCTGTCATCGGTTCGCTTGCCGCGGTCGGCCGGGGCGGCGTCGGGCTCGCCAATGGTTTTCTGCTCTTTGCCGACATGCTCGGTGCTCTTGGCGTGGCCACGGCCCGCATGGTGCTCCGCCCGCGCGAGTTCAGGCTCACCTCGACCATCAATCAGCTCGACCGCGTCGCCTGGCAGGCGGTGCCCATCATCCTGCTCATCACCTTCCTCATCGGCGCGATCATCTCCCAGCAGGGTATCTTCCATTTCCGCAAATTCGGCGCCGAGCTCTATTCGGTCGACCTCGTCGGCATCCTTGTGTTGCGCGAGATCGGCGTCTTGATCGTCGCTATCATGGTCGCCGGCCGCTCGGGCAGCTCTTACACCGCCGAGCTCGGCTCCATGAAGATGCGCGAGGAGATCGATGCCCTTCGCACCATGGGTTTTGATCCCGTCGAGGTGCTGATCCTGCCGCGCATCATTGTTCTGATCATCGCCCTTCCCGTGCTCACCTTTTTGGGATCGATGGCAGCGTTGTACGGGGGCGGCCTGGTAGCGTGGCTTTATGGCGGCATCAGCCCCGACATCTATATCTCGCGCCTGACCGAGGCGATCTCTCTCACTCATTTCAAGGTAGGAATGATCAAGGCGCCCTTTATGGGTCTGGTAATCGGAGTCGTGGCCTGTGCCGAGGGACTGCGGGTAAAAGGCAGCGCCGAGTCACTTGGCCTCCAGACCACCAAATCGGTCGTGGAATCGATCTTCCTGGTCATCGTGCTCGATGGCCTGTTCGCCATCTTCTTCGCCTCG
This sequence comes from Methyloceanibacter sp., assembly GCA_035319265.1. Classification (GTDB taxonomy): domain Bacteria; phylum Pseudomonadota; class Alphaproteobacteria; order Rhizobiales; family Methyloligellaceae; genus Methyloceanibacter. The sequence goes on along the minus strand of DATHCZ010000166.1, from coordinate 7,539 downwards.
ATCGGGATGTGAGCACCATGGCGGAGGAGATCGTCATCAAGGTGCGCGACCTCGTCGTCGGCTTTGGCGCGCAGACCGTGCTCGACCATCTCTCGCTCGACGTCCGCGGCGGCGAAATTCTCGGCCTGGTGGGCGGTTCGGGCAGCGGCAAGTCGGTGCTTTTGCGCACGATCATCGGTCTATTGCCGAAGCGCCACGGCTCGATCGAGGTGCTCGGCATTGATCTTGACCGGGTGAACGAGCAAGAGCGCCGCGCGCTCGAGCGCCGCTGGGGCGTATTGTTCCAGCAGGGCGCGCTGTTTTCCTCGCTCACCGTTCGTCAGAACGTGCAGTTCCCCATGCGCGAGAATCTCGACATCTCCCAGCGGCTGATGGACGAGATGGCGCTGGCCAAGCTGGAAATGGTCGGACTCACGCCTCAGGACGCCGACAAGTTCCCCTCCGAGCTCTCCGGCGGCATGACCAAGCGCGTGGCGCTCGCCAGAGCTCTCGCGCTCGACCCTGAGATCGTGTTTCTCGACGAGCCCACCTCGGGGCTCGATCCGATCTCGGCGGGCGATTTCGACGAGCTGATCCGTACGCTACAGCAGACATTGGAGATCACCGTGTTCATGGTGACGCATGATCTCGAAAGCTTGTACACCGCCTGCGACCGCATTGCCGCGCTAGCCGACGGCAAGGTCGTGGCCGAAGGACCGATACAGGTCATGCTCGAAAGCGAGCACCCGTGGGTGAAGACGTATTTCCAGGGGAAGCGCGGCGGCATGCTTGCCGACCGGCGCGTAAGCGCATGAGACAAGGAACTTAGAGCGATGGAAACCCGTGCCCGCTATGCCCTGATCGGACTGTTCATGCTCGCCGTCATCCTCGGCAGCTTCGCCTTTGTCTATTGGCTCGAGAATAAAGGCGGGTTCGGCCAGCGCGAAGCCTATCAGATCCGCTTTCAGGGCTCGGTGTCGGGCCTGCTGATCGGCTCCGCGGTCTTATTTAACGGCATTCGCGTCGGCGAGGTCACCAACCTCTCGCTGTCGGCAGACGCCCCCGACCAGGTGATCGCCACCATCGGCGTCGACCCCAACACGCCCATCAACAGCGACACCCAGGTCGGCCTGGAAACGCAAGGGCTCACCGGCGGCGCCGCGGTGACCCTCCGAGGCGGCAGCGCCGGTACGCCACTTGCGCCGGGAGAAGGAGGCTCGCCCCCCATGTTGGTCGCGGCACCGCTCGCGAGCCAGGACTGGACCGAGGCGGCGCGCGACACTTTTCAGCACGTCGACGCCATCCTCTCCGAGAATTCCGACTCCTTGCACAGTGCCATCAAAAATATCGACACTTTCGCCGGCGCGCTGGCGCGGAACTCCGACAAGGTCGACGGCATCCTTGCCGGGATCGAGCGCATGACGGGAGGGGCCACGAGCCAGGCAGATATTCCCACCTACGATCTCATCGCCGCGAGCGGCTTCCCTCCTCCTCCTGCGGAGGCGCCCGGCTGGCTTCTCGTAGTACCCGAGCCGACGACGCTGATGGGCTTCAACACCGACAAGATCCTGCTTCAACCGGCGAGTGGGGAAAGCGTGCCCCTCGGCAATGCGCGTTGGAGCGACAATCTCCCCGTTCTGTTCCAATCGAAGGTGATCCAGAGCTTCGAGAACGCGGGCTACGCAAAGGAGGTCAGCCGGACGCGTGAAGGCGTCACCGGCAATTATCAGCTTCTGATCGACATAAGACGCTTCCACATTGCGACCTCGGCCAGTACTGAGGCCGATGTCGACTTCGTCGCGAAGCTGCTCGATCAGGATGGCAAGATCCTCGCCGCGCGCGAGTTCGGCGCAACGGCCCCTGCCTCGGGAAGCGATGCGAAAGCCTATGTGAGCGCATTCAATGATGCCTTGGGCAAATTGCTTACCGACCTGATCGACTGGAGCACCAAGGCAATCGCCGCCGCGCCGCCACCAGCGCCGCCTCCACCGGGCGAACCGTCGGCACCCGAAGCGCCGCCCGCGGAACCGCCGGCACCGGCGCAAAGCGAACCTCCTGCGCCAACTCCTTGATCTGGCTCAACGCGGGAAGCGCTCTCGGGCGGGATCGTGGGTCAGACACTCATTCTATCGCACCATCTCGGGATGGAGCCCTGGTCGCGGCAATGGAGCTTTTGCAAGCCATCAATGGCCGCCGGTCGGTGCGCGAATATTCCGCCGCGCCCGTCGACGACGCCCTGTTGCGTCGACTTATCGAGTCGGCGATCCAGGCGCCGAGCGCCATCAATCAACAGCCCTGGTGCTTCGTCGTCGTCAAGCGGCCCCAGTTGCTCGCGGAGATTTCCGGCAAGGCCAAGGCCTATATGCTCAAGGCGTCTCTGACCGCACCGGACCACCATATCAGGGATATGCTGAACGATCCCAAGTTCGACATCTTCTACCATGCGCCCGTATTGGTCGTGATCGCGACGGCTGAGCCGACCGATTGGGCGGTTGAGGATTGCGCGCTTGCCGCACAGAACTTCATGTTGGCGGCGCATGAGGCCGGGCTCGGCACGTGCTGGATCGGCTTTGCCCAGCATTGGCTCGCAACGCCTGAAGGTAAGGCCGCGCTCGACCTGCCTGCGTCCTGTCTTCCCGTCGCCCCGATCATCGTCGGCCATCCCCAGCGCAAGCCGACACCTGTTCCGCATAAGGCCCCGAGCATCAAGTGGATCGAGCGCTGACGGGCGATCGCGCATGACCGCAAGACGCCGGCGCATTATCCCTCTCTTGCGTGACGCAGCCTCGGCAGGAAGCGGTTGGTGATACTGGAACACACCGCGCGGGCGGAAGCGGCGCCCGCCTACGCTCTCCCCGCCGATATCGTGCTGCGCCGCGAGGCGGTGAACCCATCTGTTGGCCTGAGCGAGACCGAAGCGAAAGCGCGGCTCGCCCGCCACGGCCCAAATATTCTGCTAGCGCACGCGCCACGACGCGCGTTTGCCATCCTCGCCGGCCAGCTCAACAGCCCCGTGGTGTGGTTGCTTTCCGCGGCAGCGGCGCTGGCAGCGGGCTTCGGCGAGTGGAAGCAAGCCGCTGCCATTGTCATCGTGCTTCTCATCAACACGATGATCGGCTTCTTTACCGAGCTCCGCGCAGTGCGTTCGATGGAGGCGCTGCGCAAGCTCGGTAAGCGATCCTCGCGGGTGCGGCGCGACGCTAAACTCAAGACCGTCGCGGCCGAGATCGTCGTTCCCGGCGACATCGTGCTGCTCGAAAGCGGCGATGTGGTCACGGCCGATATCCGTCTCGTCGAGGCGCGCAATCTCTTTTGCGATGAATCGACGCTCACCGGCGAATCTGTACCGGCCGAGAAGTCCGTGCAAGCCGTCTCCGCCGACGCCATCCTCGCCGAGCGAACCTCGATGCTGCACAAGGGCACCGCAATTACCCGTGGCACCGGTGAAGGCGTGGTGGTGGCGACCGGCATGGCGACCGAGCTCGGGCTTACCACGCGGCTCGTGATCGAGGCCGATAGCGAATCATCTCCGCTCGAACGGAAGCTCGCTGAGCTGACGCGGCAGCTCGTCATCGCAATCCTCATCATCACCGCCCTGATCGCTGCTGCCGGCGTGGCGTCCGGGCGCGACCTCATGCTCATGATCGAGGCGTCAATCGCACTCGCGGTCGCCGCCATTCCCGAGGGCCTGCCGATCGTGGCGACCATGGCGCTCGCGCGCGGCATGTGGCGCATGGCAAGGCGAAACGTCGTGGTCGAGCGCCTCGCCGCGGTCGAGACGCTTGGCGCTACCACGGTCATCTGCACCGACAAGACCGGTACCCTCACCGAAAATCGCATGACCGTCGAGCGGCTTTGGCTGACATCGGGCGACTACCGGCTCGATCATGCGCGGGCGAAGATCCTCGACGACGCGGGCAACGCGGCTGAGCTTGATGCCCCGCTCCGGCGCGCCATCGAGGTCGGCGTCCTGTGCGGAACGGCGATGCTCACTTCTTCCGGGGACGGCGGCGTGGGTGACCCGATGGAGCTTGCGCTGCAGAGGTTCGGCCGGCTTGCGGGGCTGGAGCGCGCCGCCTTGCTCACCGCCTCTCCAAGGCTGCACGAGATTGCTTTCGATACCGAGACGAAGATGATGGCAACCGCGCATCGCCGCGATGCGCACCTCCTCGTCGCCGTGAAGGGGGCGCCTGAGTCCGTACTTCAAGCCTCGACGACGCGTGGCCGGGAAAAGCGGCTCATCGCCCGGGAGGATCGCGACGAATGGCTACGCCGCGCCGCGGCTCTCGCGGAAGAGGGACTGCGCGTCCTTGCTCTAGCCGAGAGCACGATCCCGCTTGAGGCCGTCCCCGCTTACGAATCCCTCAATTTCCTCGGGCTGGTCGGGTTCCGCGACCCTCCTCGCATCGACGTCAAGGATGCGATCGCCGACTGCCGGCGCGCTGGGATTCGCGTGGTGATGGTCACCGGCGATCATGCTTCGACCGCGCGCACCATCGCCGAGATGCTCGGCCTGGCCGACCCAGGCACAACGATTCTCGTCGAGGGCCGCGAGCTGGAAGCCCTCGCCGCGCTCGGCGAGCGGGAGCGCGCCCGCGTGCTCGCGGCGCAAGTATTCGCCCGGGTGACGCCTGCGCAAAAGCTCGAGCTGGTCAGGCTCTATCAATCGGCCGGCGAGGTCGTGGCCATGACCGGCGACGGCGTCAACGATGCGCCCGCGCTGCAAAAGGCCGATATCGGTGTTGCCATGGGTTTGCGCGGAACAGAGGTCGCGCGCGAAGCCGCCGACATCGTGCTCCGCGACGACGCGTTCGGCAGCATCGTCGCGGCGATCCGCGAGGGGCGGATCATCTTCAGCAATCTGAGGCGGTTCCTGATCTATCTCCTCTCCTGCAATATCAGCGAGGTCATGGTGGTCGCACTCGCTGTGGTCGTGGGCCTGCCGCTGCCTCTCCTCCCCTTGCAGATCCTCTTCCTCAACCTCGTCACCGACGTGCTGCCGGCCTTCGCGCTCGCCACCGGCGAAGGTGAGGACGATGTCTTGCGCCAACCGCCGCGCAACCCGCGCGAGCCGCTCCTTGGCAAGCCGCAATGGTGGTTCGTCGCGCTATACGGCGCGCTGCTGACGGCATCCACGCTCGGAAGCCTTCTCATCGGCCATTACTGGCTCGGGCTTCACGGAGATGCTCTGGTCAGCGTGTCGTTCCTCACGCTCGCCTTCGCCCAGCTCTTCCACGTGTTCAACATGCGCGGACGGCAATCGGGCCTGTTCGTCAATGCCGTTACCCGTAACCCTTATGTCTGGGTTGCCGTTGTGCTCTGTTCCGCGATCCTTCTGCTTGCGGTCTATGTGCCGCCGCTTGCAAGCGCGCTTCGCCTCGAGGCGCCCGATCTCGAGGGCTGGACCCTCGTCATCGTGGCGAGCGTCGCCCCTCTCCTCTTGGGGATGATCATCGGCGCGATAGGTCACCTGCTCCGGCGCGACAAGGTGAGCGTGAGCCCGTCATAGGCGACGCTGGCCTCGACGCCATGCGCCTCGCCGAGATCGGCGATGCGGGCGGCGATCTTGCGTGCATCGCTCTTTACGATGAGGCTGCCGCAATGGGTGAAGATCGCACGCACGACCCCCTCCTCTTCGCACCAGCCGAGCTGGGTGGCGATGGGTGCGTGTCCGATCAGAGCGTGATCGCGCTCACGCACCATCGATCGGACAATCGTGGCGCCGTCCCCGATATAGAGCGACACGCCGTCGAGCGCGGCGTGCTGTTCGCAAATGGCGGCGACATCGGGGACGTAGAAGACGGATGGCCCGCCCGCGTCGATGCGATAGCCGACCGCGGGCGCTCGGAGCGAATGCTCGACTTTGAAGGCCTCAAGGGTCACACCCCCGACGCGGAATGGCACGCGTGGCGCGACGACGCGACGGTCTTCGATCGGAAAGCGGGAGATGCGGCCGAAGGTCTCTTCAGTCGCATAGACCGGGCATGACGCACCCGACGCAAGCCCTGCGGCGTGATCGTCATGGGCATGGGTAAGTACGATGGCGGTCGGCGCGACCTTGCCAACGACCTTGAGCCAATCCGTTCCGCAATCGACCATGATGCGGGCGCGCCCCCGCCTCACCAGGAGCGCGCTATGGCGGCGGTGGCGGCGAGATCTTGCATTGATCTCGCCGCGCGTACCGAGAAAAGCGAGCTCGATCTTTCGCGCTCCTTACGCTCTCGCGCCTTGCGAGGCTCAGGCCTTCTTGATCGCGATCTTCTTCTCTTTCTTCGCAGCCTCGGCCGACTTCGGCAAGGTCACCGTGAGCACGCCGTTCTTGAAGTTGGCCACGATCTTGTCGGCGTCGACGCTCTCGGGAACCTGGAACGAACGTTGAAAGGATCCAAAGCGGCGCTCTGACAGGAAATAGTCCTTCCTCTTCTCTTCCTTCTCCTCGCGCTTCTCGCCCTTGATGGTCAGAAAACCGTCGGCGAACTTGACCTCGACATTGCTCTCGTCAAGGCCAGGGAGCTCCGCCGTGATCTCGTATTCCTTGTCCTTCTCGACGATATCGACGGCGGGCGTCTTGCCGAAGGTGAGCTCGCCCCGCCAGAACGGCTCGACGTCGAACACGCTCCGCCCGAGCGCGCGCCGCCCTCCGCCGAAGCCGAAATCCTCGAACAGGCGGTCGATCTCGCGCCTGAGATTGGTCAACGGCGGCCACTCGCCGCCCCGCTCGGACGTCTCGCGTTCTGTCTTGGTCGGTAGTTTGGTTGCTGGTTCAGCCATCTCAATGCCTCCTTCATGGAGTAGTTCTTGGGAGAGGTCAGAGGCCAGCGCAAATTCGCATGCGCGTCATTGACGGGCATCAAATCTACGCGGGTCTATTCTATGAGAATGGGTGATGAGCGCTCCGTGTCGCTGAGAGGGCGTGATGACGCAGGACGCCAAGACTAAGGCTCTGCATGACAGCGCGCTTGGCGCGATTCGCAGCGAGAAGCGCATCGGGCCGCATTTCAAGCCGCTCTATTTCGACATTGACCACGACGGCACTGCGACCATAGAGGCCGAGGTCGATAACGTGGCGATCAAGCGCCTCGTGCTCGAGCGGCTGGCTGCAATCAAAGGCGTGAGTGCCGTCATTGATCGTTTGCGCGTCAAGCCGGCCAAGGCGATGTGCGATGACGGCATCTTGGATCATCTGCGCAAGGCCTATTATGACGAGCCGTCGTTCTACGAACTTGCACTCAAGGAGCGCGAAGCGGGCAGGCTCAAGCTCGTGCGCAGTGCCTTTGAAAATGAGCGCGGCGCAATCGAGACCGAGGTCAAGGATGGCGTCGTGGTCCTCAACGGACGCGTGCCGAGCCTTGCAACGAAGCGGCTCGCCGGCGTGCTCGCCTGGTGGGTGCCGGGATCGCGCGACGTGGTCAACGGCATCGCCGTCGAGCCGCCCGAGGAGGATGCACCCATCGCCATCGAGGAGGCGGTCAGGATCGCGCTCGACAAGGACCCGTTCGTCGACGCGAGCCAAGTCCGTGTCGGCGTTCGTCACCGGACGGTCAGGCTAACCGGCGCCGT
>DATHCZ010000165.1:0-13365 GCA_035319265.1 Methyloceanibacter sp. | reverse complement strand
GCCCACCTATGAGCTATGGACCATCCGCCGCGAGCCCTGGCTGCCTGAATTCGCAAGTGTTGTGAGCCGCTACGAGCGGGACCGCCCGAAATGGAAGCGGACGGAGCCTTGAGATAGCCCGCTCGCCCTTTCCAAATTTATTTCTTCTTGCGCGGTGCCGACGCCGCGGGCGCCACATCAGACTTGCCGCCGCCGCGTTCGGGGATCACATCGTCGGCCGCGATGATGCGCGCCTTGAACAGATACCCAGCGATGCCAGCGCCGATCAGCGGGGCGACGATGAAGAGCCACACTTGTTCGAGCGCATGCGGGTTCTTGGCATAGCCGACGAGCGCCGGGCCAAGCGACCGCGCCGGATTGACCGACGTACCGGTGATGTTGATGCCGAGAAGATGGATGGCGATGAGCGTGAGCCCAATGGCGATGCCGGCAAGCTCGACCGGCGCGCCTCTCTGCGTCACCCCGAGGATGCAGACGAGAAACAGGAATGTCGCAGCCACTTCGTAGATGAAGGCCGAAGTCGTGTTGTATTCGCCGAGATAACCTGGACCCCAACCGTTCTGACCCAGCGATCCGCTCCAGCCCGACGCCTTGCCGGACAGAATGAGATAGAGCACGACGGCGCCAGCAATCGCGCCAAGCACCTGCGCGATCACGTAGGTGATGAAATCGGACATGGGCATGCGGCCAGCGACCAAAACCCCGAAGCTCACCGCCGGATTGATGTGGCAGCCTGAGACTTGGCCGATGCCGTAAGCCATGGCGACGATGGCGAGCCCGAATGCCGTCGCGATGCCGAGAATATCGACCGAGGTCGCGCCGCTGCCCATCCCGGCGATCACCGCTGTACCGCACCCGAACAGAACGAGAGCAAACGTCCCAACAAATTCCGCAATGGCTTTCTTCATGATGCCCTCCCCAGTTGTCCCGCCGCTCATCATGACAAACCCCTGTGCCTGCGAACAGGGAGTGGCGCGTGCACCTCGCCAGCCTACCCGAAGGGCGCTATAAGGCCCCGTGAACCAGCACCAATCCTTGCGGCCGAACGAGCGCGTCAGCGCAGGCCCCGTGAGCTTCGCGCAAGCCGCTCCTTTCGCGCTGATCGCTGGTCCCTGCGTGCTGGAGAGCCGGGCGCACGCTCTCGAAACGGCCGCAGCGCTGAGGGCCATCGCCACGCGACTCGGCATCGGCCTCGTCTATAAGAGCTCATTCGACAAGGCGAACCGGACGAGCGCGGCGAGTGCCCGTGGGCTCGGTCTCGCCGAAGCACTCCCGATCTTCGCGGAGGTCAGGGAGGCCATCGGGTCCCCGGTAATCACTGACGTGCATGTGCCGGAGCAGTGCGCTCCCGCTGCCGAGGCCGTCGACATTTTGCAGATCCCGGCCTTTCTCTGCCGCCAAACGGACCTCCTGCTCGCAGCTGCCGCGACCGGCAAGCCGGTCAACGTCAAGAAGGGGCAGTTCCTCGCGCCCTGGGACATGAAGAACGTGGTCGCCAAGGTCGTGGGTGCGGGCAATCCGAACGTGCTCGTTACCGAGCGCGGCGTCTCCTTCGGCTACAACACGCTTGTCTCCGACATGCGCGCTCTGCCTATTCTCGCCGAGACCGGCGCGCCGGTGATCTTCGATGCGACCCACTCGGTGCAGCAGCCCGGGGGGCAGGGGGAACGAAGCGGAGGCGAGCGGCGCTTCGTGCCGGTGCTCGCGCGGGCTGCCGTCGCGGTTGGCGTTGCCGGTCTCTTCATCGAGACCCATCAGGATCCCGACAAAGCGCCGTCAGACGGACCCAATATGGTGCCGCTGAAAGAGCTCGAGCCGCTGCTCGCGGAGCTAATCGCGATCGATCGATTGGTGAAGCGGCTCTAGCCGCGGCCGCGATAAGGCGATATCCCCTGGTCGGGAATCCAAATGCCCTCAGGCGGTGTCCCGTGCTGCCAGAACACGTCGATGGGGATGCCGCCGCGCGGATACCAATAGCCGCCGATGCGAAGCCACGCAGGCTCGATCAGCGCGACGATGCGCTTAGCGATGCCGACGGTCGCATCCTCGTGGAAAGCGCCAATGCTGCGGAAGCTCGCGAGATAGAGCTTGAACGACTTCGACTCCAAGAGCCACGCCTCGGGCGCGTAATCGATGACGAAATGGGCGAAGTCGGGCTGACCGGTGATGGGACAGAGACAGGTGAATTCAGGGCAGGTGAAGCGCGCCACGTAAGGCGTGTCTTGATGCGGATTGGACACGCGCTCCAGTTCCGCCTCTGCTGGCGATTTCGGGATCGGCGTCTTGGAGCCGAGCTGCTTCAATCCACTGATCTTGTGCGCCATCGCAAGTCACTCCGCCGCCAGGCGTGGGGCTGGGCCGCGATAGATGCAACCCTCGCGGCAGGAGTCGCGCGCGACCACGATCTCGGCAAGTCCAGGCAAACGGTTATGCAGCCGGTCCCACAGCCAAGTCGCGATCCGTTCGAGTGTCGGCTGAGAGAGACCTTCGACCTCGTTGAGCATGCGATGATCCAGCGCCCCGTGCACGTCTGCCAACGCCGCCTCGACGTCGTCGAGGTGCAAGATGACACCGGTCTTGTCGTCGGGCTCGCCGTCGATGGAGACGCGCACGCGGAAAGAGTGTCCGTGCACCCGCGCATTGGGATGACCGCGCGGCGCCGACGGCAAGAAATGTGCGGCCTCGAAGGTGAACTCTTTGTAGATACGCATGGCAGTCGTTTAGGGGATTTTGCACGTCCCTGCCAGGGCGGCTTACGGCAGCCCTAACAGCTTGTGGGTCTGCACGCTCAACCGCCATTTGGGATGGGCGAGGCAATAGTCAACCGCCGAGCGAAGATTGGCTGGCGAGTCGACGCCCGCGTCTTTCGGCTGAAGGAGGAAATGGCGGAAGTCGAGGGTCTCCAACTCGCGGGGATCGAGTGTGCTTTGCGGGTAAACGAGCTTCAGCTCGTCGCCCGAGCGCTGAACGAGCGACGCGCCAGCCTTGGGGCTCACGCAGATCCAGTCGATCGAGCGAGGCACAGGCAGCGTGCCGTTCGTCTCGATAGCGATCTCGAAGCCTGCACCGTGCAGCGCATCGATCAATGCCTCGTCGATCTGCAACATCGGCTCACCGCCCGTTAGCACCACGAAAGGCGGCGTGCCCGAATTGGCCTGCCAGGTGGTGCGACAGGCTTTTGCCAGCTCATTGGCGTCCGCGAATTTGCCGCCGCCCGGACCGTCGGTGCCGACGAAATCCGTGTCGCAGAAATTGCAAGTCGCTGCGGAGCGGTCCTCCTCGCGGCCTGACCAGAGATTGCAGCCGGCAAACCGGCAGAACACGGCAGGACGCCCGGCCTGGGCGCCTTCGCCTTGCAGCGTGTAATAGATCTCCTTCACGGCATACATGGCACGGAATTTGACGCGTTCGCCGTCTCCTGCCAAGGCCTGTGAGACTATTCCCGAGGTAGGACCTTATCAGGGGGATTGGATCCCGGCGGATTGATCGATCGGATCCAGGCAATGATCTTCCACAGATCGTCGGAGGTTTTGATAGTCATGCCCATAGGCGGCATCGGCGCGTGCACGCTGCCGTAGCCGAGACGCACATAGCCCTGTTTCTCCATCTCGGCCGAGCCGAGCGTGACCAGCCTGAACAATACGTCGTCGGTATTGCCCCAGAACCAGACGCCTTGCGTCAGCGCCGGGCAGATGCCCCCGCCTCCAGTGCCCCCATGACATTCGTTGCACCCCGGCGCTCGAAACTTCTTCACGAGGTCCGGGTCACCCTTGGCGAGCTTGGCAAAGTCGGGATAGGGACTATGCAGCTGCCCTTTGGGGTACTTGGCCACGAGCTCGGTCGGCGGCGTGGTGTCGCCTTCCTTGCAGCAGGTCTCATCAGCGGCGGACGCGGTCCAGATCATGCTGCTGGTGCTCAAGACGCCAAGCGCCGAGGGCCCGAACAGCCCAATGGCAAGCGTAAGCACGGTGTATCCAAAGAGCCTCATCACGATTTCCTCATCCCAATCCCGGATGGCTCAGTGACGATGGCAATACTGTCGCGATCAACTCAACTCACGTTGCGGTGTTCGCGTTGGCCGACGGGCGTCCTCGCGCTCTGCTGCGCGCGTCACAATGCCTGCGAAAAGAAGCGAGCCGCGGTGAAGCCGCGGCGCGCCACCAATCCTGTCCGATCTAACGGGCTCGGAGGCTCTAGTGCTTCTCGTCAGCCATCTTCCCCGGGATCACCTTTTCAGGAGGATTGGCCCCAGGAGGATTGATCGAACGAATGAAGGCGATGATCTTCCAAAGCTGGTCGGAGGTCTTGATGGTCATGCCCATCGGCGGCATCGGTGCATGCACGCTGCCATATTGATAACGCACGAAGCCACGCTTCTCTAGCTCGGCCGAGCCGAGCGTCGCGAGCCTGAACAATACGTCGTCGGTATTGCCCCAGAACCAGACGCCTTGCGTGAGGGCGGGGCAGAAGCCGCCGCCGCCGGTGCCGCCATGACACTCGTTGCATCCCGGCAGCCTGAACTGTTTCACGAGGTCCGGGTCATCCTTCGCGAGCTTGGCGTAGTCCTGATAGGGACTGTGCAAATGCCCTGGAGGAACTTTTTCCACCAACTCGGTTGGCGGCGTGGTGTCGCCAGCCTTGCAGCACTCCTCTCCTTCCCCCTCCTTGACCTCCGCTTTTTCTTCTTTGGGCTTCTCTTCGGCTGTTCCTTCGGGGGTAGGCGCGCCTGATTGAGTTGAAGTCTCGTCGGCGGCATTGGATTTCAGCGACATGCCGGCCAAGGCTAAAAGGCCGACGACCATCAAGGCTGACAATACGCCGACAAACATAAGCACAATGCTTCTTGGGTTTTTCCTCACTAGAGCGCTCCTTTGACCCTTTCTTGTTCCCCCATGTGCGGGACGGCGGCGACGATAGCCGCACCAAACGTTGAAACTCAACTCACATTTATGTCCCAGCGAGCGGGCTAAGTGCTAGGTCGGCCAGCGATCTTCCTTAACCTGAGGGGCGATCAACTGCGGCACCGCCTGCCATTCGGCGTAGCCCTTCGCACGCAGCTCGCAGGCCGGGCATTGACCGCAGCCATAGCCCCAATCATGTCGTAAGCCGCGCTCGCCGCGATAGCAGGTGTGGGTTTCCTCGACGATCAGATCGACGAAGTCGTCGCCCCCGAGCTCCTGCGCGAGGATCCAGGTTTCGGCCTTGGTCCGCCACATCAGCGGTGTCTCGATCGCGAAGAGGACTTCGGTGCCGAGCCTGATCGCTTCGCCGAGCGCCTTCAGCGTCGCATCACGGCAATCGGGATAGCCGGAATAATCCGTCTCGCACATGCCGCCGACAAGGGTGTGCAGTCCACGCCGATAGCCGAGCGCAGCAGCGTAGACGAAGAAGACGAGGTTCCGCCCTGGCACAAAGGTGGAGGGCAGACCCGATTTCAGCATCACAATCTCGGCGCCGGAGGTGAGCGCCGTGTCGCCGATCGCGCCGAAGCTCGTGACGTCGATGAGATGGTCTGGCCCAAGACGCTTTCCCCACGCGGGGAAGCGTCTGGCGATTTCACCGCGCACGCGCGTACGGCATTCGAGCTCGATGCCGTGCCTTTGCCTGTAGTCGAAGCCAATCGTCTCGACTGTGGCGTAGCGGTCGAGCGCCCAACCGAGGCAAACGGTCGAATCCTGTCCTCCTGAGAAGAGCACCAGGGCGCCGCAATCCTTTGGAGGGGAGGACATTTGACTCGCCATAAAGTTGTTCTATGTATATTTTCAACCATGAGGGGAGGCAAAGCGGGGGGCTTAGCCTATGCAATGCACCACTGCCGCTCTGTTCGGCGCAATTTCCATCCTTTTCGCCGGTTGCTCGACTATCGTCAAAGGGACCGAGCAGCAGGTCTCAGTAAATACGCCCGGCGTGCCCGGCGCGCTCTGCCAGCTCCAGTCGCCCGCGATCGGCACGCGGACGGTGCAAACGCCTGCCAACATCACCCTGCCGAAAAGCAAAAACAATGTTGCCGTCTCGTGCACGGCCCAATGCTATACCCCGGGCGTCGGCACGCTTGCCTCGCATACCGAAGTTATGGCCGCCGGCAATGTGCTGTTTGGCGGCATTATCGGCCTCGGCATAGATGCAGCCTCCGGCGCCATGAATACCTACGATCCTGGTGTCGAGGTCATCATGACGCCCCTGCCGGGTTGTGGCAGGCTACCGGGCCGCAAGGTGAAAGGCGTACCCATGGCGAGCACGCCGGTTCCAATGCCGGCGCCCCGCGGCTAGGGCTTTCGCTCGGGCGGCGCTTCCGCTAAGAGGGCCCCACGTTGCGGAAGGGGCCCTGCACATGACAGCCATCGCCACCATTGTTGGGCGCGAGATTTTGGACAGCCGCGGCAACCCGACGGTCGAGGTCGATGTCGTGCTTAAGGACGGGCATCAAGGGCGCGCCGCCGTACCGTCGGGCGCCTCGACCGGAGCGCACGAGGCGCATGAGCTTCGCGACGGCGACAAGCGCTATGGCGGCAGGGGCGTGAAGAAGGCTGTCGAGGCAGTGAACGGCGAGATCAGGAAGGCGCTCGCCGGATTCGACGCCGCCGACCAGCGCGGGCTGGACCAGCTCTTACGCGATCTCGACGGCACCGAGAACAAGAAGCGTCTTGGGGCGAATGCCATTCTCGGCGTCTCGCTCGCAACTGCCAAGGCCGAAGCAAACGCGCAAGGTCTTCCTCTTTACCGCTATCTCGGCGGCCCTGAGGCGACGCTGCTTCCCGTGCCGATGATGAATATCCTCAATGGGGGCGTGCATGCGGACAATCCAATCGACTTCCAGGAGTTCATGATCGCGCCGGTCGGAGCTGCGAGCATCGCCGAGGCGGTGCGCATGGGCGCCGAAGTGCTGCATGCCCTGAAGCACGCGCTGAAGGGCGCCGGCCTCAACACCAATGTCGGCGACGAAGGCGGCTTCGCGCCCAATCTCGCCTCCGCCCGCGAAGCGCTCGACTTCATCATGGCGGCAATCAAGGCGGCGGGCTACCGGCCAGGCGAGGACATCTTCATCACCCTCGATCCTGCGGCAACGGAATTCTACGGCGAAGACCGCTATTTCCTGAAAGGCGAGAAGCGGAGCCTCACCTCCGAGCAGATGGCCGCCTACTACGTCGAGCTCGTCGATGCCTATCCGATTTTCTCCATCGAGGACGGCATGAGCGAGGACGACTGGGAGGGCTGGCGCGTCTTGACGAAGATGCTCGGTGACCGCTGCCAGCTCGTCGGCGACGATCTCTTCGTCACCAACGTCGCGCGCCTCAAGCAGGGCATCGACCAAGGGATCGCCAATGCGATCCTGGTCAAGGTCAACCAGATCGGCACGCTAACCGAGACGCTCGATGCCGTGCGCATGGCGCAAAAGGCAGGCTATGCGGCGGTGATGTCGCATCGCTCCGGCGAGACCGAGGATGCGACCATCGCCGACCTCGCGGTGGCCACCAATTGCGGGCAGATCAAGACCGGCTCTCTCGCCCGCTCAGATCGCGTGGCGAAGTATAACCAGCTCATCCGCATCGAGGAGGAGCTCGGGGGAAAGGCCCGCTATGCCGGCCGCTCGGTGCTGAAGCGCTAGACCCGGTAACGGGCGCTTAACCCGCCGCGGGCGATTCTGGCGGCTTGGCCGCCTGAAGGTGTCGGGGCAACGATGCGGTTCAGCGCTTTCATCTTTCCGCTGCTTGCCTGCGGGGCAGGGGGTTACTTCGCCTACCACCTCGAGATTGGCGATCATGGCTTGAAAGCGCGTGCCGACCTAGAGCGCCGGAAAGAGGTGCTTGCCGGCGAGCTCGCGGGCCTCAAAGAGGTGCGCGAGCGGCTCGAGCGCGACGTCTCCCTGCTCAGGCCCGAAAGCCTCGACCCAGACATGCTCGATGAGCGTGCACGCGCCATCCTGAACCTCGCCAATAAGGACGACCTCGTCATGCTGAAGCGCCGCGAGACGGGGCCCGACCCTGCAACCGGCGCGCTGCCCAAGCGTTGACCAAGCATCGTGATCCCGGCGCAAGTCGCGATCCAGGCCCACGATGAGGAGCATCGCTGGATTCCGGCTTTCGCCGGATTGACGGAGCCAGCCTCGCCTTTCATGGCACTTCCAAGCCATGCTAGCGTTTGCCCCAAGGGCGAGAATCGAGGAGCAAGACATGATGAGCCCGACTCTCTCGCCGGGCCCCGCGAATCTCTGGCTCGACGAGACCAGGCGCGACGCGGCGAGTCCACGAGGCGGCAAGAGCCTGTCGCGGGAAGAGGAGCTTCACGCCTATCGCGAGATGCTGCTCATCCGCAGATTCGAAGAGAAGGCGGGTCAGCTCTACGGCATGGGTTACATCGGCGGCTTCTGCCACCTTTATATCGGGCAGGAGGCGGTCGTCGTCGGCATGATGATGGCGATCAAGCCGGGCGATCAGATCATCACGGCCTATCGCGATCACGGCCACATGCTCGCCTCGGGCATGAACCCCAAGGGCGTGATGGCCGAGCTCACCGGGCGCCGCCACGGCTATTCCAAGGGCAAAGGCGGCTCGATGCACATGTTCTCGGTGGAAAAAAACTTTTTCGGCGGCCACGGCATCGTCGGCACGCCGGCTCCACTCGGCACCGGCCTGGCCTTTGCCAACAAGTATCGCGGCAACACTTCTGTGTGCGTCACCTTCTTCGGCGAAGGGGCAACTAATCAGGGCCAGGTCTATGAGAGCTTCAATATGGCGTCGCTGTGGAAGCTCCCCGTGCTCTATGTCATCGAGAACAATCATTATGCGATGGGCACTGCGGTCGAGCGCGCCAGTGCTCTCGCCGAGGAACTCTATAATCGCGGGATCGCCTTCGGCATTCAAGGTGCGCGGGTCGACGGCATGGACGTCACGGCGGTCAAGGACGCCGGCGAGCGGGCGCTTGCGTCGGTCCGCTCGGGCAATGGACCCATGATCCTCGAGATGCGCACCTATCGCTATCGCGGCCATTCGATGTCTGACCCTGCTAAATACCGGACGCGCGAGGAGGTGCAGGACGTGCGCGAGCGTCGCGACCCGATCGAGCTCGTGCGCAAGCGGCTGCTCGAGGGTGCCTGCGCGACCGAAGAGGAGCTCAAGGAGATCGACCGCGCGGTCCGCCAGACGGTGATCGAGGCAGCCGAGTTCGGGCAAGCTGACCCAGAGCCTGACCCAGCCGAGCTCTTTACCAACGTCTATGCCTGAGCGGCAAGCGCCGATGCCGACCCAGATCCTCATGCCAACGCTGTCTCCGACTATGGAGGAGGGGAAGCTCATCAAATGGCACGTCGGCGAGGGTGATGCCGTGCACGCGGGCGACGTGATCGCCGAGATCGAGACCGACAAGGCGACCATGGAGGTCGAGGCGGCCGATGAGGGCAGGATGGGCAAGCTGCTCGTGCCCGAAGGCACCGAGCACGTGAGGGTCAACCAGCCGATTGCGCTGCTCTATACCGACGGCGAGACGATGCCCAGTTCTTCCCTTGGGACCGTGCATCAGCCCGGCGACGAAGCGCCCCCCTTTCCCCAACGGGGAGAGGTGGTAGAGCCGCCGCCAGATTTCGGCGAGGTGCCGCCGCTCGTCGAGAAAGCGCCCGCAGGGCCGCGCGTTGCGCCGCCAGAGCCGACGCGTGAAGCCGAGATTCCGTCCGGCACCGAGATGGTCTCCATGACCGTGCGCGAGGCGCTGCGTGACGCCATGGCGGAGGAGATGCGGCGCGATCCGGCGGTGTTCCTGATGGGCGAGGAGGTCGCGCAATATCAAGGCGCCTACAAAGTGAGTCAGGGTCTGCTCGATGAGTTCGGACCGATGCGCGTGGTGGATACGCCGATCACCGAATATGGCTTCGCCGGGATAGGCGTGGGCGCGGCCTTCGCAGGGCTCAGGCCGATCGTCGAGTTCATGACGTGGAACTTCGCCATGCAGGCGATCGACCACATCGTCAACTCTGCCGCCAAGACGCACTACATGTCCGGCGGGCAGATGCATTGCCCTATCGTCTTCAGAGGACCCAATGGAGCTGCCGCCCGTGTCGCCGCCCAGCATAGCCAGGACTACTCCGCTTGGTATGCCAGCGTGCCGGGGCTGAAGGTGATCGCGCCTTATGCCGCGGCCGACGCCAAGGGTTTGCTCAAAGCCGCGATCCGCGATCCGAGCCCGGTCGTGTTTCTCGAGAACGAGATCCTCTACGGCCAGAGCTTCGAGGTGCCGAAACTCGAAGACTTCGTGCTTCCGATCGGCAAAGCACGCGTCGCCCGCTCGGGCAAAGATGTCACCATGGTCTCTTACGCCCGCGGCATGGCCTATGCGCTCGACGCAGCGAAGCGGCTCGCTGACGAAGAGATCGACGCGGAGGTGATCGATCTCCGCACCTTGCGCCCACTCGACATGGACACCATTCTCGCCTCCGTGCGGAAAACGAACCGCATCGTGACGGTGGAAGAAGGCTGGTTCGTTTGCTCGATCGGCACCGAGATTTGCGCGCGCGTCGCGGCCGAGGCGTTCGACTATCTTGACGCGCCGCCCGTCAAGATCACTGGCGCCGACGTGCCGATGCCCTACGCCGCAAATCTCGAAAAGCTCGCTCTGCCCTCGGTGGAGGGCGTTATCGCAGCGGTCAAATCCATCTGCTACCGGAAGTGATGCGAACCATGTCCGATGCTGCGATGACGTGGAAGAAAGGCGGGTGTCATTGCGGCGCGGTGCGCTTTGAGGTGCTCGCGCCGGACGAGATCGAAGCTACCGAATGCACCTGCTCGATGTGCACCAAAAGTGGGTATCTGCATCTCATCGTGCCGGCGGCACGCTTCCGGCTGACCGCGGGCGAAGACAAGTTGACCACCTACACATTCAACACCGGCACGGCCAAGCATCGGTTTTGCTCGATATGCGGGGTCAAGAGCTTCTACGTGCCACGATCGCATCCGCAAGGCTTCAGCGTGAATGTGCGCTGCCTCGACGAGGGCCAGGTGCAGGTGACGCGCATTGCCCTGTTCGATGGCAAGCACTGGGAAGAGGCCATGGCAACCCGTGTCCTGGACGTCTGACATGACCACGGCGATCCTCATGCCAGCACTCTCGCCCACCATGGAGACGGGCAAGCTCGCCAAGTGGCACGTGAAGGAGGGCGATGAGGTGAGATCCGGCGATATCATCGCCGAGATCGAGACCGACAAGGCGACCATGGAGGTCGAGGCGGTCGACGAGGGCCGCATCGGCAAGCTCCTCGTGGCGGAGGGCGCCGAGCATGTGCCGGTCAACCAGCCCATCGCCATTCTCTTGGTTGATGGCGAAGAGCGGTCGCAAGCCGCAGCATCATCCTCTCCCCAGCGGGGAGAGGTCGGCGCGCAAAGCGCGCCGGGTGAGGGGGGTCACCCCCCAACGGGCACTAGCGCCCCCTCACCCCAACCCTCTCCCCAGCGGGGAGAGGGGGTTCCTCCGCCCGTTGCGGTGCAGACCGAACAGGTCATGAATGAGATCGCCGAGCAGATCAGGGCGAATGGCACGAACGGCGATGGCATGCGCGTCTTCGTTTCGCCGCTCGCACGGCGTCTGGCGCGTGAGCGCGGTATCGAACTTAAGGCGATCGCGGGCTCGGGTCCGCATGGCCGCATCGTCAAGGCCGATATCGAGCGCGCAGTAGCGGCACGGGGGCCGGCGCCGGAGGAGATTGCTGTCGATCAAGCAGAGACCGCGCCTGGCGAGCAGACACCAAGGACGGGCTCGCGCGAGGTCGCGACACGGCAGACGGAAGGCCTATCGGATGCGCAGGTACTCGCCCTCTACGAGCCCGGCTCCTATGAGCTCGTGCCGCACGACACGATGCGGAGATTCATCGCCGAGCGGCTCACGCTGTCCAAGCGCTCCATCCCGCATTTCTATCTCGCTATCGACTGCGACATCGATGCGCTGCTCGCCGCCCGCGCGCGGATGAACGGACTCGCCCCACAAGAGGGACCGCGAGCCTTCAAGCTCTCGGTCAATGATTTCATCATCAAGGCGCTCGCCATGGCCCTGCAATCGGTGCCCGGGGCCAACGCCACCTGGACGGAAGGCGGCGTCCTCCGCCATCGCGCTTCCGACATCGCGGTCGCGGTCGCGCTCGAAGGTGGCGGCCTATTCACGCCCGTCATCCGCAATGCGGAAATCAAGAGCCTGTCGGAAATCTCGAACGAGATGAAGGACCTCGCCGGGCGAGCACGCTCCAAGCGGCTTGCGCCCCATGAATATCAAGGTGGCGTCACCGCCATTTCCAATCTTGGCATGTACGGCATTGACCGCTTCGACGCTGTGATCAACCCGCCGCAATCCAGCATCCTGGCTGTGGGCCGCGCGGAGAAGCGCCCCGTGGTCAAGGACGATGCGCTCAAGATCGCGACCATGATGAGCGTCACGCTTTCGGTCGATCATCGAGTCATCGACGGGGCGCTGGGCGCCGAGCTGCTCGCCGCCTTCAAGGCCTTCATCCAAGACCCCGTCACCATGCTGGTGTAGGGCTTGAACGAAAGTGCAATGCGAGGCAAGGAGAGCGGAACGATCCTCTTTCCCACCGATTTGAGTCTTGAATCATGACTGAGATGCAATTCGACCTTGCCGTGATCGGCTCGGGTCCCGGCGGCTATGTCGCCGCGATCCGCGCTGCGCAGCTTGGCACGAAGACCGCGATCATCGAGCGCGATCAGCTCGGTGGTATCTGCCTCAACTGGGGCTGCATCCCGACCAAGGCACTCTTACGCACCTCCGAGCTTTATCAGGCGATGCGCCGCGCGGGCGAGTTTGGCCTCGCCGCCGACAACGTCCGCTTCGACATCGGCAAAGTGGTCGAGCGGAGCCGCAAGGTGGCGGAGCGCCTGTCGAACGGCGTCGCCTATCTCATGCGCAAGAACAAGATCGAGCTGATCAAGGGAACTGCGCGCCTCGCGGGGGAGGGGCGCATCGCCGTGACGGGAGCGAGCGGCGAGGCGCTTCCTGACATCGAGGCGAAGCAGATTATCGTCGACCGGTGCGCGGGCGCGCACGCTTCCTGGGCTCGAGCCTGACGGCAAGCTGATCTGGACCTACAAGGAAGCGATGATCCCGCCGAGTTTCCCCAAGTCTCTTCTGATCGTGGGGTCGGGCGCGATTGGCATCGAGTTCGCGAGCTTCTACCGTTCGCTCGGCGCCGAGGTGACCGTGGTCGAAATGCTTCCCCGCATCCTTCCCGCCGAGGATGCCGAGATCTCGGGTCTCGCGCGCAAGGCCTTCGCGAAGCAGGGCATCGTCATCCACACCGACACGACCGTCGCACGCATTCTAAAAGGCGCCGATAGCGTCGCCGTGGCGATGAGGAAATCCGACGGCGCGACCGAG
>DATHCZ010000164.1:0-11197 GCA_035319265.1 Methyloceanibacter sp. | reverse complement strand
GGCGTGAGAGCCTGATCTCCAGTAAGCCTCGCAACATTAGCTAGGACATTAGCTAAGCGCTTCCGAGCAGCTGCTCAATTCGCCGCAAAGCCTTGAGAAAGTGGCGCGCCCGAAGAGATTCGAACTCCTGACCCCCAGATTCGTAGTCTGGTGCTCTATCCAGCTGAGCTACGGGCGCGTTTTGCCATCCAATGGATGATTAAGCCTATCACAGCGATCCGCCAGGATATGGCGGCCTTGCAAGCCGTATGAAAGGCCTGCCCTAACTAAGCTGTCGAGGGCGCAAAGGCAAGGCTGGAACATTACGGAAATTTAGCTGTTTTCGGTGACTTTGCAGTCCCCAACTGTCTGCAGTAACTAGGGAGAAGCACCATGCATGCAAGCACCATTTCGAGCCGCGCCGCAGCGATCATCACCGCTGCGGTCATCGCTGTCGGCCTGTCGGGCGCCGCGCAGGCCGCGACCGACTTCACCGGCAAATACGCAACCACCGACACCACCGGCAAGCCGATGCAGATCGTGCTCGCCCCGAACGGTCACGCTTGGGGCCATCGCCCCGGCGAATACATGAAGGGCGCCTGGGCGGCCGGCAAAAGATACGCGGTGATCAACTGGACCGGCGGCTGGAGCACCAAGCTCGTGAAGCGCGGGGACCACTTCAAGAAGCTCGCTTATGCTCCGGGTCAGGCACCCAAGGGCAAGCCAGTCAGCAAGGCTTACGCGGTGAAGGTCCAGTAGCCGCTCATATCTGAATTCCGGCGGCGCCTCTCGGGACACGGCGGGAGGCGCCGCCTACTTCTCTCCAATTTGGTTTTTACAAGGCTCGGATCAGTTCGCGGCCTCTACTTGCGCCGCTGAAGCTGAACCCTCGCGCAATTGGCCCGGCGTCAGCCCTGTCACGCGCTTGAAGGCGCGGTTAAAGGCGGGGAGCGATCCATAACCGACATCAGCGGCGATCGCGGCGAAGCTGTCCAAGCTGTTACGGATGCGCTCTGCCGCCAATTGCATCCGCCAATTGGTGACATACTCGATCGGCGCCAGGCCCAGGACCTCGTTGAAGCGCTCAGCCAGTACGGTTCGCGATGAGCCCGATTCGCGCGCGATTCCATTCACCGTCCACCGCCGCGCAGGATCGGCGTGCACGAATTGGAGCGCGCGGCCGACGAGCGGATCATTGAGCGCGGCAAACCACCCCCTGGCGTTCGCGGGGAGCCGCGCCGCATAGCGGCGCACGACCTCGATGAACAGAAGCTCCATCAAGCGGCCGAGCATGATCTCGCTGCCCGGCGCTGCCGTGTCCGCCAGGGCGAGGATCTCCTTCACGGTCGAGGTGATGACGGCGCTCACTCTGTCATCACCCGTGCGATCGATGAGGAGCGGCGGCAGCGTGCGAAACACGGGCGAAGCCAGGAATTCGGAGGATTCGAGGAAGCCGCAGACCATGCGGGTCTCCTCCCCGCCGCCACCATGATTGATGCACCACATGCCGTTGAGGGGACTTGGCCGGATGATGTCTTCGGCGATCGCCATCTCGGTATCATCACCGCTCCAGAACTTGTGCGCATCGGCGAAGGGGACCAGCAGAAGGTCGCCGGCCGCGACAGTCTTGCGTTCACCGGTGGCGATCTCGACCGTGCACCTGCCCGAAGCGATCAGATGAAAGATGCTGATGTGGGTCATGCGCGCCATGGGCATGCGTTCGTCAAATCGCTTGGGGCTGATCACGCCGAACGGCGCAGTGAAACGGGCGTTCAAGAACACCGACCCGGTCAGGCGCACGGCGCGAAGCATCTCGGCGAGCAGGTCGTGACTCGCACGCAAATTTTCCGGCGTCTCGGCAAATGAAGGCGGTGTTTCAGTCATTGAGAGGAAGAGGGCACCCAACAATATCCACGGCCACTTGAAGGCGCAGATCCGCCGCCTCGGAACACTAGCCGATGGAGCGCGAAATGAGAACGAGTAAGAGGAACCGTTGGGTTGCCGGACCGGCGTTCGCCGGCCTGATCCTAATCTTGGGCATTGTGAACGCCGTTGCGGCCTCCAATGACGGGCCCGAGCCCTACCCAACCGACGCCTGCGCACTCAATGCTTGCTACAGAAGCTGCGATGGCCTGGCCGACCAGTGCTACCGCAATTGTGATTTGAAGTTCATGAACGACTGCAACGCAAAGCACTCTTCCACGTCAACCAACCACGTGACTCCGATCGGCGGCGTGAAGAAGGTGCGTTAGCCACGCGCAAGCCGTTTTACGCACGAAGTCAGCACTCCCGACCGCATTGGAGCGGCAGCCGACCAATCAAGCTGAACAAGGAACCGTAGCGATGAACATTCAGACACCCAATTCGCCGAGCGTCGATCTCGCCGCGATCAAAAGCCGCCAGCAGGCCGCATGGGGCTCGGGCGACTATTCGATCGTCGGCACCACCTTGCAGATCGTGGGCGAGACGCTGTGCGAGGCCGTCGATCTCCGCGCCGGCGAGAGCGTGCTCGACGTCGCAGCAGGCAACGGCAATGCGACGCTCGCGGCTGCCCGTCGCTTCGCCGAGGTCGTCTCAACCGATTATGTCGGGGCGCTCCTCGAGCGCGGCCGCGAGCGTGCCAAGGCCGACCGCCTTCCCGTCACCTTCCTCGAGGCGGATGCCGAGAACCTTCCCTTCAAGACGGGGAGCTTCGATGTCGTTCTGTCGACCTTCGGCGTGATGTTCGCACCTGATCACGAGAGGGCCGCAAGCGAGCTTGTACGCGTGTGCCGCAGCGGCGGTAGGATCGGCCTCGCCAACTGGACGCCCGAAAGCTTCATCGGCGGGTTGTTCAAGCTCGTCGGCCAATATATGCGGCCGGCTTCCAGCATGAAGTCCCCAGCGCTGTGGGGGACGAAGGCCTATCTCAGGGACCTGATGGGCGGCGATGCGAGCATTGCCGCGACAGGCCGGACTTTCGTGTTCCGCTACAAGTCGCCCGAGCACTGGATCGAAATCTTCCGCAACTATTACGGTCCGGTGCACAAGGCTTTCGCCGCGATCGACCAGCATGGGCGCGTCGCCCTCGAAAAGGATCTCCACGCCCTGATTGATGAGTTCAACATCGCCGAGGACGGCACGGTGGTGATTCCGAGCGAATATCTCGAGGCCATCATCACCAAGGCGCGGTGATCAAGCGCGGCGGCGGGCCTGCTCGAGCTCGACCACCACGTCGGGGATGGTGACGCGGAATGTCGCGCCACCGTCATTGCCCACGAGGGCGATCTGGCCGCCATGTGCCTGCACCAGCTCGGCGGCGATAGCGAGGCCGAGCCCGGTGCCGTCCTTGCGTGCCACGCTCTGAAACGCCTTGAACAGGTTGGCCCGAGCCTGTTCTGGAACCCCAGGGCCAGTATCGGCGACCTCGATGATGGTGACAGCACCCTCGCGGCGCGCCATCACCATGATCTCGCCAGACCGTCCGGCGTCGCTTTCCAGCGCCTGCACGGCATTGCGGCAGAGATTGGCCAAGACGCGGAAGAGCTGGTCGCGGTCGGCATCGACCTCAAGTCCGTCATCGATGTTGAGCGTCCACGAGACCAGCTTTGGGCGAGGCAGTCCGAGCGCGTCGCCGACCTCGGCGACGAGAGGAGCAAGGGCGAAGCGCGTCCGTCGCGGCGGAACTTCCTGCGCCTGGCCGAAATCGAGGGTGCGGGCGCATAGCCTAATGGCGCGGTCGAGCGAGGCGATCAGCTTGGGCACGAGGCGCTGCACGGTCGGGTCCTTCACCGTGATCAGGCGGTCGGAGAGGAGCTGCGCGCTCGACAGCATGTTGCGCAAGTCATGGCTGATCTTGCTTACGGCAAGGCCAAGTGCCGCGAGCCGACTCTTCTGCGATAGCGTCTCGGCAAGCTCCTTCTGCATCGCCGAGAGCTCGCGCTCAGCGGTGCCGATCTCATCGCGCCGCGACGACGGCGTGATCACTCTGGTCGGATCCTCTGGCCGCTCGCTGAAGCGAACGATGTTCCAGGTAAGTCTGGTCATGGGCTTCACCAGCAGCGCGTCGAGCGAAAGATAAACGAGCGCCGCGGTGATGATCGAGATGAGAATGGACAGCCCGAGAATATCGAGGCCGTAACGGACCATCGCCTCTTTGAGAGGCCCCTCGCCCATCACCACGTCGATGATCTCGCTTGGGTTCAAGCCGGGCTGGCCGACGACGCGGATGATGCGATCGTCCGGCGCGATATAGACCATCAGCGCATCGGCGATGAGAGTGAGCCATGAGGAATTGCGGAGATCATAGGAGGCGCCGATCTCGGTCGGCATGTCCATCTCGATGATGAGAACGCGCGCGTCGGCCTTCTTCACGGCGATCGCTTTCACCTTGGCCCGCTCGAGAAGCTCATCGCGAAGCGCGGGCGGAAGCTGCCCACCCGGAGCAGCCTCGGCGGCGAGCGCCGCGATTTGAGCGGCGGCAAGGCGCTCCATCAGCCATTGCCGGCGGAAATTAGAAACCGACGGCACAAACACGAGCACCTCGGCGAGCATGATGAAGAGGATAGTGAGCAGGAGCAGCTTGGCGGACAATCCCGGCACATAGCGGGACCGTCGCCGAGTTTCCCCCTCTGCGCTCGAGACTTCGTCGGTCACTTGAGATACTCGCCAGATACTCGTCCAGAGATGAGGGCACGCGTAGAGCGAACCCTCATACGACGATCTTATCCAAAAACGGCTCTTTTCGGAATGGAGAGCCTGCCGGACCTAGAAGAGCCTGCTAGCCGAAGCGGCGCAAGAGCCCAATGATGTTGCGCACCCACCCTTTCGCCAAAGTCGGTTGGTAATAGGTGAAGGCCACGCGCTTGGAGAGCTCAGACAAGGTCGGATAAGGCAACACGAAAGAGGTGATGTCGCCGAGCTTGATGTCCTTGGCCATGGCGACGACCCAAAGCTGGATCAGCTCTCCGGCGTTCGCTCCGACGATGGTGCAGCCGAGAATGGTGCCGTCAGGCTTGGTGATAACCTTGATAAATCCTTCCGTTTCACGCTCGCACTGGGCCCGGTCGTTGTCGGCATACGGCCAACGAAAGATGCGGATCGAGCGGCGGCGATAACGCTTGTGGGCCTCATCCTCGGTCAGTCCGATCTGGGCAAGCTCCGGGTCGGTGTAGATGACGCGAGGTATCGCCACAGCGCTGACATCGGGCCGGAGGCGGAACAGCGCATTTCGGATGACGATGCCGGCGTGATAATTCGCGAGATGAGTGAATTTCGGGCCGCCGATCACATCGCCGATCGCATAGATGCGGCGGTTTGAGGTCTTGAGCTGCTCGTTCACCTTGATGCCGTCGTCGGTAAAATCGACGCCGGCGCGATCGAGGCTCAACGATTTGAAGTTCGGCTTGCGGCCGGTGGCGACGAGAAGATGCGTGCCCTTGATGATGGTGGTCTCGCCGTCTTTATGGAAATGCACCCCGACGCCTTGCACCGAGCGCTCGACACGCTCGACGCGGGTGTTGGGATAGAGAACCACTTGCGTATCTTCGAGCTTTTTCATCAAGACGCGCGCGGCTTCCGGATCCTCGTTGGCGAGGATACTCGCGGTGTCGAAGACGGTGACATGGGAGCCGAGCATGCGATGCGCCTGGCCGAGCTCTAGCCCGATCGGGCCGCCACCAAGCACGATGAGGTGCTGGATGCGCTCGCTCACGTCGAAGATGGTCTCGTTGGTGAAATAGGGTACCTCGTCGAGACCTGGGATCGGCGGGATCGTGGGCATCGAGCCCGTGGCGATCACGAATCTCCGTGCGCGTACCAGCACGCGTCCCGCCTCCACCGTGAACTTGTCGAGGAAGCTCGCGCTTGCCTGGATGACGCGCACGCCGAGCCCCGTCATGCGCTCGATCGAATCGTTCGGCGCGATGGCGGCGATGACGCCATGAACGTGGTCGTGGACGCCGCGGTGGTCGATTTGCGCCTCGATCACGTCGATGCCGAAATTGGAGGCGGTGCGCACAGCCTCGGCGCGCTTGCCGGCGGCGAGCAGCGCCTTGGAGGGGACGCAGCCATAGTTCAGGCAGTCGCCGCCCATGCGGCCCTTTTCGATGAGCACGACCGGCACACCGAACTGGGCGGCCGCCGCCGCGACTGAAAGGCCTCCTGAGCCCGCGCCGATAACGCAGAGGTCGGGCTTCAGCACCTCTTCCATGGCCGACTCGTCCCCCTTAGCCTCAACCCATCAGGCCGCCCGGCGCCTGAACCATTTGACCAGAACCGGAACCAGCGCGACCAGCCCGAGCGCTACCAGCCCTGCAATCAGCTCCGGTGTGAGAAGCGCTCCCGGATCGAGCGTGTATGGGCAAGACTTTTGGCCTCCCGCTCCCATCTTGGCAAGGCAGGATTGGTGGAGAGCTTGCTGCGCCTCGATCACGCTGTCGAGGCCATTGCCCGCGAGAGAATAGGCAAATGTCCCCGGGATTATTCCGAGTATGGTGGTGATGACGTAGGTGCTGAAGCTTACGCCGAGCAATCCGGGAGCGAGATTGACCAGCCAAAAGGGGAAGATTGGCACGAGCCGCAAGAAGAGAAGGTAGTTGAAGGCATCCTTCTGGAAACCTTGGCGAAAGCGGTCGAGCCAGGGGCCGGCTTTGGCGGCAAAGAGGTCGCTCAAGGCGCTCTTAGCGATGATGAAGACGGCGACGGCTCCGAGCGTCGCGCCGATGACGGAGGCGATGCCGCCGAGGAACCAGCCAAAAAGTAGACCACCGGCAAGCGTGAGCACCGCTCCTCCCGGCAAGGACAGGGTGACCGTCACCGCGTAAATGGCCATGAAAGCCAACAACGCGAGCAGCATGTTGGCCTCGATGAAGGCGGCAAGGGCGTCGCGGTTCTCGGCGAGGCTCTCGAGCGAGAGATAGCTTTGCCAGCCCATGGCGAGCACAAGGGCGGTGCCAGCGATGAGGAGGAGAAGCGGCGAGAGCCTCCTAAGCCAGCTTTTTCTGGCGTCTACGCGGTCGGGTGTTGAGGTCATGAATGCATAAGCCAAGAGCCAAGCTCGCCACACTTAGGCGCATTCCTGTTGGATGCGAAGTTGGTCTCTCGGCTTCGTGAGATTTAGCCACCAAAAGTGATGGTGTAGCGTTTCTGTCGCAATCTCTTTCCTCACAACTCGCGTAGTGTAGACTGCGATCCTTGGCCTGTATTGGAGGGACCTATGACTGTCCGGAGATGCCTGACGGCTGCCGCCTTTGCTTGGATCCTGATCGGGGGCTTTGCTGCTGCCCACGCTCAGTCTTGCGACGATTCCAACACCTGTGAGGATCTCCAGAACAATGTCGAGCCGAATTCGGCCGCGGCGCCCGACGCACCAAGCGATGAGAACTCATCCTATCTGAGTGGCGGCGGTTTCGATTCTGCCGGCGATACTGGCGGGGCGGGCGACGACGGAAGCGATCTCCAGCCGCACCCGTTCGAAGCCACGCCGAACGAGGGCCAGTAACCAGAAATCAGAAGCCGGCCGCCGGATTAGGCTCCATTCTGGTTTATGACTCGGGTTCCGGTGTCTGATGACCCACGATTGACTTTCGGGGCCGCGTCCCCCTATAAGCCGCGGTTCCGGCATCGCCTTTGGTGACGCCGAGCCAGGAGACGCCCCGTGAAGCGCACCTATCAACCCCATAAGCTCGTCCGCAAGCGGCGTCACGGCTTCCGCGCACGCATGGCCACCAAAGGCGGCCGGCTCGTGCTCGCGCGGCGGCGGGCTAAGGGGCGCAAGCGCCTGTCGGCCTGAGCCGACGAGATCTTTCGCCCCTCCGGTGACGGCTATCGGACGCCTCAAGACACGCGCGGAGTTCCTTCATGTCCGCGACGGAGAGCGCTACACGGCACCTTCGCTCGTGCTGCAAGCGCGCAGGCGCGAGCGGCGCGTGGGCGAGGAACCGAGCCCTGATCCGCACGTTGCCCGATTCGGCTTCACGGCGACGAAGACCTTGGGTGGCGCCGTGGTGCGCAACCGGGCGCGCAGGCGGCTGAAGGAGGCGGTCAGGCTCACTGGGGGACGGCACGCGAAAGAGGGCTATGATTATGTTTTGATCGCGCGGGCTGGCACGGTACAACGGCCCTTCCCTGAGCTGATCAAGGATTTTGAACGCGCTCTCGCCAAGGTGCACGAGCCGAAGCCCGCAAAGAAGCGCTGAACGCCCTAGACGCAACCCCTTCCCATTCCGCGACTTCGCGGCATGAAGCGGCCCGTGAGCTGAACGCCCCATGGACGAGAACAATCGCAATTTCATCCTAGCCATCGTGCTGTCGATGGTCGTGCTGTTCGGCTGGCAATATTTCTTCGTGCCGAAGTCGAAGCCTGGCCCCGAAACGCAAGTCCCCGGCCAGACCCAGACCGAGCCGGGGACGCCGCAGCCCGGGACGCCGCAGCCCGGTACCGGGGCTCCCCAGCCCGGCGCGCCGGCGGCCACGACGCTTACCCGCGAGGAGGCACTCGCTGCATCACCGCGCGTCACCATCGATACGCCGGCGCTGAAAGGATCGATCGCGCTCAAGGGCGGGCGGATCGACGATCTGACGCTCAAGGATTATCGCGAGACGGTCGAGCCCGACAGCCCGAACGTCGTGCTGTTGTCGCCGGCCGGCGGTCCTCACCCTTATTACACGGAGAGCGGCTACGTGGCCGCGAGCGATGCGGCCGGCGCCTCCGTTCCCGGCGAAGACACGCTGTGGACGTCCGCGAGCGAAGGCCCGCTCACGCAAAGTTCGCCGGTGACGCTCATCTACGACAACGGCAAAGGGCTCAAATTCACCCGCACCATCTCGGTCGATGACAAATACATGTTCACCATCGACGACAAGGTGGCCAATACGGGCGCGGACCCCGTCACGGTGTACCCTTACGCGCTCGTCTCGCGTCACGGAATCCCCGAGGTGAAGGCCTATTACATCCTGCATGAGGGTCTGATTGGGGTGGTCGACAACGGGCTCGAGCAGATCACCTACAAGAAGGCCGCCGCCAACTCACCGCAAAGCTTCAAGAGCAAGGATGGCTGGCTCGGCATCACCGATAAATATTGGGCCGCCGTGGTCATCCCCGAGCAGGGCCAGCCGTTTGAGGCCAAGTTTTCTGGCACTGAGGGCGATGGCCAACCGCGCTTCCAGGCCGACTATCTCATGGATGCGACGAAGGTGGCGCCGGGCGAGACGGCCGAAATCAGGGGGCGTGTCTTTGCCGGCGCCAAAGAGGTCCACCTGGTCGACCGTTATGCGGAGCAAGCGGCGATCCCCAAATTCGATCTCCTGATCGACTGGGGTTGGTTCTACTTCCTAACCAAGCCGATGTTTTTCGCGCTCGACTTTTTCTACAAGCTCGTCGGCAATTTCGGCGTCGCCATCCTCATCGTCACGTTCTGCATCAAGCTCGTGCTCTTCCCCCTGGCCAACAAGTCCTACGTGTCGATGAGCAAGATGAAGAAGCTCGGGCCTGAGATGCAGCGCATCAAGGAGCGATACGGCGAGGACCGCGCGCGCCAGCAGCAGGCGATGATGGAGCTGTACAAGAAGGAGAAGGTGAACCCGGCCTCGGGCTGTTTGCCCATTCTCGTGCAGATCCCGATCTTCTTCGCCCTCTACAAGGTGCTGTTCGTCACCATCGAGATGCGGCATGCGCCCTTCTTCGGCTGGATCAAGGACCTCTCGGCGCCCGATCCGACCACCGTGTTCAACCTGTTCGGGCTCATTCCATGGACGCCGCCGGAATTCCTCATGATCGGCATCTGGCCCTTGATCATGGGGGTCAGCATGTGGATGCAGATGAAGCTAAATCCGGCGCCGCCCGATCCGGTGCAGCAAAAGGTGTTCGCCTGGATGCCGGTGTTCTTCACCTTCCTCTTGGCGCGCTTTCCGGCGGGGCTCGTGATTTATTGGGCGTGGAACAACACGCTCTCGGTGATCCAGCAATCGGTGATCATGACGCGGCAGGGTGTGGATATCCCGCTGCTCGAAAATCTCGGCATCAAGAAAAAGACGCCCACCAAGAAGCAGAAGGTCAGCGATGAGAGCGAAACGACGAGCTAGCGTCGAGAGGATAAACCATGGAGCTGAAAGAGGAGTTTGCTGAAGCGCGGAGGCGTTTCGACCTGCTTAGCTTCTACGACAAGTTCGAGTACCTCGTCGTCTTCATCCTCACCATTCTGATCGCCTCTTTCATCGCCTTTGCGCTTTGGAACCTCGTTTTGACGATTGTTCAAAGCGTCCCGTCGAGCAACTTCAATCCCGACAATTACCAGGTCTTCCAGAGCATTTTCGGCATGATGTTCACCATCATCATCGCCCTTGAGTTCAAGCGCTCTATTCTGGTCTCGACCCAGCGGATGCAGAGCGTCATTCAGGTGCGCACGGTGATCCTGATCGGGCTTCTGGCCGTCGTCCGCAAGCTGATCATTCTCGATGTCGGAGACGCAGCGACACGCGAGCTGTTCGCTCTCGCGGCCGCGATCGTGGCGCTCGGCATCGCCTATTGGCTGGTTTGTGACCGCGGCCCGTTCGTTCTCGGGAATGCGGGCTCAACAAAGATTGAGGGCAAGCGCCCAGCGCGAGCGAGAAGCGCCAAAGCCTAAGCACGCTTCGGGTTGGGGATGGCCATTACTTCAACAGCAGTTTTTACGGCTGAGGATCTCGCGCTTGGCGAGGCGCTGTTCAAAGCGCCGGTAAACTTTGTCAAAGGCGTGGTCAGGATCGACGACCTGCCCAAGAACGGCAGGCCTGAGATCGCCTTCGCCGGGCGCTCGAATGTCGGCAAGTCGAGTCTGATCAACGCGCTTACGGGCCGCACCTCGCTTGCCCGCGTCTCGGTCACGCCGGGGCGGACGCGCGAGCTCAACTTCTTCAGCCTCGGCAAGGACGGCGCGCTCTATCTCGTCGACATGCCGGGCTATGGCTATGCGCGCGCCTCGAAGTCGGAGGTCAGGGGCTGGACGCGGCTGATCCGAGATTATCTCAAGGGGCGGCGCGAGCTGAAGCGCGTGTTCCTCCTCATCGACGCCCGCCACGGCATCAAGCCGAACGACACCGAGATGATGAAGTTGCTGGACGAGGCGGCCGTCTCCTACCAAGTGGTGCTGACCAAGGCCGACAAGCCGAAGGCCTCAGACCTTGCGGCCCTGCAAGAGAAAATTGCCCGTGATCTCGCCAAGCACCCTGCGGCATACCCAGAGATCCTCACCACGTCCGC
>DATHCZ010000163.1:0-14052 GCA_035319265.1 Methyloceanibacter sp. | reverse complement strand
GTTCTCGGCCATTAGCGGCTTGAGCCGCTCCCACTGCTCATCGGAGGTTGCGAGAAGCTCATCGGCCTTGGCCGCCGCCCGAAGGAATCCCTGCACCGCCTCGAGATTGTTCTTGGCCCAGCCCTCGCTGAACACGAAGCCGACCATGGCGACCTCGCCCCTGGCGCCGAGCTCGCTCACCACGTCCTCGATGCCGATCAATTGGGTAAAGTCGTCGGCTTCGAGCCGCGCCGCATAGGGCCAGAAATTGAGCACGGCATCGAGCTCGCCTTCCTTGGCGCGTTCGCTCAGGAGCGGCGGCGCGCCGTACTCCTGCTTGGTCTCGGTTCGCAAATCGAGATTGGCGGTTCTTAGCGCATAGGCGACCATCAGCAGCCAGCTCTTGTCGAGAGGGCCGCCGGCGACGCCGAGCCGCTTGCCCTTGAGATCGGCGAGCGTCTTGATGGGTGAGTTAGGCGGCACCATGATCGAGCCGAGCGCGGTGGTGAAGGGCGAGAAGGTGAAATCGGCGCCGCCGCTCCGCTCGCGCGAGACCCACAGCCAGTCGGTGGCGATGATATCGACCGAGCCGCCTTGCAGGCCAACGGTGGTCGCCTGAGGGCTGGCGAGCGGCGTTACATCGAGCTCGATGCCTTCAGCCTTGTCGAGACCGTTGGCGCGAATCGTCTCCAGTACCCAACTGACGGTGCCGTATTTGAGGACGCCGATGTTAACCTTGGTCGAGGCGTGAGAGGCGGGTACGCCCGCAAGTGACGCCACGGCGTAGACCAGCAAAGCCAGCAGACATGACCGCAACGGGTGCTCCTCCACGTTGTTGTACTCTTAATTCAATGGCGGTGGGGCTGACCAGGTGAGATGCGCGCCAAGCACTCGTGCCGCGGCGCGGCAGGCGCAAGTCGCGGCCCTCTGGCGAGGCCCGGAAAAACTATGGCGCATCATCGTCGAGAGTGGCGGGGCATACTCTACTGATCCCGCCTTACTTAGCAAGGTTCCAGTGCCTGATTGCCAAGACATTGGCAGCTCACGTGGCAAAGCTTCCCGCCTGCAGTACCTCATTATCCCGATGCCTTCAGCCGGTAACCGTGGCCCCTGACCGTCTCAAGCAAGGGCTCGCGCCCCGGCGCATCGATCTTACGGCGGAGCCGCGCGATGTAGACATCGACCACGTTGGTCAGAGGATCTTCGCTATAGCCCCAAACCTGATTGAGGATGCGAGTGCGCGAGAAGACGCGGCCGGGTGCGCTCATCAGAAGCTCGAGAATGGCGAGCTCCTTGGCAGTGAGCTTGATGGTGTCTTCTCCGCGCCTCACCTCGAGCAACTCGCGGTCGAGCACGAGATCGGCCACCTTCAGCACGTTCGAGCTCGGCGCAAAATTGTGAGAGCGGCGAACCAGCGCCTCGATGCGGGCGAGAAGCTCGTCGAAATCGAACGGCTTGGTGAGGTAGTCGTCGGCGCCGGCCTTCAGTCCCTTGATCTTGTCCTCGGTGGCGTCCATGGCGGTCAGCATCAGGATCGGCGTATGATCGCCTTCGAGGCGAATGCGCTGGCAAACATCATAGCCGTGCATATCGGGTAGCATCAAATCGAGCACGATGACGTCGAACTCGCCGGTCTTGGCAAGCTCGACTCCTTCGCCGCCGGAGGAGGCAACGGTGACGCCATGATTCTCGGCGCGTAAGCCGCGATCGATGAAGTCGGCGACGCGTGGCTCGTCTTCGACCAGGAGCACGTTCACGCCTCAGCCTCCTTGGGCTCCGCCGGCAAAGCCACGGTGACGGTCGTTCCTTCACCCAAACGGCTTGCCATCTCGATTCGCCCTTTGTGGGCCTCGACGATCGCCTTGGCGACCGGGAGTCCGAGTCCAAGGCCCTCGTCGTTCATCGAAATTGCATTCCCGCCCCGGCGAAAACGCTCGAAAATGCCCTCAAGCTCCTCGGGCGCGATACCGATGCCGCGATCGGTGACGCGTACTCTGACCTCGCCGTTGACGCGTCCGATATCGACCTTCACCGCGCCCTTGGAGTTGGAGTAGCGCACGGCGTTATCAAGTAGCACCAAAAACAATTGCCTGAGACGGGCCGGGTCTCCGCGCACCATCTCGTGCGCGGCGTTGCTGGCGAAAGCAATATCGACGGCCTTCTGATGGGCGATCACTTTGGCGTCGCCGCAAACCTTCTCGATGAGGTTGCCGAGGTCGATCGGCTGGAGGTTCAGACGGGCCGCGCCAGCGCCTTGCCGGGCGATAAACAAGAGATCGTTGACGAGCACCGACAGATGCTTTGCCTGCTCCACGATCCGCTCGATCGAGCGCTTATATTCGGCGACACGCTTGTTGGCGCCGCGCAGCGAGATCTCGCCTTCGCCGCGAATGATGGTGAGCGGAGTGCGCAACTCGTGGCTGATATCGGCGAAGAATGCGCGGCGGGTCTCGTCGACTTTGCGCAAGGACTCGTTCGCGCGGCGGAGCTCCTCGGTGCGTTCGGCTACGACCGATTCAAGATTGGCGTGGGCGTCCTCGAGCGCCTGCTGGTGACCTTGCAGGTCTTGAGCCATGCGATTAAAGCTCTTGCCCAGATCGGCAAACTCGTCATGGCCGGGGGTGGCGATGCGGTAGGAAAGATCGCCCTCGGCGAGCTTGGCGGTGCCGCGCAAAAGTTCGGCAAGCGGCGCGCGCAGACCCCGCAAGAGGAGGATCACGAGGCCCAGCGTGGCGAGGATGGCGAGCGCGGCGTGAATTTGGCTAATCCGCTCGAGCCGACTCAAGAGAGTCGCGGCGTCGGCATCGATCCTGATGACCTCGGCGGTCTCGTCGGCAACGGCGACCTCGATCAGCTCGTTTAGCTTCTGGTCAATGCCGCCCTTGAGCAGGTCGATCAGCTTTTGCCAAGCGATGTCGGGCCGGCCGCGGCTTCTGAGCTGCTCGACCTCGGCGAGCTGGTCGAGCGTGTGCTGGAACTCGCGTTTGATCTGGTCGAGACGCTCGAGCTCGACCGATTCCGCCTTGAGCTCGTCAGGGGGAACGATAGCAAGCTCTTTCTCGGTGAGGTCCCGCAGCGTGGCAAGGTCCGACTGGATCACCTTGTTGAGGTAGGCGGCGCCGAGCGGCTTGTCGGTCATGCCGGTGAGGAGCGTGTCGGTCCAGGACTTGAAAAGCTGCTGACTGTGACGGGAGAGTTGGAGCTGCCGTTCGAGCTCCTCATGGGAAAGCCGCGAGCGCGTCAGGTAGGTGTGGGATTGCGCCACGCCCCAATAAGCGAGCGCCGCCGCGGATAGCGACATCGCAAGCAGCAATCCCGCGGTGATGAGGAGCTTGGTCTGATAACGCATCGAATGTCTCAAAACGACGCTCGCCCGGAGGCCGAGGAGCGCAGCATCTTCCCTCAGAGAGGCAGTAGAGGCGTGCCCTCCGCCTCGGAATGCCTGGGGTTTCTCTATACATCACTTTCATGAAAACTTGGCGCTGTCCCAGAAGGTTCGTCATGATTTTTTCATCTTGATGTCAGGGTCTTTTCATGTCCTACCCGAGTGCGAGCCAAGGTTTCGGCGGCGAGAAGTTCAAAACTCGGGAAGTCCCGGCAAGGATTTTTGCCAAGGCCGCCTCGGAGTTGTTTGTTAATCTGCAGAGATAAAGGAATCAGGCCAAGCAGGGCTTAACCGGGGGGCGGCTCTTGCAACACGATCCATGCGCGTTGCGCAGCTTGAAATACTTGGCGTTGACGGCTTCGGTCTCAGCGCTAGGCGCGACCGGGATCGCGATCGGCACGATAAGGCCCGCCCTTGCCGAGTTCCAAATCCAAGAAGCCACCATCGAGAAGGGCGAGACCGAATTCGAATATCGCGGCGCCTATCATTGGGGGGTGCCTGAAGCGACAGACAACAACGAAAACGCCAACGACCTCGTACAGAGCCACGAGTTCGAGTTGCAGTATAGCCCCACCAACTGGTGGCTCATGCAAGTTACGCTCGGCACCGAGCAGCCGCTGCACGAGGACTTCAATGCCAGCGACGTCGAGATCGAAACCGAGTTTGCCTTGATCAAGCGCGAGGGGGACGGCATCGCCCTGTCCTTCCAAGGCGGATACGAGAAGTCCACAAATGGCGATGCCGATGGTATCGGCTTTGGTCCCATCGTCGAGCTGGCGAGCGGCAAGCTTCTGATTACGCTCAATCCCCTGTTCACCGATCAGGTCGGCCCCAACCGTGATACCGACGGTCTCGGGTTCGAATATGGCTGGCGCGCAGAGTACGACTTCGCCAAGCATTGGGGCGTCGGCGTTGAGATGTTCGGTGAGATCGAGGATCTTTCCAATGCCGGCACCTTCAACCAGCAGAACCACAGCCTCGGCCCGACCCTGTTCTGGAGTCCAACCAATAAAGAAGAAGACGTCGGCGATGCGGCTGGCGGCGATGACGAGGACGAGAAAGCCAGTGGCGCTCCGGATATGGAGCTCTCTTTCAATGTCGGCGTGCAATTCGGGCTGACCGATGCCGCCTCCGACGGTGCCCTGAAATTCCAGGGCTCGCTCTCCTGGTAGGGCGTATCGCGTCTCGTCCGGGTTTTGAGAAAAGCGGCTTTCGCGCCGTGCGCTGTGGTCGTTTTTTGGCCTTGACGAAGGCCAGTGTCCGCCGCCATTTCACTCATCGCCATGTTGATCAAAGTCCTCGGTTCAGCGGCAGGCGGCGGATTTCCCCAATGGAACTGCAACGGCCGCAATTCGGCCGACGTGCGTAAGGGTACGCCGGGTCTCGTGCCGCGCACGCAGGCTTCGGTCGCAGTCAGCGCCGACGGTCGGCAATGGGTGCTCTTGAACGCGGCACCGGATTTGAGACAGCAGATCATCGACACGCCGGAGCTGCACCCGGTCCCCGGTGCCGGCGCCCGCAACAGTCCGATCAAGGCCGTGGTGCTGACCAATGCCGATGTCGATGCTTTGGCCGGCCTACTCTGTCTTCGCGAGGGCCAGCCGTTGACGATCTATGGCAGCTCGCGCGTGATCGATGTGCTCGCGGAGAACAGCATCTTCGACGTGCTCGACGCGGACATCGTCGAGCGCGTGCCCATGGCGCTCGGGGGCCGGTTCGAAATCGAAGGGCCGTCAGGCCCAGTCGGCATCACCATCGAGCCCTTCTCCGTGCCGGGCAAGATTCCGCTCTATCTTGAGACCGAAGACGCCAAGGGCAATTACGGCTCTCAGGAAGGTGACACGGTCGGCCTGAACGTGATGGAGAGCGGGAGCGGACACCACTTCTTCTTTATCCCGGGCTGTGCCAGGCTCGACGCCCCGTTGCGAGCGCGTCTCAAGAATGCGCCGCTCGTTTTTTTCGACGGCACGCTCTACACCAATGACGAGATGATCAAACAAGGCTTGATGAACAAGACGGGCGAGCGCATCGGGCATATGAACATGTCCGGCGAGGGCGGCACGGTCGAGCAGTTCGCCCCGCTCAATGTCGCCCGCAAGATCTTCATCCATATCAATAATTCAAACCCCGTGTTGCGTGACGACTCACCCGAACGGGCGGCGGTTGAACGAGCCGGATGGGAAGTCGCCTATGATGGCATGGAGGTGAGGGTCTAGGCCGTGTGCGGCATCGCAGGCTTTCTCGAGCTTCAGCGCCGGCCCGGGACGCAAGAGCTCGAGGCGATCGCGGGCGCCATGGCGGCGACGCTCTCCCATCGGGGACCTGACGCGAGCGGCGTGTTCGTCGATGCCGATGCAGGCCTTGGCGTCGGCCATACGAGGCTTTCCATCGTCGATCTTTCGCCCGCCGGCGCGCAGCCGATGATCTCGGCCTCGGGCCGCTATGTCATCACGTATAACGGCGAGATCTACAGCGCCGCCGAGATCAGGCCGGAGCTCGAAGCGCTCGGCCACCGCTTTAGGGGGCATTCCGATACGGAGGTGATCGTCGAGGCGGTCGACCAATGGGGCGTGCCGGCGACGATCGACCGCCTCATCGGGATGTTCGCCTTCGCGATTTGGGATCGCAAGGACCGCCGCCTGATTCTTGCTCGCGACCGGCTCGGCATCAAGCCGCTCTATCTCGGGCGGCATAACGGACGCATCGTCTTCGCCTCTGAGCTAAAGGCCTTCGAAGCGCTGCCCGGCTGGAGGGGCGAGCTCAACGAGGATGCGCTCGCCTCTTATCTCAGGCTGTCTTATGTACCGTCTCCGCATTCGATCTATCGCGGGATCGACAAGCTCGCTCCGGGCCACATCGCCACCGTCGATTGCGAGGGCAAGATCGAGACGAGCGCCTATTGGCGGCTCGCCGATGTCGCGCGAGACGGACGTGCATCTCCTCTCGACGTTGGCGACGGCGAGGCCATCGATATCCTAGAGGCGTTGCTTGGCGACGCGGTCAAGAGGCGTCTCGTCGCCGACGTGCCGCTCGGCGCGTTCCTATCGGGCGGGATCGATTCATCGACCGTAGCGGCGATGATGCGCGCGAACAGTACCTCACCCGTGCGCACCTATTCGATCGGCTTCGCTGAGGCGGGCTATGACGAGGCGCCGCACGCGCGAGCCGTCGCGACGCATCTCGGCACCGACCACACCGAGCTTTATGTCAGCCCGCGCGAAGCGGAGATGGTGATCCCGCAGCTTCCCTCGATCTATGACGAGCCGTTCGCCGATTCATCGCAAGTGCCGACCTATCTTCTCTCCAAGCTCACGCGCGAGCACGTCACCGTGGCGCTATCGGGCGACGGCGGGGACGAATTGTTCGCCGGCTATACGCGGCACCGCCTCGCCCGCGTTCTTGCCGGCCTGCCCGCGGGTGTGGGCAGAGGGCTCGCCTGTGGGCTCGGCATCGCGGGCCCC
The DNA here is from genome assembly GCA_035319265.1 of Methyloceanibacter sp. Classification (GTDB taxonomy): domain Bacteria; phylum Pseudomonadota; class Alphaproteobacteria; order Rhizobiales; family Methyloligellaceae; genus Methyloceanibacter. Next base: position 7,227 of record DATHCZ010000163.1, on the reverse strand, counting down.
GCGCTTTGGGACCGCGTGTTCAGTCTTGTGCCTGCCAAGCGGCGCCCGACGCTTGCGGGCGATAAAATGGTGAAGGCGGCAGCCATGCTGAAAGAGGGTGGGGCCGGCGCCTATCGCAGTCTCGTCAGCGCGTGGGACGAGCCGGAGCGGGTGGCGCTCAAGGGACGGGAGCTCAAAGGACCAATTTTCGATGCAGCGGTCGAGAGAGCGCTCCCCGATGGGCTTGAGCGCATGCAATATCTCGACACGCTGACTTATCTTCCCGACGACATTCTGACCAAGGTCGATCGCGCCAGCATGGCGGTCGCGCTCGAAGTGCGCGTGCCGATCCTCGACCACCGCGTCGTCGAGTTGTCCTGGCGGCTGCCGTCGCGTTTCAAGATGCGTCGCGGCAAAGGAAAATGGCTACTACGCCAGGTGCTCTATCGCCACGTGCCGCGCGATCTCGTCGAGCGCTCAAAATCGGGCTTCGCAATTCCCATTGGCCATTGGCTCAGAGGGTCTCTCAAGCCGTGGGCCGAGGAGCTTTTGTCCGAGCGGCGACTGGCCGAGGGTGGTCTGCTCGATCCGGCGCCGATCCTCGTGCGTTGGCGTGAACATCTTGCGGGAAAGCGCAACTGGCAGGCGCCGCTATGGACCGTGCTGATGTTCCAGGCTTGGCGAGAGAGCCGCGGTCTATAAGACGGCTTAGCCCGCGCGCGTGGTGCGCAAATCCCCGAACGCCACGACATTGTCCTGGCGCGCCGGCTCGACCATGGCCGGCTTGCCGCCACGACCGGCCGCGGCCATCCAATAGGCTTCGATGCGCTCTGTGAAAAGACGTGACCGCTCAGTGAAAAGCCGCTCGCCCTGGGCCGCGGCCTCCTTGCGCAATGTTTTGTGGCGCTTGCGGCAGCGCTTGAGGAAGGCTGCGGTCTCCTCGGAACTACCGAAGGTCATGGTCGGAGTCGAGACGAGTTGGCTCAAGAGCGAAATATCGTGATCGTCGCCGAGCAGCTGCGAGATCGAGCGCGCGGCGTCGACGCGGGCTGTCAGCTCCGACGGCCAACAGGGCGCGAGCAACTGCATTTGCCGCCAATGATGCTGCACGCCCTTGCGCCATTCGTGCAGATCCTCGTCGTGCGCGGTGACGAGGGCCTGCTGAAACGACGTGCGCGCCGTCCGGTAGCAGCGCCTCAGCCCTTTAGCGAGGGCGTGAAAATTGTCGGGATAGACCGCAAGGCCGGCGAAGGGGCCCCTAATCTCGCGGAGGGCGCGCATGGCATCCGAGGCCGCGCTCCGCTCAAGGTTCTGCTCGGCGGCATGACGGCGCTTTTCGAGCCAGGCGCGCATGGAATGAATCGGTCCTTGGCCCGGACCCGGCTCGGTCTCCCGCTCGAGCCTGTCAATGGCATCGATCAGCGCATGAGCATCGCGCGCAGGTGCCAAGCCGCGAGCGATTGCCGCGACCCTCTCAGTGAGGCTGGCAAAGACCGGCTCGGGCATTCCAGGTCTCGCGAGCAGGAGCAGAGATCGCAGCCGCTTCAAGCACTTGCGCGCGTCGTGCACGCCGTTGTGACGGTCGGGAGGACTTGCGAGGGCGGCTTGAGCGACGTCGATCTCGCCGAAGGCAACGCGACGCAGGGCTTCGCTCATGGGTACAGCCGGATCGAGACGATAGCTCATCGGAGTTCCCCGCTCCTCAGCTCCCGAATTGTGCCGAATGATCCCGGGGGCGGCGGTCCGGGTCAAGCAGGAAGCACCGGCGTCAGCCCTGTGGAGTTCCTGTGCACAAGTGGCGCCATGGCGCGGTGAGGGCAATCCAGCGTCGCACTCTCTCTTCGGGGTTGTCGCCCGTCACGATGTCGGTAATGGCGGCGACGCTGTCAGCGCCTGCGGCGAGAGCGAGCGGAGCGCGATCGGCCGTCATGCCGCCAATGGCGACGAGCGCGCAATCGATCTTGGCACGCCATTCGGCGAGACGGGGCAGGCCTTGCGGCGTCCACGGCATCGCCTTGAGCGTCGTCGCGTAGATCGGTCCGAGAGCGACATAGTCGGGTTTTGCCGCAAGCGCTGTGTGCAGCTCTTCAACGTCGTGGGTGCTCACGCCGAGCCCGATCCCGGCGGCGCGAATTGCTGATAGATCGGCGTTTGCGAGATCCTCCTGGCCGAGATGCACGAAACGCGCTCCTTGCTCGATGGCCTCGCGCCAATAATCGTTGATGACGAGCCGGCAACCGTGCGTGCGGCAGAGCGCGATGGCCCTCGCGATCTCATCTTTGACGGCCGCTTCGGGCTTCTCCTTGATGCGGAGCTGCACGAGCTTGATGCCCCACGGCAGGAGCCGGTCGAGCCACTCCGTATCGGGGAGGATGGGGTAGAAGGGATCGAGGCTGAGCAAAATCGGTCTCGAATGACGAAGCCGGTCAAGAGGCGTTGTCGATCTTGAAAAAGGGGGTGCCGGCGACGGGAGTCGAGGGACACGCCATGTCGCGCGGCTCGATCAGCCCGGACTCGAAGGCGAGCCGCCCCGCTTCAATGGCGCGCGCGAAGGCTTGGGCCATCTTCACCGGATCGCCAGCCTTGGCGACGGCAGTGTTGAGCAGTACCGCGTCATAGCCCATCTCCATCGCCTCTGCCGCGTGCGAGGGCGCGCCAATCCCGGCGTCGATGATGAGCGGGGTGCCGGGGAAATAAGCACGGAGCGTCTTGAGCGCATCTTTGTTGATGAGGCCGCGCGCCGAGCCGATGGGCGCGGCCCAGGGCATCAGCACTTTGCACCCCGCGGCGACGAGACGCTCGGCGGCGCTCAGATCTTCGGTGGTGTAGGGAAGGACCTCGAAGCCTTCCTTTGTTAATGCGGAGGCGGCCTCGACCAGACCGAACAGATCGGGCTGCAGCGTGTCGTCATTGGCGATCACTTCGAGCTTGATCCACGAGGTTCCGAACAGCTCGCGCGCCATCTTTGCCGTGGCGATCGCTTCCTTGGCGGTGTGGCAGCCTGCGGTGTTCGGGAGCACTCGGGCGCCAAGCTGCTCGATCAAGGCCCAAAAGCCCTGGCCGGTGAGGGCACGAGCCGATTCGCGCCTGAGCGAGACGGTGACGATCTCAGCACCAGAAGCTTCGACCGCCTGCTTCAAACATTCAGGCGACGGATATTGCGCGGTCCCGAGCAGAAGTCTCGAGGTAAAGGTCGCGCCGTAGAGGGTAAACATCAGCCGCCCTGCCTCGGTGCCACGATCTCGATCTCGGCGGCCTCGATGAGCGCCGTTTTCTTGCGCTCCGAAGCCGCGACGAAACTGCCGTTCACGGCCGTCGCGATCTTGGCATCGGCAAAGCCCAAGCTCTCGCAAAGCTCGTCGAGGTTTATGGCCTCGGTCGCGAAGCGTTTACCGTTGAGCAAGATCTGCAAGAAACACCTCCGGATGCGTCTCGCCGGTCGCAACATAGTTGGCGACAAGCTCGGCCAGAGCCGGCGCCAGCAGGAAGCCATGCCGGTAGAGACCGTTGACGTAGATATAGCCCTTCGCAGTGATAATCCTAGGCCGATTGTCGGGGAAGGCTGGCCTCGCCCCGGCGGCGAGCTTAACGATCTCCGCCTCGCCGAACGCAGGGTCGAGGGCATAGGCGGCCGACAGCAGCTCGAGCGCCGATCGCACGCTAACCGGACCCGTCTCCTCGCTCTCGACCACCGTCGCTCCGATCATGAAAAGGCTCTGCCCCCAGGGCACGGCATAGAGGGGAAAGCGGGGATGAAGCAGCCGCACGGGACGCGCCAGCGCGACGTCGCGCGCACGCACCACGATACGCTCGCCGCGCACGCCGCGCAGAGTCGGGAGATTGTCTTTAGCGGCCAGCCCTCGGCAATCGATGATGAGGTCGGCATTCCGCGGCATTCCGCCTTCGCCGAGAATGAGGCGCGCGCCGGCGGCTCTCGCTTCGGCCAGCAGAAAGTCGAGCGCCGCGTCAGGGGCAAGATGCGCCTCGCCGGGAAAATAGAGCGCGATCGTATACCGTTCGGCGAGATCGGGCTCCAGCGCTGCAAGCGCATGCCCGGCGAGCCGCTCTGAGCCTTGGGTCATGCGCGCGAAGCGATCGAGCAGGGTTTGGTCGCGCGGCGGCGCGACAACAAGCGAACCGTTCGCCACGACGCCGGGATAGGTCGCGCGCCACAGGGCGATGCTGCGCAGGCCGAGCTCGCCGATGATGGCTTCGGCGCTTTCCTCCTCGCAGCGTGGCGCGAGCATGGCGCCGGCATAAGGGCTGCAGGCTTCCATGAACGGCGTGGCGGAGCGCTCATAGATCGTGACCGCGTGTCCGGCGCGAGCAAGTAGGAGCGCCTGCCACAGACCGACGACGCCCGCGCCGCGGATGGCGATCGATTGACTTCGGACGGGCATCAATCTCCGAGCGCCACGCCTTCACGGCGCGGGTCGGCTCCGCCTTCAAGACCGTCTTCCGTCACTGCGATGACGTGGAGTCCGCTGACAAGATCGACGCGCTGGACGTGATGGCCGAGACTTTCGAGCGCGTTGGCGAGGTTGTTCCATTCGGCTCCGGGCTCGATTACCACTGCATCGCCGGTCGAGCCGAAATTGACGAGTGCTGCGGCCTGCGCTGCATCTAACCGCCAATCAATCAGAGCGATGAGCGCCTTCAGGTCGAAGAGAATGATGGCGGCGCCGCCGGGACTGCCGAGAACATAATGAAGCGCGCCGCCGTCATTGGCGAAAACGAGGGTGGGATCCAAAGAACTCCGCGGGCGCTTCCCCGCTTCCACGCGATTGGCTACCGGGCTTCCTTCGTCTGCCACCGGGACGAACGAGAAGTCGGTGAGCTGATTGTTGAGCAGGAAGCCGTGCACCATGTTGCGTGAGCCGAAAGCGCGCTCGATGGTCGTGGTCATGGAGAAGGCGTTGCCGTCGTCATCGACAATCGAGACCTGGCTCGTGCCGGAGGCTTCGTGCGTCGAGTCGGCACCATAAGCGCCCTGGCGCGTATTGGGCGGCGTGCCCGCAACGATATTAGCCTGCGCGTGGTTGGGATCAATCAACTGGCGGCGCTCGTCGATGTAAGACGGATCGAGCAGACCGGCGATAGGAGCGGTGACGAAATCGGGGTCGGCGAGATAGCGCGCGCGGTCGGCATAAGCGAGCCGCTCGGCCTCGATAATGGTGTGCGCGGCGCGCACGCTGAGCGGTGCGGGACCAAGATCATACGGGGCGAGCAGGGCCAGCACCTGCGCGACTGCGACGGCGCCGGAGGAGGGAGGGCCGGCGCCGCAGATCTTCTCGGCGCGATAGACGACGCAAACCGGCGGCCGCTCCTTGGCGCGGTAGCTCGCGATATCTTCGACCGAGAGCGTGCCGGGCCGGCGGGGATCGTTCTGCACGGCGTGGGCGATGTCGGCAGCGATTTCGCCCGTGTAGAAGGCGTCCGGGCCGTCGCGGGCGATCATTGCAAGCGTCTCGGCGAGCGCCGGGTTGGCGAGGATATGACCAACCGGCCAGGGCTTCCCCTCGGCATCGAAGAAATAGGCGCGGGCCTCCGGCGTGAAGCCTTCAGCCGGTGCTTCGGCGAGCTCAGAGGCAAGACGCGGAGAGACGGCGAAGCCGCGGCGGGCAAGCGTGATCGCCGGCTCGAACAGGTCGGCCCAGGGAAGCTTGCCATATTTATCGTGCGCGAGTTTCAGCGCAGCGAGTACGCCCGGCACGCCCACGGAGAGCCCGCTCCCCATGGCGTCCTCACGCGAAAGCGGCTTGCCGTCCTTGTCGAGAAAAAGCTCAGGCGTTGCCGCCGATGGCGCGGTCTCGCGGCCGTCGATGCTCGCGAGCTCGTTGTTCTGCTTGTCCCAATAGAGGATGAAGGCGCCGCCGCCGATCCCTGAGGATTGCGGCTCGACAAGATTGAGCACCATTTGCGTGGCGATGCCGGCATCGACCGCGCTGCCACCTTTGCGCAGAATCGCAAGTCCCGCCTCGGCGGCGAGCGGGTTGGCAGCGACCACCATGTGCTGTTTCGCCTTGACGAGCGGCTTGGGGGCGAAGCCGCTGCCCGCTTCCGGTTGCTCGAAGGCGCGGAGTGCCGGCGCGCCGAGGACAAGAAGCAGCGCGAGCGAAGCGACAATCGTTAAAAGCTTGCGTGTCATGGGCGGGCAGCATAGCCATTTTCGCCCCGCCTGCTATCTCTCGCGCAAATTTGATCTTGGCCTAATGGAAGTCGCGGGATTTGGGGATGATTCGCTCTAAGCGCGGATGACGGCGCGGGTGCCAGCGCGGATGGAAGCGTTCGCGGGAGGGAAGCGGGTGCTTGACGTGATCGGCGGGCGCTAAGGACAGCGAAGCGTCCTCCTCGCGCGATGCGCGCCAGGAGCCGGGATCCGGACGCTTGACCTCGTCGGCCTTGGCAAGGGCTATGCTTAGATTTTCTCCATCCTCGGTGAGCAGGCGGAGCCAATCGCTCCGATCATCCAGCCGCTCGGCAACGACGTGGATGATGTCCTCATGGCGCTGCACGCGGCCATGCACCACGACGAGCCGCGCGCCCATCACCACCTTGCGCTCGCGTTCGAGCACTTTCGGCCAGATCACCGAGTTGGCGATGCCGGTCTCGTCCTCGATGGTCATGAACACCACGCCTTGCGCGGAGCCCGGGCGCTGTCGCACGAGCACAACCCCGGCCACGCTCACGCGCGTACCATCGCGTGTCTGCTTGAGATCGGCGCAAGCGGCAATGCGAGCATTGCGGACACGCGTCCGCAGGAAGCTCATGGGATGGGCTTTGAGCGAGAGGCGGAGCGTGCGGTAGTCGTTCACCACGTGCTCGGAGAGCGGCATGACGGGAAGCGACACGAAGGCCTCTGCGCCCACTTCCGCCGCATCGGCACGATCGAAGAGGGGGAGCGGAATCTCTTTCGGCAAACCGCGCACCTCCCACAGCGCCTGGCGCCGGTCGAGCCCGAGAGATCGAAAAGCATCTGCGTCCGCAAGCGTCTCGAGTGAGGCACGGCCGACACCGCTCCGCCGCCACAGATCCCGCACATCGCCATACCTCCCTCGTGCTTCTCCTTTGTCATGCCCGCGAAAGCGGGCATCCAGTAACCCCTGGTCTTCGTTATCGATAGACAAGCGATTACTGGATCGCCCGGTCAAGTCGGGCGATGACAAGGTTGGGTGAGGGGGACAAAAGAGATGAGGGTCAAGCTCGGCGGGGAGGTCATCGCGAACCGAGACGAGACGCTTCACGTCC
>DATHCZ010000162.1:0-7059 GCA_035319265.1 Methyloceanibacter sp. | reverse complement strand
AGAACCACTTTGCGCTGTGACATAGCTGCCACGGATCGCTAGTCGTCTCGCCCTGATGGCGGGGCGCGCCCTTCGGCGGTAGGCTGCTCGGATCAATTTGCGCGACGGTTGAAGGACGGGATGAGCGGAACGGTCGGCTCGAAGGCTACGCATGACTGCCAAGCCGCCGTGGTCGGGGCCGGTCCCGCAGGACTTGCGAGTGCGCTTTCACTCGCACATGTGGGAGCGGATGTCGCCCTGATCGGGCCACCGCCGCCTCAGGCGAACGCGACTTCCGCCGAGACGCGAACCGCGGCGCTGCTCGTAGGCTCAGTCGAACTCCTGAAGACGCTCAAGATCTTCGACCATCTCGCCCAGGAGGCGGCTCCGCTCGAGGCCATCCGCATCGTCGATGCCTCGCGGAGCTTGATCCGCGCCCCCGACATCGAATTTAGGGCGAGCGAACTCGGCCTTCCCTCCTTCGGCTACAACATCGCCAATACGGCTCTCGTCGAGGCCCTTTATGCGCGGGCACGGGAGGGAATCGGCACGATCATCCCCTCGACCGTCGAGCGCGTCACGATCGAGAATGAGAGCGTCGGGCTCGATTGCGCCGACGGGTGCCGCGTCACAACGCGTCTCGTCGTGGCGGCGGACGGGCGGCGCTCGCTTTGCCGCGCGGCCTCGGGGATCGACGTCAGCGAGTGGCGTTACGAGCAAGGCGCCATCGCTTCGAGCTTCCACCATGGCCGCCCCCATGCCGGCGTCGCGATCGAGCTCCATAGCGAGGGTGCTTCGCTGACCACGGTGCCCCTCCCAGACCGTTGCGCTTCCGCATTGATCATGGTCGCCTCGACGTCCGACATCGCCTCGCTCATGGAAGGCGACGACGAGCACTTTGCCGACGCGATCGCCGGGCGGCTCGATGGCCTACTTGGTCAGATCGAGAGTGTCGGACCGCGCAGCTCATTTCCGGTCGCCGGTCTGACGGCAAAGACTCTCGCCGCGCGACGTGTCGCCCTCGTTGGCGAGGCTGGACACATTCTGCCGCCGATCGGCGCGCAAGGTCTCAATCTCGGGCTCAGGGATGCCGCGGCGCTCGCCGACTGCGTCGCAGAGGCGCTTCGTCGAGGCGAGGATCCGGGCGGCGAGGAGACGCTGCAACGTTACATGAATGCGCGGCGGCTCGACGTCCTCTCGCGCGCCGTCGGCGTCGACCTCCTCAATCGCTCGCTGCTCACGAGCTTCGTCCCGCTTCAGGCTGCGCGCGGCATCGTTGTTCACGGGCTCAATATGCTGCCGGCTTTACGACGCTTGGTGATGCGCGTCGGGCTCGAGCCGCCGAGCAGCTTGCCTCGCCTGATGCGGGGCGCCGAGGCTTGACGGGGGGAGGCGCATTTGCCACCAGGGTGCTCCCCTCACCTTGAAAAAACTGCTTCAGCAACAAGGACCTCAGCCAGTGGTGGTGGCCGCGCCCAAGAAAGTCACGTTCCTACAGGACCTGCGCTATCAGGCCGAATATGTGGGCCTGCGCTTTCTGATCGGCCTCGTCCGTCTGTTTCCGCTCGACGTCGCCTGCGCCATTTCCGCCAAGGCGTGGCGGATCATCGCTCGGCGCAATCGCCGTCATAAGCGCGCGCTTGCCAATCTCGAGCGCGCCTTCCCGGAGAAGACACCGGAAGAGCGCGAGCAGATCGCGCTCGCGGCCTGGGAAAATCTTGGCCGCGTCATGGTCGAGACCATGTGCATCGACCGCATCTTGAAGGAACCTGACCGGCTGCATGTGACCAATGGCCATTGGATCAGCCGCTACAAGGAAAAGATGGGCCCGGCCCTCATCGTCACGATGCATATGGGAAATTGGGAGCTCGGCATGTGGCCGGTGACGCTGGCCGGCGTGCGTCCGGCCGGCGTCTACCGGCAAGTGAAGAATCCGTATGTCGACCGCTATCTCCGCTCGCAGCGTCAGACGCTTTATCCGGGCGGCCTGTTCGGCCGGGGGCGTGCGGCCGGCCAAGACGAGACGCAAAAGACCGCACGCCTCATCATGGACTACGTCCGCCAGGGCGGCCGCCTCGGCTTCATTTCAGACCTGTGGGACGCCAACGGCATCGAGGTTCCCTTCTTCGGCTATCCCGCCAAGAGCATGCCGATCGCGGCGATGATCGCGCGTCGCGTGGGCGCGCGCATCTGGATCGGCCGCTGCATGCGCATCGGCAACCGCGCCTGCTTCGACGTCAATGTCAACGAGCTTAGGATTCCGCGGACCAGTAATCAGGCCGAGGACATCCGTAACATCACCGCGGCGATCCAGCGTCATTTTGAGACGTGGATCCGCGAGACACCCGAGCAGTTCATGTGGTCGAACCGACGCTGGTTCTGATGGCCTCAACTTAAGTTGACAGCCTGTCCGAGCTTCGATCTTATTCAAGAGAAAGACTCGGAGACCGGATTCGTATGATGTCTACCGTCCGCAACGCTAGGTTTCAGATCGGGCAGGTGGTGCGCCACCGGCTCTATCCGTTTCGTGGCGTAATTTTCGATGTCGATCCCACCTTCAGCAACACCGACGAATGGTACCGTTCCATCCCGCAGGACGCGCGGCCCAACAAGGACCAGCCCTTCTATCATCTGCTGGCCGAGAATGCCGACACCGAATACATCGCCTATGTCTCGGAACAGAACCTCATCGCCGATTCGTCCGACGAGCCGCTGCGGCATCCCCAAGTGCCCGAGTTGTTCGAAGACCTGCGCGACGGCATTTTTCGCTTCCGCTTCCTGCAAGAGCATTGAGCAGCGCAATCGCGCGGGTTCCCACTCGAGCCCCGTTTCGTTCCACAAACGACGAGGCCGCGCAGACGAATCTGCGCGGCCTCGTGAATGGCTGAAACCTTGCGCGAGCTCAGCGCTACTCGACGGGTGCCGCAGGCGCGATCTTCTTAGGCGCCGCTGAGGCATTGGCCGGCGCTGCGGCCTGCCCTTGGGTCGGCGTCGTCTGCTGCGCTTCCTTCTTCTGCTGCGCCTCGGCTGCCTTGGCAGCGAGCTCTTGTTGGCGCTTGCGGAACACTTCCATCAGCTGGCGACGCGATTCCTCGTATTTGGCGTTGTCCACCGGCGCGCCGTCATAGGCCTTGGCAAAGCCCGTCAGCGGCACGGGAAAGCCCATCGTCTTCTGCTGGATGTTCATGGCCGCCACGACCATCTGCTTACCCTTGCGCATCGAGTCGAACATTTCCTTGGTCAGCTCGGTCTGCACCTGGCAGCTCGTCGGGAAGCAGAGCGTGTATTGCAGCTGGATCGGCTGATTGTCGTCGATCTTGATTTGCACGCCGGCCGGGATCACCAGGGCATAGGCGGTCGGCACTCTGACGAGAAGCTGTTGCTTGTCCTCGCCTTCCGCCTGACGCACGGCGGCGGCAATCAGCACCATGCCGGTATTAGGCTCGAGGCCTTCGTGGTTGATAAGGCAGATCTGCTTGTTCTGGGTCTGCTCGTTCTTCATGCAGAGCTTGACCCAGGCATCCTCGGTTGCGCCGGCGTCGCCGAAAACGGCGGGTGCGCCAGGTGCGCCGGGTGCTGCGGGTGCGGGGGCCTGCGCTCCTGCCGCCGGCGCAGCTTGTGCCTTAGGAGCTTGTGTCGTCTTCGGGATCACCTGCCCCTGCTGCGCGAGAGCCATAGGCATGGCAACGCCCAAAGCAAGCGCCGCGGCACCCGCGCAAATGGTTCCTCGACTTGCGCCGTTGCGGAGCGTGTTAAATCGAACCCTGGACCAGATCATCAATCGACCTTTCCTCTTTTCGCGGGCAGGTTCAGGTCACGAACCGTATAACCCCGTTCCCGCGTCTTTGCGAATAGGGTCAATACCCGAATTGAGGCGTAGGCGTGGCTGAGCGCCGAGCCCCGAGGACTTTCTTGGCGCCCATCTCGGGACACCTAACCTTTTTCATTTGCATACCCGTAGCCGCCGCGCCGGATTGCCTTGCGAGCGATATTACCCTTAAGTCGTGCTGCAATGCGGAATGCATCTATAGCCATGCGCGCGCGCCGTTGAAAGCCCCTATTTCATTGCTCGTCGTCGCCCTCCTGCTCGCACCGGGCAGCGGCAATGCCATGGCGGCAGATGGGATCGCCATGCATGGCAGCCCGCGCGAGACGGCGGGCTTTACTCACTTCTCCTACGTCAATCCCGACGCGCCGCAGGGAGGCCGCGCCACCTTCGCCATGCAAGGCTCCTACGACAGCCTCAATCCGCTGATCGTCAGGGGCGAGCCAGCCGACGGGGTGCGCGACTATGTCTATGAAAGCTTGCTCGCGCGCGCCAACGACGAACCCTTCACTCTCTACGGGCTGATCGCCGAGGGCGTCGAGACGCCACCGGACCGGAGCTATGTCGAATTCACGCTCGACCCGCGGGCGAAGTTCTCGGACGGCGTGCCGATCACCGTCGATGACGTGATCTTCTCGCAGGCGCTGCTGCGCGACCATGGGCGGCCCAATCACCGCTCCTACTACAAGAAGGTCACCAAGGTCGAACAGACGGGCGAGCGCAAAGTGCGCTTCACATTCGATCAAAGCGGCGACCGCGAGATGCCGCTCATCATGGGATTGATGCCGGTCCTGCCCAAGCATCTCATCGATCCCGACACGTTCGAGACGACCTCGCTCAAGCCTCCCATCGGCAGCGGGCCTTACACCATCGACAAGGTCGATCCAGGCAAGTCGATCACGTTCAAGCGCGACCCGTCCTATTGGGGGCGCGACCTCCCGGTCAATCGCGGGCGCTATAATTTCGAGGAGATCCGCTTCGACTATTACCGTGATGCCGGCAGCATGTTCGAAGCGTTCAAGTCGGGGCTCGTCCAGTTTCGCGAGGAGGATGACCCGACGCGCTGGACGGTGGGCTATGACTTTCCCGCCTTCCGCGACGGGCGCGTGATCAAGGAAGAGCTGCCGCTCGGGACTCCGGCCGGAATGTCGGCTCTCGTCTTCAACACGCGCCGACCGCTGTTCGCCGACCAACGCGTGCGCGAGGCACTGATCAAGCTGTTCGATTTCGAATGGGTCAATCGCACGCTCTATCACGGCCAATATGCACGCACCGAAAGCTATTTCGCGCGCTCGGATTTGTCCTCTCACGGGCATCCGGCGGACGCGACGGAACGCGCGCTGCTCGCCCCTTACTTCGCTCAAGTCAAGCCTGCCATCATGGACGGCAGCTATGCCCTGCCCGAGAGTGACGGCTCCGGTGAGAATCGCGAGGGGCGGCGTGCGGCTCTTCAGCTGCTGGAGCAGGCGGGCTACCAATTGAAAGACGGCAAGCTCGTCAATGCCGCCACGGGAGAGCCGTTTCAATTCGAGATTCTGGCGGCAACGCGCGTCCAGGAACGACTTCTGCTCACTTACGCCGCCGCCCTGAAACAGATAGGAATCGAGGCGAGAATCCGTCAAGTTGACTCGGCTCAATATCAGCGGCGCAAGCAGACCTACGATTTCGACATGATCCAGTATTACTGGCCGGTGTCGCTGTCGCCGGGGAACGAGGAGTCATTTCGCTGGGGGAGTGAGGCTGCGGTGACGGAAGGCTCGTTCAACTATGCGGGCGTGAAAAGCGCTGCCGTCGATGCGATGATCGAGGCGATGCTCAAGGCCGACGACGAGGAGAGCTTCATCTCGGCGGTCCGCGCGCTCGATCGCGTGCTGCTTTCTGGCGACTATGTCGTTCCGCTGTTCCATCTCCCTCGGCAATGGGTGGCGCATTGGCGCGAGTTGGAGCGGCCGGAGACGACGCCGCTCTACGGCTATCAGATCGACAGCTGGTGGATCGCGCCCGACAAGTCGTCGGACTCAAGCGCGAGTCCTGGCCAACACTAACGCCGGTGTGACGATGAGCACGCTCGCAGCGCCTGATTGGGAGACGGAGGTTCACAGACCTGAGCCGCCGCTCACCGCTGAGGGACTGCTCAGGCGACGCGCTCGGCAAAAGCCCGAAACGCTCGCCCTATCGGACCCTCCCAACACCGACATGCTCGGGCTTGGGCGCCCGCGGAGCTTCGTATATGGCGAAGCCGACGCCGCGGTCGATGCGCTTGCTTCCTTCTTCGTCGAGATCGGACTCGAGCCCGGCGACAAAATCGCCGTGCAACTTCCTAATCTCGCGCTTCAGCCGCTGACGCTGCTCGCTGCCTGGCGCGCGGGACTTTGCGTCGCCGTGCTGCCAATGCTGTGGCGGGGCTACGAGATCAACAAGATGTGCGAGGCGATCGAGCCCAAGGCCCTGATCGGCGTCTCGAGTTTTGGCGGCGCGCGCCCAACGGAAGAGCTCTGCCGCGTCGCCGCGCCTCACCTCTTCGTACGTTTCGTGCTCGGCTTCGGCCAAGACCTTCCCGACGGCGTCGTCTCGCTCGACGACGCGATCCTTGCCCGCCCCGGAGTGGGTCCGCTCGATGCTCGGCAGCGCAAAGGTCCCGCGCTCATCACCTTCACCGCGCGCCGCGACATGCCGCTTATTCCCGTTTACCGCGGCGAGGACGAGCTTCTCGCCCAAGGGGCGATGACCGTGCTTGCGCTGTCGCTCGACAGCCGCGACGTGATCCTGAACCCCTACCCCCTGACGGGACCTGCTGGCCTCGCACTCGCGCTCGCGCCTTGGCTCATCAGCGGGTGCGTGCTCGCGCAGCACCAGCCGTTAGACTACGCGGTCTTCGTGCAACAGATGTTCGCCACGGGTGCGACGGTCACCGCGCTTCCCTCTCCTGTCCTCGAGGAGCTCGCCAAGGATCGGGTGCTTGAAGAGCGGAGATGCCTGCTGAGGCATCTCGGCGCGGTGCGGACGGCCTTCGAGCGCGCCTTGCCGCTATCGCTCGGGACCCCGTCACCGCTGTTCGATCTTTATCCGCTCGGCGATCTTGCGAGTATCGTGCTTTCCCGTAAGGCGGGCTCGGTCTCCTCGTCCCTTCCGCTCGGGCCGATCAAGGTCGGCGACGATGGCGATGGCGCCATATTCGTGGAGACGCGGCTCCGCAGGGAGACCGTGGATGCTCGCGTGGGAGATCTCTTGCTGCGCGGCCCGGTCGTGCCCCA
>DATHCZ010000161.1:0-5489 GCA_035319265.1 Methyloceanibacter sp. | reverse complement strand
CGAGATCTCGGGTCTCGCGCGCAAAGCCTTCGCGCGGCAAGGCATCGTCATCCACACCGAGACGACCGTCGCACGCATTCTCAAGGGCGCCGATAGCGTCGCCGTGGCCATGAAGAAATCCGACGGCGCGACCGAGGAGATCGCCGTCGATCGCGTCATCCTCGCCATCGGCATCACCGGCAATGTCGAGGGGGTCGGCTTGGAGGATCAAGGCGTCAAGATCAAGAAAGGCCACATCGTCGTCGACGAGTGGTGCCGCACCGGCGTGCCGCGGCTCTATGCCATCGGCGACGTGGTCGGGCCGCCCTGGCTCGCGCACAAGGCAAGCCACGAGGGCATTATTTGCGTCGAGAAGATCGCTGAGCTCGACGGCGTCCATCCGCTCGACAAGACCAATATCCCGGGCTGCACCTATAGCTCACCGCAGATCGCGAGCGTCGGCTTGACCGAGGAGGCGGCGCGCGCTGGTGGGCGCGAGATCAGAGCCGGGCACTTTCCCTACTCAGCCAACGGCAAGGCGATCGCTCTCGGCGAGACGGAAGGCCTGGTGAAGACCATCTTCGACGCGGGGAGCGGGGCGCTGCTCGGCGCGCACATCATCGGCACCGAGGCGACGGAGCTGATCCAGGGTTTCGCCATCGCGAGAACGCTCGAGACGACCGAGGCCGAGCTTATGGCGACCATCTTTCCCCACCCGACATTGTCGGAGATGATGGGCGAATCGGTGCTCGACGCTTACGGCCGCGCGCTTCACATCTGATCCTAATGGCCAGGACGGTGAGCCCCGAGAAAAGGGGAGAGCAACATCATGAGCCTAATCATCTTTCTCGTGGTCGGCCTGATCGCTGGCGCGCTTGCGTCCTGGATCCTCGGCCGCCAGCAGGACCTGCTGGTGAATCTTCTGATCGGCATCATCGGCGCGGTGGTCGGCGGCCTTCTCGCCGGCCTGCTCGGGCTCGGCGCCTACAACATCATCGGCGAGATCATCATCGCCACGATCGGCGCCATCATCTGCATTCTCATCTGGCAGCGCATGCGATGAGTGTTTCGCCACTGTAACTGTCGTCAAGACGGCCTATATGCATCGGCGAGGGCGCTCCATCGCGGCGGGGGCGCCTGCTCGCGAACCGGGAGGTCTCGATGAACGAAGCGCAAACTTTGCTATCCATGCCGGGCGTCGGCTTTTTCGGCATGCTGATCATCGGCATCATTGCCGGCTATATCGCCGAGAAAGCCACAGGCAGCGATCATGGCCTCCTCACCAATCTGCTCGTCGGCATCGCCGGCTCGTTCGTCGGCGGCACGCTGGCCAATCTCATGCATGTCGAGTTCTACGGTTGGCTCGGCAATTTGATCGTGGCATCTGTCGGCGCCATCATCGTGTTGTGGGTCTGGCGGCGCTTCAGGGATCGCCCGGCGGCAACTTGAGTTGAGGCTTCATGGTTGTTGTGATCGGTCAGCGAGATGTGACGGCGCGGCCGCGCCACCCCGAGAAGGCGCGGCTGCCCGACACGCCTGTTCTGCCGAAGCCCCCCTGGCTCCGTGTCAAGGCACCCGGCGCCGGTGAGTTCGAAGCGACGCGCGCGGTATTGCGCTCGCACCGCCTCGTCACCGTGTGCGAAGAGGCCGCGTGTCCCAATATCGGCGAATGCTGGGGCAAGCGCCACGCCACCTTCATGATCATGGGCGACACCTGCACGCGCGCTTGCGCCTTCTGCAACGTGCGCACGGGCAAGCCGGGAGCGCTCGATGCGGGTGAGCCGGCCCGCGTCGCTGAGGCCGTCGCCGCACTCCGTCTCGCTCATGTGGTGGTGACCTCGGTCGATCGCGACGACCTCGCCGACGGCGGCGCTGCTCATTTCGCGACGACGATCCGCGCCATTCGTGAGGCGTGTCTCGCGACCTCGATCGAGGTGCTCACCCCGGACTTCCTGCGCAAAGACGGTGCGATCGAAATCGTCGTCGATGCGAAGCCCGACGTGTTCAACCACAATATCGAGACGGTGCCCTCGCTCTATCGCCGCATTCGACCGGGAGCTGACTATCGCGCTTCGCTCAATCTGTTGAAGCGCGCTAAGGCGCTCGACCCGCGGATGTTCACCAAGTCCGGCATCATGGTGGGGTTGGGGGAGGAAGCGGTGGAGGTGCACCGGGTGATGGACGACCTCCGCGCCGCCGCTGTCGATTTCCTCACCATCGGGCAATATTTGCAGCCGACGCGGAAACATGCCGCGGTTCGCCGCTTCGTCACGCCGGAGGAGTTCGACGCCTATAAGCGCATCGCGGAGGCAAAAGGCTTCCTGCTTGTCGCATCCAGTCCTCTGACCCGCTCATCGCATCATGCGGGCGAGGACTTCGCCCGGCTTAAAACGGCCCGGCTCGGCTTTTAGGACGCCCCGCATATCGGCCATGCATGTCTTCGAGACCAAGCACCGCGTCGCCCATTCGGCCGACGACATGTTCGCGCTCGTCGCGCACATCGAGGACTACCCCAAATTCCTCCCGCTTTGCGAGGCGCTCACCATCAAGCGCCGCGAGCAGGGTGAGACGGGGGAGGTTCTGATCGCCACTATGACGGTCGGCTACAAGTTCATCCGTGAGAGCTTCACCACGCGGGTTGCGCAAGACCGCGAGGCACGCTCGATCCTCGTCGAATATCTCGACGGACCCTTCTCGCACCTCGAAAACCACTGGCATTTCAAGCCCTTGGGGGATGGCATCTGCGAGATCGATTTCTACATCGCGTATAGCTTCCGCTCGCGCCTGTTCGAGCGGCTGGTGGGGGGCCTGTTCGACAAGGCGGTACAGAAATATACGCATGCCTTCGAGGCGCGCGCCGATGCGGTCTACGGGCGAAACGCGCGAGCGCTCGCCTCACAGCAATGAGCTAAGCAGTGCAATCGCTGTCTCGATGCTGCGCCGCCTGATCTCGGCGCGTCCGAGATCGCCGAACAGTACCATTTCGTGAGTGACCGGCGCGTTGCGTTGCGCGGCTGCGAAATGCACGAGACCAACGGGCTTCTCAGGCGTGCCGCCATCTGGCCCTGCGACCCCGGTAACGGCGACGGCGAGGCTTGCCTGCGAGTGGGTAAGCGCGCCGCCCGCCATGGCGCGCACGACATCCTCGCTTACCGCCCCGTGCCTCTCGATGAGCCAATACGGCACCCCGAGCATCTCGCTCTTCGCGGTGTTGGCGTAAGTCACGAAGCCTCGCTCGAACACGTCGGACGACCCGGGGATTGCGGTCAGCGTCGCAGCGACGAGGCCGCCAGTGCAGGATTCGGCGGTGACGATGGTCTCGCCGCGCAAGCGACAGGCCTCGAGCAACTTCACCGCTTGGGAAATCAGGCGCTCATCGATCTCGATAACAAGGCTCATGGCAGGTTCACCGTCGCCGTCGCCATCGCCGCGATGCCTTCGCCTCTGCCGATGAAACCGAGGCCCTCATTGGTGGTCGCCTTGATGCTGACCTGGGAGACATCGAGCCCGAGCATGCCGGCGATCGCCGCGCGCATCGGCTCGCGGTAGGGCCCGATGCGCGGCGCCTCGCAAATAAGCGTCACGTCGACATGCACGATGACGCCGCCCCTGTCGCGCAGCAACGATGCGGCGTGCTTGAGGAAAAGCTCGGACGGTGCGCCGCGCCAGCGCGCGTCCGAGGGCGGGAAGTGGACTCCGATATCGCCCTCGGCGATCACGCCGAGCAGCGCGTCGGTCAAGGCATGCAGCGCGACATCGGCATCGCTATGGCCGCTTAGCTTTTTCGTATGGGGGATCTTCACGCCGCACAGGATCACCGCGTCACCCGGTCCAAAGCCATGCACGTCATAGCCGGTCGCGACATGGACTATGCCGGCTGGACGAGAGCCCTCGCTTCGCAACATCTCGTCGGCCATGCGGAGATCCTCTGCGGTTGTGAGCTTTCGGTTCTCCTCCGAGCCTTCGACCACCGCAACATCGAGTTCGAACCATTCGGCAACTCCCGCATCGTCGGTAAACTCGCGACCTACCTCTGACGCGGCTGCGCGATGCGCGGCGAGGATCGCCTCGAATCGAAATCCTTGAGGAGTCTGCGCGCGAAACAGCTGAGCCCGCTCCACCGTACCAACAATACGCCCACCGCTTGCTCGCTTGAGCGTGTCGGTGACGGGGAGGCAGGGGAGGGCACCTTCATGCGTCTCGAGACTGTCGATGACGCGGGTGATAAGGGGTGCGTCAACGAATGGCCTCGCCGCATCGTGGATGAGCACCGAGGAGGGCGCCTCCTTGGCCAGCGCCTCGAGCCCTGCGCGCACCGAGTCTTGGCGTCGCGCGCCTCCCGGGACGACCGGAAGCAGCCGCGCAGCAAAAGGCCGGCTCGCGGTCTCGTAGAGCGCCGTGTCATCGGGATGAATGACGACGAGGATGTCATTGATCAGCGGATGCGAGGCGAATGCCCCGATGGTGCGCTCGAGCATCGGCACCCGGCCAATAGAGCAATATTGCTTCGGCCGGCCGCTTTCGCTTGCGGCGCGGGCACCTCGACCCGCGGCGACGATTAGCACCGCCGCGCTCACAGCCAACTCCCCCTGAGGCTGCTTACGCCTTGAAAAATAAAAATGTTGCACTGCGGCAAAACTGGTGTTGCTCCCACAAAAAATCCCTCGTATGGTGCCCAATTATAGATCATAGAGATAGCTTGCATAAAAATTGTGCAAGCCGGATCCCGGATCTCTGACAAGAGGGGCGGCAGCAAGGATATACCGCTTGAGCGGCTCAACCAAAAAGACGAACGCACGCCGGCACACGGAGCCCGCGCCAATTGAGGCAGACGCCTTGCTTAGCGCTTTGCCCCATCCTCTCCTGGTTATCGGCGGGGGGCTCCGGATCGACTACGCCAATACCGCAGCGGAGGATTTCTTCCAGATGAGCGCTGGCGTGCTCTGCCGGCGCCTCCTCACCGACGTCGTGGCCTTCGGTTCTCCTCTCATCGCTCTCGTCGACCAAGTGCAGCGAAACGGAACCACGGTCAACGAATATGCCGTCGATCTCGGCTCGTTCCGGTTCGAAGCGCCTAAGCTGGTCGATCTCTACGGTGGACCTCTGCCGGAGATGCCCGGACGCGTTCTGATCATGCTTCAGCAGCGCAGCATGGCGCAGATGATCGAGCGTCAGCTCACCCATCGCGGCGCTGCGCGCTCGGTGTCCGGACTTGCTGCCGTTCTCGCTCACGAGATCAAAAACCCACTTTCCGGGATCAGAGGCGCGGCGCAGCTCCTCGAGAGCGAGCGCACCGACAGCGACCGCACGCTGACCCAACTCATCTGCGCCGAGTCAGATCGCATCTGCAAGCTGGTCGACCGCATGGAGATCTTCGGGGACGAGCGCCCGCTTCAGCGCGAGCCGGTCAACATCCATGACGTGCTCGACCATGTGAAGCAAATTGCACGCACCGGCTTCGCCCGCCAAATCAAGATCGTCGAGAACTACGATCCCTCTCTGCCTCCGGT
>DATHCZ010000160.1:0-4020 GCA_035319265.1 Methyloceanibacter sp. | reverse complement strand
TATCTCAGCGGCTTCCTCGCAACAGAACGACGCCAACTTCGTTACTATCGGCGTGGCCTCGATGGTGCTGTCAGACGCCATCAAATGGCAAGCCTCAAGGCAGTTCGCCAATCGCCGCGTCACCCTAGCCTGGACGCTGTTAGGTCCCGTCGCGTTTCTACTCATCGCCCATTCAGGTTATTTCAACGGCTTTGAAGACCGGCTGCTCGTCGCCTGCACGCTATCGGCTACATACAACTTCGCCGCGGCCTTCGAGCTCTCGCGCGTGAATGGGGAGCATTTGGCGTCGCGCTGGCCCGCCGTCTTGCTCCTCATCGTCACCGGGCTGAGCTGCTTTTCCTGGCTTCCACTAAACCTCGTCATGCCCATCCATGAAGCGATTGCCGTATTCTCCTCCGCTTGGTTCCCGACCGTCGTTCTGCTTACGCTTTTGCTCCGCATCGCTTTGGCCTTCGTCGTGCTCTCGATGGCAAAGGAGCGCCAGGAGATGGAGCAGCGCAACGAGGCTTTGACCGATTCCCTAACCGGACTTCCCAACCGACGCGCTTTGTTCGAAGCGGCGGACGACTTCGGACAAGAGAGAAGCCTGTTGGGCGGTCCGATCTCTGTCCTGATCTTCGACCTCGATCACTTCAAGCAGATCAATGATCGCTACGGCCATGCGCAAGGTGACCGCGTGCTCAAGCTTTTCGCGACCAGGTCGAAGGAATATCTGAATGGCTGCAGTATTGTCGCGCGACTTGGCGGCGAGGAGTTTGCCGCCATCCTGCCGGGCGCCGATTCGGACGAGGCGGTGAAGTCGGCCGAGGCAGTACGCCGCGCCTTCGCCAAATCGGCAGCCTTCGTCGATGGACTCCCCATCGGCGCCACGGTGAGCGTAGGGGCGGCTTCCGACATCGATCTTAGCAGTGATCTCAACGCCCTGTTCCGCAGGGCCGACGCCGCGCTCTATGTGGCGAAGCACGGCGGACGCAACCGGGTCGAGTATCTTGCGCCCGAGAACATCGGCTCACTCGACGCCCTAGGGGGCACGGTCCGCGCCTCACCCGAGCGCCGCACGGCTCCGCCGGCCGGGACTCCGCCGTCGGTCGCTTCTGTCGTGGCTTACGCCGGGGCCAAAATGCGCGCCTGAGCCAAAGTCTCGGCGATCTTCTTGGTCGGGCAGCCACCATGCGCGTGTTCGCCGGGCAATGTCTCGTGTCGCAACATATCAGCCGGCGCAGGCCTTGATTGTGACAGAAAGACGACTGATCTGGCGCAATGCGATTGCCACACAGGGCTGGCATTTTGACGTCCAGCCTTTCGCATTTTCGCGCTGGAGACATTATGAAATCGCGGATCATCGAGCAGCTTGGCCAGGCGGAGCTAATACTGCCGAATTTGGTGGCGGGAGCGCTCAGGGCCAACGAGCGCGCCAAGCTCCGCATGAGCGTGCTTCAGGCCGCCGTGCAGCATGCTCATGACCCGCATAGCGCGCCGCCCGATCTTGCCCCCGAATGCGGCAGCGCCGGTATCGACGCCATCGCCACGCGTGGTTTGATCGCCGGCGCGCGCGACAATGGCGGCGGCGTGATCGAGGCGCCGGGCCTGGCCAAGTTGAACGAGGCTCTGCTCGCCGACGTCGCGACGATGATCAAGGCCGTGGGTGCTGGAGACACAGCCGCCGGCATTTCGGCCGAGCAGCGCTTCAAAGCGATTGCCGCCGCCGCGCTCGATCTTGGCACCGAGCGCATGACTGAAGGCGGTATCGCCAAGCTCACGGCGATAGGCGAAACCGACAGCCTGCACCGCTTGGTGATGGATCTGCACAAAGCGCTCAACCGCATGACCGCGCAATGCGCCGAGGAGAGCGTTGCCGGCGCGCTCACCTATGGTCTTCACCCCGAGGATAAGCCACTCGTCACCGCCTTCATGCGCGGGCTCGAGCGCACGCGCGGGCTCAAATTCGATCACCCTGGGCTCGATACCACCGCCGTTCGTGGCGAGACGCGTCTCATGATCCAGAACGACATCGGAACGACCGATGCGCATGTGCTCGTCGTCAGCGTCGAAGACTTGAGCGTCACCGTCACGCATAGCGATGTGCATGCCCCGCGCGCGAAGTTTTTCGTGGAGCTGTTCGATCGCTTCAAGGTGGGCTGGAGCCGTTTGCATCAAACAAGCGCTGAGGGGCTCGCCGAAGGCGAGGCCTTCTACCTCGTCACCGGCCGCTACCAGGCCGAGACCGAGGACGCTATGTGTGCGTTCCTGGAGGCGGTTGGTGCCGTCCTCGTGTTCCTCATCGATTGGAACAAGGCGCGCAAAGCTCTGCGCAAGCTGATCGGCAACGGCGACGCGATCCAAGTTCTCGACTGGGCGGCGCGGCATGAGGTCGGCCATCGCGCCTTTCTCGAGCTTGGCGGGGAGGAGCTGATTGCTTCCGCCGTGCGGCGTGCGGCTCCGGCGCGGCTCGGCTTCGGCGAAGAGCTCGCCGACCTGCTCGGGCGCGAGGCGACGCTCAAATTCGTCAAGACGGCGCTCAGGCTCTCGACCGAGGCTTTACGCCAAGGCCGTTCGGCACGTTCCGTGCGCGAGATGCTTGAGGTCGATCTCGTGCGCCGAATCGAGCGCAACGACAGCGCGCTCCTGACCATCGTGGTCCGACAGCTCGGCCTTGCTCGCGACGTCGCCACGCGGATCGCCTCCGCGATCGGCGATGGGCATGTTCGTCAGATGGAGGCCGCACGCTACGCCGATCGCGCGAGACGCATTGAGGAGAAGGCCGACGCGATCGCGGTCGACGCCCGTCAGGCGGTCGCACGAACCGAAGCGGCGCCCACGATCGCCGCCCTGATTGACGCGGCGGAAAACGCGATCGACGAGCTGGAGCAGGCAGCGTTTCTCGTCTCGCTTCTGCCCGTCGAGACCGAGCCAAGTCTGCTCGCGCCGCTTGCCGAGCTTTCTGCGGCGGCAATTTCCGGCACCGAGGCCGCCGTACGCGGGCTCGAGGCTGCGGCCAGCCTGGCCGAGGGCGAGGGCGGCAGCGCCGAGAACGAAGATGCGCTTCAGGCGACCGCGCGTCTCGGCGATCTCGAGCATGCCGCAGATGCATCGGAACGTGCCGTTGCGCGGCTTGTGCTTCGGGGAGGGGCTTCGCGCGAGGGCGGCCTCGTCGCACTCGAGCTCGCTCGCGCGCTCGAGCGGTCGAGCGACCGACTCTCGCTCATCGGCCATGTGCTGCATACTCATGTCATGGGCGAGCTGTCCAAATAGCCGAGTGCAGCCATGAGCATCGTGCGGATCAAGACTGGAGCAAGTGAAGGGGGCAGTCCCGAGACCATTGGGGCCAAGGCAGCCACTCTCGCGCGTGTTGCGGGCTTTGGGTTGCCGGTTCCTCCGGCCTTCGTCCTGCCCATCGACCTTGGCGCCGCGCTGATGCAAGGCGACAAGGACGCCGAGCGCACTTTCGCCGAGGATCTCGAGGAAGGGATTGCCTTCCTCGAAGAGGAGACGGGCCAGCGCTTCGGCCATCGCCGCCACCCGTTGCTCGTCTCGGTGCGCTCTGGTGCGGCACGCTCCATGCCGGGCATGCTCGACACGGTTCTCGATGTCGGCTGCACGAGTGAGGCGACGCGCGGTCTTATCCGCACGACCGGCAATCCGCGCTTCGCTTTTGATTGCCGCCGCCGCTTCCTCGAAGCGTACGCCAAGACCGTGCTCGCCCTCGACCCGGCCCCCTTCAGAGAGAAGCACGATGAGCTGATCGATGAGGCCTCGGCCGCGAGCGACCGCGATCTCGACAGTGAGGCGTTGGAGCGCCTCTCCTTTCTCTATGAGGACCTCATCACGGGAGCCGGCGAGGACCTCTCCGACGATCCGATGGAGCAGCTCACGAGCGCCGCGCGCGCCGTCTACCGCTCGTTCGAAAGCGACCGCGCCTCGACCTATCGCCGCCTTCAGGGCTACGAGGATCTGAAGGGCAGCGCCGTCATGGTTCAGGCCATGGTGTTCGGCAATCGCGGCACCAATTCGGCCTCGGGC
>DATHCZ010000159.1:0-6284 GCA_035319265.1 Methyloceanibacter sp. | reverse complement strand
CTCGTAAAGCCCGTCGAGCTTGTCGCGGTCCTCCTTGGCCTGGAGCCATTCCTTCTGCGGGGTCGGCGAGTCGGTCTTGAGCCAAGGCTCGATCGAGCGGTGCTGGGCATAGAAATTGGTCATGTCCGGCACGAGGTCCTTGATCACCGGCATATGGGGGAGGGGATAGACGGCGATGACCGCGCCTTTGGCATCGTCGGCATGCATGGTGCAGGCGAGCGTGTTGGTGCCGGAGATGTTCATCGAGCAGGAGCCGCATACGCCCTCGCGGCACGATCGCCGGAAGGTGAGGGTCGAATCGATCGTGTTCTTGATCCAGATGAGCGCGTCGAGAATCATCGGGCCGCACTCGTTCATGTCCACCCAATAAGTGTCGAGGCGGGGATTCTCGCCCGTGTCCGGATCGAAGCGGTAGATGCGGTATTCGCGCCAGCGCCCAGTGTCGGCGCCCTCAGGCGGCGGGTTCCAAGCCTTGCCCTTCGTGACCTTGGAGTTCCGGGGAAGGGTGAACTGGACCATGTTTGACCTTTAGGGGATCGCCGACGCTAGATCTAGATTAGGTAGCCACAGACGCCCGTACGGGCAAGCAAAAGCGCTCAGCCCGGCTCCGAACCTTGGCGGCGATGGACGAGCGCTCCGATCCCCCGCCTAAGGTAAGACGCGATCACCGCCGGCAGCAGAATCGCCAGGATGGAGGCCGTCATGATGCCCAGGAAGTAAGGAACATCGACGTCCCCGAGGATGTCCCAAAGCCCGACCACGACCAGAGCCGCATAAAGGAACGCAGGGACGGCGCCGGCGATGAGAGCGGTCTTTAGCCGGGTGCAGAACAGTCCGGCGATAAAGGCCGCTAAAGCGAAGGTGCCCGCTGATCGATCCCATGGCCCACTAGCCCTTGCGGATGACGGCATGACGCAAAATCGGCGTTGTCAGCCCGCGGACTCCACGGGCTGATCGCCCCATCACGATACTTCCGTTGAAAAGCGGACGGCTTACTTTGCCGGGCAGAGAAGCGCTGCGACCGTACCGGGCTTGCCGGGACAAGCGAGAAGGTGGTGCTTATGCTTCCCGGCCTGTGCCGCCCCAATTCCGGTCGTGGCCAAGAGCCCGAGCGCAAAGACCGCAGCCAGCGCCAACTTAATTGTTGCTTTCATCCGACCCTCCCTATTTGGCGGTGATATATGCCCCGTCTAAAAGTACCACACCCACGGGCAGACTTGTTCCCTGCATCCACTGAAAGCTTCGGCGGTGTTGCCGGATGGGCACAGCCCCTTTGGGCGCACTCTTGGCGTTGCCACTTGGTGCCTCAGGCGTCGAGCCTCTCGCGCACTTTACGGGCGAGGTCCTGCTGCGTGTAGGGCTTGTTCAAGAGATGAACGTCGGGATCGAGCCGACCCTGGTGGACGATGGCGTTGCGCGTGTAGCCCGTCGTGTAGAGCACCCGGAGGCCTGGACGCATGTCCTTGGCCTGATCGGCTAGCACCCGGCCGGTGATCGCTCCGGGCAGAACTACGTCGGTGAACAACAGATCGACAGACTTGCCGTCAGCAAGCAGCCGCATGGCCTCTTTGGCATCGCTCGCCACGAGCACGCGATAGCCCAGTTGCTCAAGCACTTCGGCGGCGTAGCCGCGTACGCCCTCATTGTCCTCGACCACGAGGACCGTCTCGTCCTTCTTGGCGTTCGGCGTGGGCGTTGGGTGTGGGCGCTTGCCCGCGGGAACGGCGGCGACTTTCTCGTCTCCGGTCGCGCGCGGGAGATAGACTTTCACCGTCGTTCCGACGCCTTCCTCGCTGTAGATGCGGATATGGCCGCCGGACTGCTTGATGAAGCCATGCACCATGGCAAGGCCAAGACCGGATCCTTCGCCATGCGGCTTGGTGGTGAAGAACGGCTCGAACACGCGATCAAGGACCTGCGGCTTGATGCCGGAGCCCGTGTCGCTTACGCACAGCAGAACATACTGACCGGCCTCGACGTCGCCGAATCGCGCGACGTAAGCGTCATCGAGATAGCAATTGGCCGTCTCGATGGTCATATGGCCTCCCTTGGGCATGGCCGACTTGGCGTTGAGAGCGAGATTGAGCAGGACGTTCTCCACCTGATGCGGGTCGACGAAAGTCGGCCACAGCCCCGCGCCGAGCACGATTTCGATGTCGATATCTTCGCCGAGAGTGCGGCGCAGCATCTGCTCCATATCGGTGACGAGCCGGTTGAGATCGACCCGCGCCGGCTCGAGCGTTTGCCGGCGCGAGAAGGCAAGCAGGCGCTGCGTGAGCTGCGCCGCGCTGTTTGCGCCCTTCATGGCATCCTCGATGGACTTGGCGAGGTTGCCGCGGAGCGTGGTCACGTCGCCGGGATTGTCCGCGCCGGCCAGTACGCGCCGGGCCTTGTCGAGATTGCCGATGATGATCGTGAGCAGGTTGTTGAAGTCGTGCGCGATTCCGCCGGTGAGCTGGCCGACGGCCTCCATCTTCACGGCTTGGCGAACCGTGGCCTCGGCCTCCTGGCGCAGCTTCGATTCCTCCTCGAGCTCGCGCGTTCGATCGAGCAGGCCTTGCAACGCGCTCCGGGTCGAAATCGCCAACAGACTGGCAAGGATGATTGCCGTCGCCAGCGCCACGGCGATCAAAGCGGCGAACACATAGCGCGACTGCGCCGCGTGGCTTTGCCGGGCACTGAGCAGATTCCGTTCTGAGTCGAGCACTTCCTCGATCTCGGCGCGTATCTTGTTCAACAGATCGCGGTTGACGCTTGAATTGATGACGGCAAGGGCGGAATCTTTCTGCCCGGCCTTGGCGAGAGCGACGCAATTATTCAGTTGCTCGGCCTTAGCCTGGAGCAGGCTGTCGAGGATTTGTATGCGGCTTTGCTGGATGGCATTGTCGGCGGTCAGCATCGCGAGCGTCTTGAGCTGTGTCGTGGCCTCCGCCAAAGACGGCTCGAACTGATCAAGGTCCTTTGCGTCCCCGCTGAGGAGATAGCTGCGGACGGCGCTTTCCGCATCTCTGGTCGCGATGATGAATGCCTGCGCCGTATGCTGCACCTCGACCGTGTGGGTCACCGCCATATCGGCTTCGCGCGAGCGCACCAGCCCGATCACCAAGGCGATCGTGGCCATGGCGAGCAGCGCAAAGCCCACGAGGATGACGATCCTCGAGTTCCTGAGAAGCCGATTTGCCCGTTCGACGCGGAGCATTGTGGACCTCCAGAGGTTCCTGGAGCGTTCTTTCGCGAAGGAGTAGAGTGGCCGGTAGTTTACGCCATCAGGAGTGCCGCTTGCCGCGTATTTTGGTGGTCGATGACGAGCCTTTGATCTCCATGCTGGTCGAGGACTGGCTCGCCGATTTGGGCTGCGAGGTCGTGGGTCCCGCGCGCTCGGTCGAGGATGGGCTGCGTTTTGCCGGCGTGGGCTCGTTGGATGGGGCGATCCTCGACGTCAATTTGGCGGGTCAGAACTGCTTTTCCGTAGCCAGCGTCCTCCAGAAGCGCGGGATTCCCTTCGCCTTCGCCACGGGAGACGGCGGCGTCAGCGTGGACTCCGGCTTCGAAGACCCGATTCTTCTCGCCAAGCCGTTCAATTTCGACGGCGTGAAGGCCGTGCTCGACAAGCTGCTGGCGGCTCACCGCCGGAAATGAAGCGCTCACGCGCCTAATACACCCGCTCTTTCGGTTGGATGTAAGCCACCTCGTTTGACAGCGTGAAATTGTGCACCGGGCGGAAGTCGAGCTCGACCGTGTGCTTGCCGTAATCGGCGTAAGAGAGGGTGTGCTTCATCCAGTTCGTGTCGTCGCGCTTGGGGAAGTCCTCGCGCGCGTGGGCGCCCCTCGACTCCTCGCGGGCGAGCGCGCCTTGCACGGTGACGGCGGCCTGCGCGATCAGATTGTCGAATTCGAGCGTCTCGATGAGGTCGGTGTTCCAAATCAGCGAGCGGTCGGTGACTTTCAGGTCGGCGGCGTCGTCCCACACGGCGCGGATCGCCTTGACGCCCTCTTCCAGGACCTCTTTGGTGCGGAACACGGCGCAGTCGCGCTGCATGGTCTTCTGCATGCGGAGCCGCAAATTGGCCGTCGGCGTGCCGCCCGAAGCGTAGCGGAAGCGATCGAGCCTCGCGATTGCTTCCTCACCTGCGCCTTTCGGGAGTTCGGGGATGCCGACGTCTTTGGGAATGAGCTCGGCGCAGCGGAGCGCCGCGGCGCGGCCGAACACCACGAGGTCGATCAGCGAGTTGGAGCCCAAGCGGTTCGCGCCGTGCACCGATACGCAGGCCGCCTCGCCAAGCGCCATGAGGCCGGGCACGACGGCATCGGGGTTGCCCTCGCGTGGGCTAATCACCTCGCCATGCATGTTGGTCGGGATACCGCCCATATTGTAGTGGCAGGTGGGAAGGACCGGGATCGGTGCGTCCTTCACGTTCACGCCGGCAAAGATGCGCGCCAGATCGGAGATGCCGGGTAGCCGCTCGTCCAGGAGAGCGGGGTCGAGGTGTTCGAGATGAAGGTGCATATAGTCCTTGTCGGGGCCGTGGCCGCGGCCTTCCCTGATCTCGATGGTGATGGCGCGAGACACCACGTCGCGCGAGGCGAGGTCCTTGGCTGAGGGCGCATAGCGCTCCATGAATTTCTCACCCTCGGAGTTGCGCAGGAAGCCGCCTTCGCCGCGCGCGCCCTCGGTGATGAGCACGCCCGCGCCATAGACGCCGGTGGGATGAAACTGCACGAACTCCATGTCCTGGAGGGGGAGACCGGCGCGGAGCACCATGGCATTGCCGTCGCCGGTGCAGATGTGGGCGCTCGTGCAGGAGAAATAGGCGCGGCCATAGCCGCCGGTCGCGAGTATGGTCTGGTGGGCGCGGAATCTGTGCAAGCTGCCGTCCGCCATATTGAGCGCGATCACGCCGCGGCAGCGGCCCTCATCGTCCATGATGAGGTCGATGGCGAAATACTCGATGAAGAACTCCGCTGAATGGCGCAGCGCCTGGCCATACATGGTGTGCAGCATGGCGTGGCCGGTGCGGTCGGCGGCGGCGCAGGTGCGCTTGGCAGGGCCTTTGCCGAAATCCATGGTCATGCCGCCGAAGGCCCGCTGGAGGATCTTGCCGTCCTCGGTGCGCGAGAAGGGCACGCCCCAATGCTCAAGCTCGTAAACCGCTTGCGGGGCGTTGCGACAGAGATATTCGATGGCGTCCTGGTCGCCGAGCCAGTCGGAGCCCTTGACCGTGTCGTACATGTGCCAGCGCCAGTCGTCGGGGCCCATGTTGCCGAGCGCCGCGGCGATGCCGCCTTGCGCCGCGACGGTATGCGAGCGGGTGGGGAAGACCTTCGTGATGCAGGCGGTGCGCAGTCCCGCTTCGCTCGCGCCGACCACGGCGCGCAAGCCCGAGCCGCCCGCGCCGACCACCACCACGTCATAGGCGTGATCTTGAATCGGATAGGCGCGGCCGTTCACTTTCGGCACATTGTCGGGCGGCGTTGCGTCTTGCGGCATTGATACTTAGGCTCCGAGACTGATCTTGACGATGGCGAGCAGCGCGGCAAGCGCGACCCCGTAAGCGAAGAAGGTGGCGAGCAGGATCGCAACCACCTTGGCGCCTTCGCCGTGCACGTAATCCTCGATGATCTCTTTAAGCCCGATGCGGAGATGGATGGCGGCCGAGATGACGAGCGCGAGCATGACCAAGGCGACGATGGGCGAGGCGAGATAAGACTTCACCTCGTCGTAACTCGAACCGATATGGCTCACGATCGCGAGGATGAGGAAGATGACGAGAGGGATGTTGGCGACGGCCGTCACCCTCTGGCGCCAGAAGGTTTCGGTGCCGCGGTGAGCGGCACCCAGGCCCCGTACCCGTTTGAGAGGTGTCGCCATGTCTAGCTCCCTCCTCTAAGCGCATAGCCCGCAACCCAGATGAGGATGGTCAGCGCCGTCGAGCTGATGATGGTGAGCCAGGCCAAGACCTCGATGCTCGTCTTGTCGAGCGCGCGGCCGGTATCCCAGATGAGATGCCGGATGCCGCCCAACATATGGTGGATCAGAGACCAGCTGAACAGGAAGAGGAGCACGCGGCCCCCGATGCTTGCATAGAAGTGCTCGACCTTGGCGTAGGAATTCGGTCCCTCGGCGACGGCGACCAGCCACCAGGCGAGCAGGAGGAAGCCGACGGCGTTGGCAGCGCCCGAGATGCGATGCGCGATCGACATCAGCATCGTCAGCATCGGCCGGTATATCTGCAAATGCGGGGAGAGCGGCCGGTTCGCCGCGAGCTTGTGGTTCATGGATTTCG
>DATHCZ010000158.1:0-2000 GCA_035319265.1 Methyloceanibacter sp. | reverse complement strand
TCTTCCGCGCCTACATCGAGCAGCTCCTGGTGCCCGAGCTTCGCCCTGGAGACATTGTCGTGCTCGATAATCTCGGCAGCCATCGTGCGCAGGCGATACGCAGCGCCATCCTCCAAGCCGGCGCCAAGCTGGCGTTCCTGCCGCCTTACTCGCCCGACTTCAATCCGATCGAGCAGGTCTTCGCCAAGGTCAAGCATTGGCTGCGGATGGTGCAGGCACGGTCCATCGACGCCATCCACAACACCGTCGCAAAGCTCGTCAGCGCCATCGGTCAACGCGAATGCGCCAACTACTTCCGCAACGCCGGCTATGCTTCCATCTAAAGCTGAAGGGCTCTAGCAGGCTGTTGAACTTGGGTCCTGGATGGATCGAACTTTCTGTATTTGAGCGTTTCGATCGGGCTTACGAGGGACTTGTCGGGTTGACCTGTGCTCAGGCTGCCTGGGCGAGCAGGGTTGGCAAACGGATCAGATTGTAGGCAGCCATGGCGAAGGTGAAGCGGAAGGCGACGCGGTGGGTGCCGCGCAGTTTGGCCTTGGTGAGGCCGGCGATGGTCTTGGCCCAGCCGAAGGCCTCCTCGATGCGCTTCCTGGCGCGCTGCGAGACGGCGTAGCCCGGATGCCGGATGGTGCGGTTGTCGATGGATGACGGCCGCTGCCGACCGTGCTTGTCGATCGTGTCGTTGCGCGCAATGTGCGGCGTGACGCACATGCGGCGCAGCTCGGCGGTGAAGCCGCGCGCATCGTAGGCCTTGTCGGCTGCGAGTGTCAGGCGGCGCTCGCCGGGCGCGTGCTGGTCGAGCATGGCAATGGCAGCGTCCCGCTCGGCAGTGCCGCTGGCCTGGGTCAGCAGCGCCTGCACGATCAACCCGGAGCGGTTCTCCATCAGTGCATGCCCCATGTAGGAGAGCTTGGCCGGCTGCCCGCTGCCTTTGCGATAGAGCTTGGCATCGGGGTCGGTCGTGCTTGCGTGCGTGTCGTTCTTGCGCCTCTCGCCATGAAAGTCGCGCTCGCCGTTGCGGCCCGGCGAGGGCGGCTCATCGCTGCCGTCCTTGGCGCGAAAGCTCTTCAAGGAAGCCCACGCCTCCACCAGCGTGCCGTCGACCGAGAAGTGATCGTCCGACAGGAAGCGCTTCACCTTGGGGTGGCGCAGCACCGCCTCGAGGAACTTCGCGGCAACAGCCGCATCCAGCAGCCGGTCGCGGTTCTTGGAGAACGTCGAGTGGTCCCATACGGGGGCGTCGATGCCGAGCCCGACGAACCAGCGAAACAGCAGATTGTAGTCGATCTGCTCCATCAGCTGCCGCTCGGAGCGTACCGAGTAGAACGCCTGCAGCAGCGAGGCCCGCAGCAGCCGCTCGGGCGCCACGGACTCCCGGCCCGTCGCTTCGTAGAGCTTGGCGAACTCGCCATCCAGGCTCGCCAGGACCTCATTCACGATCTCGCGGATCGTGCGCAGCGGGTGCCGCGCCGGCACACGCCCCTCCAGGTCCACATACGAAAACAGCGAGCCCGAGGTCTTGTCCGATCCGCGCATGCCGCCCCCTCTATCGACTTGGAGGCCGAACGGAATCATATTCGCCACAGCCTGTCAGCAGGCGAGAAATTCAACAGCCTGCTAGGGGACCACGCGGGTCCACCGATGTCAAGACGGCTTGCTGGTAAAGGCGGGGTATAGCCCGAGCGGGGTTGCATCCGGCCAGCGCCGCCGCAACTCCCGCAGCCACCGCTGAGCCGTGCAGTCCAAGCCGGGCAATACGCCGCGGCTTCCGTCATCTCGATTGCGAGCTCGAGATACCAAAGCAAAACGTCCGCGGATCGACCAAATGCCCCATTTCTCGTCGTGTGCGAGCGCTGCGTTCAGCCGCCACGACAGAGAGGTGAAGAGCCAGACCGACGAGATATAGGTGAGCTCGGTGGTAGGCGGCATCGTCGAGCGCCAAAGGAATTGCATGGCCGAGCTCGGCCCGATAGGCCGCATCGATGCGGTTAGCAACATCG
>DATHCZ010000157.1:0-6842 GCA_035319265.1 Methyloceanibacter sp. | reverse complement strand
AGACGTGAGTCCGCTGAAGGACAAGACCGTGAATAGCGGCTCCGTAACGGAGGCCTACGCACAGAACGCCACCCGGATCACGAAGCAGATCGACATGGAACAGAAGCAGTGCGGGTTCTCGGCCTCCCAATGAATCCGCCTACGGCCTGAACATCCACGTGTTCTGTTTCGAGAGGTAGGTGAGTAGCGCCACACGCTCCTCGTCGCTTAGGCCGTCGAGCTTGTGACGGAGGTCTTCCGCTGCGTCGCCGATCGAGCCAGCCAAATAAGCGAGGGTCATCTCGAGTAGGAGGTCTGCGCCCTCCGGTTGTAGCCCCGGACCTTCAACCTCTCACGTAGATTTCAACTAAGTTCTTGGAGGATTTGGCTCCCCGGGCCGGACTCGAACCAGCGACCCAGCGGTTAACAGCCGCTTGCTCTACCAACTGAGCTACCGGGGAACGATGCGTGCGCCTTCGTCTACGCCGCCAAGCGGTAGATAGCAAAAGGGCTGGCGCCTTTCCAGAGCTTTGCGCCTCAATTCGCGAACGGGGCTTCCGCGGCGCGGCGTAAAGCGCCGTTGCGCGGTCACTTTCAACTCCCTATGTCCGGGCTTCCATCACCTGAGGGTGAAGGCCGCGCATGGCTCACAAAGTCCGCCTTTTCAACCGCCATTGGCATTTGCCGAAATCGAGACCGATCCGCGTCGGACTCGGCATCGTGCTCATCGCCGGCGGCTTGCTCGGGTTCTTGCCGGTGCTCGGCTTCTGGATGCTCCCGCTCGGCCTCCTCGTTCTGTCGGTCGACATCCCCATCGTCAGGCGCTGGCGGCGCCAGTTCACGCTGTGGTGGTATCGCAAGCGGGGCGATGCGGAGCCTTCCTCGCCCGCGTCTGCCGCTAAGCCTGATTGAGGGCGGGGGAAGAGGAGGAATGTGGCGGCGGCGATCTCAGGCAGCGCATCGCTCTGAGATCGCGACTGAGATTGGAGGCCACGCCCGGAATCGAACCGGGGTGCACGGATTTGCAGTCCGCTGCGTCACCACTCCGCCACGTGGCCAATCTCGATGCCGCTAACTACGTGATTGTCCCCCACTCCTGTCAATATGCGCGACGCGTCCCGGCGGACGATGCTATCAGCCTCGTCATACTGGTGATACGCACACACGTGAGTTAGTTAATCTCGCGTCAGTCTTGTGGAGGGAAGGCGAAAACGAACATGGTCGACTTCGAGCGTCAGCGGCTCACGATGGTTGAATCACAACTCCGCCCCAACGAGGTGACCGACCGCAGAATCCTCGCCGCCATGGCCACGCTGCCGCGCGAGCGCTTCGTACCGCCGCGGCTGAGCCTGCTTGCGTACATGGATGAAAGCGTCGAGGTATTTCCGGCGATCGATGGCGCGCCGGCCCGCTTCCTTCTCGCGCCGATGGTTCTCGCACGGCTCGTTCAGCTCGCCGCCGTGCAGCCGGACGATAAGGTCCTCGATGTCGGCTGCGCCACTGGCTACTCGACGGCCGTGCTCGCGCAACTCGCCCGCTCCGTCATCGGGCTTGAGCCCGAGCCCGAATTGGCCGCCTCCGCCGGGGTTGCGCTCCGCGACCTCGCAATCAAGAATGTGGAGATCGCCCGGGGCGTTCTTGACAGAGGATATCCCCAGGGGGGTCCATATGACGCGATTCTGCTGAACGGCAGCGTACAGAAGATCCCCGAGGCCTTTTTCGGGCAGCTTCGTGAAGGGGGTAGGCTGGTCTCCGTCGTCACGACCGGCGTCGCAAAAACAAGCCCCGGCAAGGCCTATCTCTTCGTGAAGGTGGACGGCGAAGCGAGTGGGTTGCCTCATTTCGACGCGGGTGCGAGGCCTCTGCCGGGGTTTTCCCCCGCCCGAGCCTTCGCATTCTAGTTTTTTTGGATTTCGGGCACTGTTGCTCCGATCCCACAGTCGCCCGGCCATTTCGAAAATCCAGCCCAAACCAACTTTCATTGCCTATCGTCGCCTGCGTATGCTGGCTTAGTTTAGCCGCGGTGAAGGCGGGGGCGTCACCGACTAGCGGGAGAGCCGAGTGAAAGGCGCCGTGGGCAGGCACGACAAGTCGGCCTGCGCAAACATCGCATGGCGGCGGACGGGCGGGGCTGCGTTCTTATTTGCGTTCCTCGTTGCTGTCGTCGTTGTTGGCCGTCCGGCGAGCGCCGAGACGCTCGAACAAGCTTTGGCTGATGCCTACCTGATCAATCCCGTGTTGAACGCCGAGCGCGCGCGGCTGAGAGCGACGGATGAGCAGGTCGCGCTCGCCAAATCCGGGCTGCGCCCTTTCGTCTCGTCGAGCGCCGACTACGCCTTCATGAATACGGACAACGATGTCTCGCGTCCTGCCGGGACCACCTCGGTTGGTAACGCGTTTGGCATTTCCTCCGCCGGCGGATTTCCCACGGGCACGAGCCATCCCCGTGGCTGGTCGGTGCAGCTCACGCAGCCGCTCTTCGAGGGCTTCCAGAATCTGAATGCCGTCCGTCAAGCGAAGTCGACGGTGCAGGCTGGGCGCGAGGCCTTGCGCACGGTCGAGCAGACCGTCCTCCTCGATGCGGCGACGGCCTATGTGAACGTCGTGCGCGACACGGCCATCGTCCGCCTCCGCGAGAACGACGTGAAGGTGCTGACCGAGCAACTCAAGGCGACCAAGGACCGGTTCGATGTCGGCGAGGTGACGCGCACCGACGTGGCACAGGCAGAGGCTCGCCGCTCGGAAGCGCTTTCGACGCTCGCCGCTGCGCAAGCCAACCTCAAGACGAGCCGCGCCGCTTACGAGCAGATCATTGGACATCCGCCCGGAGACCTCGTGACGCCGCCCTCGATCAGGCAACTCCTGCCCACAACTCTCGACCAAGCGATGACGCTCGGCGACGGCGAGAACCCCATCATCCTGGCCGCGGTCTATCAGGAGGAAGCCTCGCTCTACGCGGTTGAGCAGATCATGGGGGAGCTTCTTCCGACCGCGACCCTGGAAGCTCAATATCAGCAGCGTTTCGGTTTTCTAAATACCCCTGACGTCCCCGGTAATAGCGATCTCGAGGGGGAATTCACGACCACCGTCACTGGTCGCGTGAACGTGCCGCTGTACCAGGGCGGCGGCGTGGCGGCCCGAATCCGCCAGGCCAAGGAGACCGACAACCAGTTGAAGAAGGAGGTCGAGGACGCGCGGCTTAGAGTTCATGCCGACGTGATCTCCAACTGGGGCATCTTGCAGTCATCAGGGCCTGCTATTGCTTCGGCCCAAGCCGCGGTTGCGGCCAACAAGATCGCGCTCACTGGCGTGCGTGAGGAAGAGAAGGTTGGTCAGCGCACCACCCTCGACGTGCTCGACGCCACGCGCGAGCTGCTCAACTCGCAAATTGGTCTTGTCTCGGCGTTGCGCGATCGCGTTGTTGCCGAGTATTCGCTTTATGCCGCGATGGGTCGCATGGACGCGCAAACGCTAGGTCTGCCAGTGCCTTATTACGATCCGATCGAGCACTATGATATCGTGAAGAACAAGTGGCTCGGCCTCCGGCCGCCGGCGCCTCCAGCGCCCGACGAATGAACCAAACTGTCCGCCGCGCGTTAACTATCGGGCGGATTCACCCATCGAAATCAAGACTTGGGTCTTAACGGGTGTTAAGCTAGAAACACTAAGGGCTACCCCTGGTGTTGGACCGCTGGGTGATGCGAGGGTTTTTATATGGCGGCAAGGGATCAAGTCATGAGCAGCATGGAGCGGGCTCCTGAACCGACGATGGAAGAGATACTCGCATCCATTCGTCGCATCATCTCCGAGGACGAGTCGAGCGCGGCACACCAGCACGCCGCCCCTCAGAACCAAGCCGACGAGGAGGTTCTCGAGAGTGGCGAGGGCGAGGCCGACGATGAGATTATTAATGACATTGCGCGCGTCTTGAGCGGGAGCGGCTCGGCCGCGCAGCCGGTGCCCGAGGCTGAGGCCTCCGCCGAGGAGCAAGAGGACGACATCCTCGACCTCACCGCCGAGCTCGGCGGTCTTGAGCTCGTCGACGACGTCGAGGAACTCGAGTTGGTCGAGGTGGCGGAGGAGGCGCCTGCGGAGATCGTTCAGACAGCGCCCGCACGCCCGCGCCCCGTGCTGACCCCGGTCGAGGCAACTCCTGAGGCTGAACCCGAGCTCGAGCTGGTCGAGGACGCGTCGTTTGAGACCTTCGAGGCCGAGGCAAGCCCGCCCGAGCCGGTCGCGGAGCCACCAGCGCCCATGGCGCAACCCGCCCCAGCCGCGGCAAAGCCCATGTCGGCCAGCGAGGAAGCGGCGTCCGCGCTCGAGCGAGCGATCGCCGCGCTGAGGGCAGGGCAGGTTCCGACGTCGTCCACGCCATTTTCCTTCCAACCTTCGTCCGAGCCGGTTTTCCAGGCTCAGCCCGAGCCCGTCTTCCCGGCCCAGTCCCCGGTTTTCCAGCCTGAGCCCGAGCCGGTTTTCCAACCCCACTCCGAGCCCGAAACTCTCGCCGAGCCTGCGCCGAGCATCGCTGCGCCGGCATTCGAGCCGGTGCCCATGCCGGAGCTTGTCTCTGCTCCGGAACCGGAGGCAGAGACAGACGAAGAGCCCGAGCTCGTTCTCACCGAGGTCGATGTCGAGATGACGGAGGCCGAGCCGGTCCTCGTCGTCGAGACCGTGGTCGGCGAGCCTCAGCTCGACCGCGGCTGGGGCATGAGCGCCGTACCCGATTGGTCGGCGGGGCGAGAGGGCGAGGCCGAGGACGAGACCCCGCATGTAAACGGGGGCGGTGGTTCTTATGCCGATTCAGCGGCCGCGAAGTCGCTTGAGGACAGCGTCAAGGACATGCTGCGCCCGATGCTCCGTCAGTGGCTCGACGAGAACATGGCGCGGGTGCTGACCGCGGCCCTCAAGGACGAGCTCAAGAACAATCCCGCGCGGCTCATGGGCGACTGAAAGCCGCTCACGGGTTGACAGCAAAGAAGCCAACGGCGTAGGACGCGCGCGCGGCCTTTTCGCGCCAAACCTCACGCGTCCATGCTCGACAAGACCTATCAGCCGCAAGCAATCGAAGACGCCATCTATCGCATCTGGGAGGAGGCGAGAGCCTTTGCCGCCGGCGCTGAAGGACGCTCCGGTGGCAAGCCTTACGCCGTCGTCATTCCGCCGCCCAACGTCACCGGCTCGCTCCATATGGGGCATGCCCTCAACAACACCCTCCAGGACATTCTCGTTCGCTTGGAGCGCATGCGTGGACGCGACGTGTTGTGGCAACCCGGCACCGACCATGCCGGCATCGCCACGCAGATGGTGGTCGAGCGGCAATTGATGGAGCGGCAGGAACCGAACCGCCGCGCCATGGGACGCGAGGCGTTCATCAAGCGCGTCTGGCAGTGGAAAGAAGAATCGGGCAACACCATCGTCGGCCAGCTCAAGCGGCTCGGCTGTTCGTGCGATTGGTCGCGGCTCCGATTCACCATGGACGAAGGCCTGTCGCGCGCGGTGCGCAAAGTGTTCGTCGACCTCTACCGCGCCGGCCTCATCTACAAAGACAAGCGCCTTGTCAATTGGGACCCCGATTTGCTCACCGCCATCTCCGATCTGGAAGTCGAGCAAATCGAGACCAAAGGTCATCTCTGGCATCTCCGCTATCCCATCGAGGGGAGGCCGTTTAATCCGAGCGATCCCTCGACCTATATCGTCGTCGCCACCACACGCCCCGAGACCATGCTCGGCGACACCGCGGTCGCCGTGCATCCCGACGATGAGCGCTACAAGAATCTCGTCGGCAAGAACGTGATCCTGCCGCTCGTCGGCCGCCGCATCCCGATCGTCGCCGACGAATACTCCGACCCCGAGAAGGGCTCAGGCGCGGTCAAGATCACCCCGGCGCACGACTTCAACGATTTCGAGGTCGGCAAGCGCCACGGGCTTCCCATGGTCAATATCATGGGACCCGAGGGGAAGCTCCTGCTCGACCCAAATCCAGACTTCACCCGCGGCGTCGAGCCGAGCGCCGAGCTGAAGGCCACCATCCTCGAGTTCAACGGCGTGTTCCGCTTTGCCGCGCGCAAGCTGATTGCCGCCAAGCTCGAGGCGGATGGATTGATGGAAAAGATCGAGCCGCACACCCACGTCGTGCCACACGGCGACCGCTCCAACGCCGTGATCGAGCCGCGCCTCACCGACCAGTGGTATGTCGACGCCAAGACGCTTGCCGCGCCCGCGATCGACGCGGTCAAGCGCGGCCGCACCACCTTCGTGCCGAAGAACTGGGAGACGACCTATTTCCACTGGATGGAGAACATCCAGCCTTGGTGCATCTCGCGCCAGCTGTGGTGGGGCCATCAAATCCCGGCTTGGTACGGACCCGGCGACAAGGTGTTCGTCGCCGAAGACGCCGCCGGCGCGGCAGCGCTTGCCAAGGAGCATTACGGCAATGAGGTTGCGCTCAAGCGCGACGAGGACGTGCTCGACACGTGGTTCTCATCCGCGCTCTGGCCGTTCTCGACGCTCGGCTGGCCCGACAAGACGCCAGAGCTCGCCCGCTACTACCCGACTGACGTGCTCGTCACCGGCTTCGACATCATCTTCTTCTGGGTCGCGCGCATGATGATGCTGGGCCTGCACTTCATGGAGGAGGTGCCGTTCCGCGACGTCTATATCCATGCGCTCGTCCGCGACGAGAAGGGGCAGAAGATGTCGAAGTCGAAGGGGAACGTCATCGATCCCCTCGAGTTGATCGACAAATACGGCGCAGATGCGCTGCGCTTCACGCTTGCCGCGATGGCAGCCCAAGGCCGCGACATCAAGCTGTCCACGCAGCGCGTCGACGGCTATCGCAGCTTTGCGACGAAACTCTGGAACGC
>DATHCZ010000156.1:0-2217 GCA_035319265.1 Methyloceanibacter sp. | reverse complement strand
GACCTCAAAGCTCTCGCCGGCAAACGGGTCCGCGTCCGCGGTTGGGTGATATGGCGGAACGGTCCCATGATCGAGGCCACCCACCCCGAGCAGATCGAGATCCTCACTGACGACCAAAAAGCGGGCGATGCGAAAACGCGGCGGCAGCAAGAACCTGGACCGGACGCTGCTTTATAGGCGATGGTAAATGCCTCGGCGTCACTAGGCCCTCGTCAAGGTATTCATGCAGGTCCTCGCTGATATTTCTGCTCCCTCGAATTGGACGGCGCTGCAAAGCCTGTTCGCAGCCGTACTCTTGCTGATCGTCCTTGCCGGCATCGGCGCTTTTGTGTTGCGCAACGTGCTGCGCAAAGACGAGGAGCAGAACCGGATCGACGCCGAGCAGATCGCCGTCATGGTCGCCGGCAAGATGGTCGCCCGCTCGCCCGAGGACGGCGACAGGCTGTCCCTCAAGGAGCGCAACAGCATCAAGGCGCTGATCGGCGAGGCCGTGCTTGCGCTGCGTGAGCAGAAGAGCTGGACCGGCCGGCGGGCGATCGAGGCGCTGAAGGCGGCTGATCCAAACCTCGCCATAGATGCGTTCGCCGATATGGCCGAGGCGAAGCGGGCGGAGGCCGATCGCGCCGCGCGCGAGGCCGGCGTGGCGCTTCGCCATCAGGGCGCGCTCACGCTTCCGGGCGATACACAGGGCGCGCTCGCCCTCTTCCAGCAAGCCTTCGAGCTTGATCCTCATGATGCACAGAATCTGCTCGCCCTTGCCGTGGTGCAGTTCAGGCTCGGCGACATTCCCAATGTCGAAGCGCTGATCGCCGAAGCCGGCAGCCTCGCCCACGGAGGGCGGGAAGACATCCTCGGCCTCATCGACATGTTCGCCGGCGTCCTCAATGTCAGGGGCGGACGGCTGGACGCGGCGATCGAGAAGTTCGAGAACGCGAAACGCATCTTCGCGGCAGTCGATGAGCCGAGGGCTCTAGTCGATGCGCTGATGGCGCTGGCAAGCGCGCAAATGAAGGCGGGCGACCTCGACCGCGCGCTCGCCAATTACGGCGAGGCGCAGGTGTTGTGCACCAAGAACGACTATCAGCTCGGACTCGCCCAGCTACACGCCGATCTCGGTCTCCTGCTCCAGGGTCTCGGGCGCTTCCCGGACGCCGAGCAGATGCTACTCAAGAGTTTCACCATCGCCGAGCAGCAGGGAGAGATCGCCATAGCCGCCATCGCCGCCGCCAATCTCGGGCTGCTCTATCGCGAGACGCATGATCTCGACCGAGCCGAGCAGACGATCCAGCAGGCGCTCGCGCTCGAGACACGCCTCAAGCACAAGGATGGGATGGCGCGCGGGAACCTCAATCTCGGGACGATCCTGTTCGAGAAAGGACGGTTCGCCGAAGCCGCGAGCCACTTCCAGAAGGCGCTCGATCTCTACGAGGAGGTCGAGCTTCCCGGGCTCGCGGCGAACGCCGTCTATAATCTCGGCAATGCGCAGCGGGCGCTCAAGGACGATGGCGGCGCCGAGCGCTGCTACCGCAAGGCGCTCGATCTATTCATGGCGGCGGGTGACGCCGTTGGCGTGGCGCGGACCGCTGGCAATCTCGGCGCGGTCTCGCTCGATGCCGAGCGCTTCGAGCACGCCGAGCAGGAATTCCTGCTCGCACTCGACGCGGCCAAAGAGTCGGGGGACCCGCGGGCGATCGCCATGCAGACGCGGAACCTCGCCGTGCTCGCCCATAAGCGAGGTGAGACGAGCGAGGCCTGCGCCAAGCTGAAAGAGTCGCTCG
This sequence comes from Methyloceanibacter sp., assembly GCA_035319265.1. GTDB lineage: Bacteria > Pseudomonadota > Alphaproteobacteria > Rhizobiales > Methyloligellaceae > Methyloceanibacter. Next base: position 439 of record DATHCZ010000156.1, on the reverse strand, counting down.
AGATCTGTCGCGCTGCCAAGGCCGAGACGGAAGCCCTGGAGCTCAAAGTGCTCATGGGGCAATTCGGCTGCGAGGCCGCCGAACTCGATAGTGGTGAAAAGCAAAGAGCCTGACCCCGAGCCCAAGAGCCTGCTAAAATAGCGACGGCAGCGACTATGACAGGGAGACCTGACATGACGCGGAAAGCATGGTGGCGGGCTGCTCGTCTTGGATTTTGCGTAGCGGTCGTGATCGCGCCTCTGACTATTTTAGGCGCCGAAGCCACGGCGCTGACCGGACCGGAGGCCGGAGGAGGTGTGCCCGTCTCGCGTTCGCTGGACGATTTGATCCTTCTCGTTAAAGAGAAGGTTCATAAGCCGAAAAGCGGTTGTCTGCTCTGCAATGACAAAGGTTATTGCCTGGATGAGAGCGACAAGGGAACCTGTGAGGGTGAGAAGAG
>DATHCZ010000155.1:0-3074 GCA_035319265.1 Methyloceanibacter sp. | reverse complement strand
GTGCAGTACCATCCAGAGGCCTCGCCGGGGCCCGAGGACAGCCACTACCTTTTCACCCGCTTCGTCGCGATGATGGAGCAGCGAAAGCGCTGATTTTCGGTCGCTGATCGGACACGTCTCACCCCCGACATTTGCCGACCGTCCGGAATGCTTTGCCGAGGCGCCGCATGTTGGGCCCATGCGCTTGTCGCGGGCAAATACTCCTCCCTAATCCCGCCGATCAAACCCAAATGGGAGGAAATCATGCTGAAATCGACTTTGATCCAGAGAGGAGCAATGCTCCTCGTCGCGGCCGTCATAGTTGCCGGCGCAAGCCAAGCCGCATTCGCCATGCCGAAGGAGCAGGGAACTTACGACTGCTCGTGCAAGGGCGGAAAAGGGAGCTGCACGTTCAAATCGAGCGACACCGAGGTCTCCTGCTACCACGGCGCCGCCGATACGTGCGACGGAAGCTGCCAGCTGAAGTCGTCGCCTAATGGCGGTTCAGCCGCCAGGGGCTCGGTCAAGTCTGGTCCGATCGCCACCGGCGGTGGCACTGCCGCTACGCATTAGCCGGCCGCCGATCAATCCTCACGACATGGAGAACATCATGAAGACCATGACTCTCGGTCGCGTCGCGGCAACGGCGGCGCTTTCGATCTTTGCCATTGCGCTCACGCTCGACGTCTCGACGGCGAGGCCCAAGGACATTTCGGGCAACTACAACTGTTACTGCGACGGCGGCAACCAGGGGACGTGCACGTCCGGGCCGAACGACAGCGGCACCGGCATCAAATGCAAAAAGGGCTCTGGCGATACCTGCACAGGCTCGTGCAAGATGATCACGTTCACCCCGACCGACGGCGCCATCGGGCACAGCGGAGGCTCAGGCGCCGGCGGCCTGAGCCCCGGCAACGCCCGCTAGTCCTTGCGGAGCATGGGCCCGGCGGACCCCATCCGGCCGGGCCCATTTTGTTTTGGAAAGCGCGATCTTGACGGGTTCCCGCGGCAGGTCTTTTCGCCTATATGGTCGCTTCTAGCCTTTAGACTCCATCTGCCAAGCGCCCGGCCCATAATCCGTGCCGGGACATGCCTGCCGCCACATGCCGAAGCGCACAGATATAAAGTCCATCCTGATCATCGGGGCTGGACCGATCGTCATCGGCCAGGCCTGCGAGTTCGACTATTCGGGAACGCAAGCCTGCAAGGCCCTGAAAGAAGAGGGCTATCGCATCATCCTGGTGAACTCGAACCCGGCCACGATCATGACCGATCCGGGGGTGGCCGACGCCACCTATGTCGAGCCGATCACGCCCGACTTCGTGGCCAAGATCATCGAGAAGGAGCGCCCGGACGCCCTGCTTCCCACCATGGGCGGACAGACCGCGCTCAACACCGCGCTTAGTTTGCAACGCGCGGGCGTGCTCGAAAAATTCGGCGTGGAGATGATCGGCGCGCGAGCCGCGGCAATCGACAAGGCCGAAGACCGCGAGCTGTTCCGCAAGGCGATGGAGAAGATCGGACTCGAGACGCCGCGCTCGCGCCTTGCCGACGCCGCCGTTTTGAAGCGTGCCGATCGTGAGAAATACAAGTCCGAGATCGCCCGCATCGAGGCCGAGTTCGCCGATCCGGAGGCGCGCGCGGCGGCACGAACCGCGTTCGATACCGATTGGGCGCGGCACGAAAGCGAGCGCCGCCGGCGCTATGTCGAGAAGGGCCTGATCGAGGCGCTCGAGGCGGTGCAGGAGATCGGGCTCCCAGCCATCATCCGCCCCTCCTTCACCCTCGGCGGCACCGGTGGCGGCGTCGCCTATAACCGCGAGGAGTTCCTCGAGATCGTCGAGCGGGGGCTCGATGCCTCCCCCACGTGCGAAGTGCTGATCGAGGAATCGGTGCTTGGCTGGAAGGAATACGAGATGGAGGTCGTGCGCGATCACGACGACAATTGCATCATCATTTGCTCCATCGAGAACGTCGATCCGATGGGCGTGCATACCGGCGACTCGATCACGGTCGCGCCCGCGCTGACGCTGACCGACAAGGAGTATCAGATCATGCGCAACGCCTCGATCGCGGTGCTGCGCGAGATCGGGGTCGAGACCGGCGGCTCCAACGTACAATTCGCGGTGAACCCGAAAGACGGCCGCCTCGTCGTCATCGAGATGAACCCGCGCGTGTCGCGCTCTTCCGCGCTTGCCTCCAAGGCGACCGGCTTTCCCATCGCCAAGGTCGCGGCCAAGCTCGCGGTCGGCTATACGCTCGACGAGCTCGCCAACGATATTACCGGTGGTGCCACGCCGGCTTCTTTCGAACCGACCATCGATTACGTGGTCACCAAGATCCCGCGCTTCGCCTTCGAGAAGTTCCCCGGGGCGAAGCCGGTGCTCACCACCTCGATGAAATCGGTGGGAGAGGCCATGGCCATCGGCCGCACCTTCCCCGAGTCGCTGCAGAAGGCGCTCCGCTCGATGGAGACGGGGCTGACCGGCCTCGATGACATTACGCTAGAGGGGCTCGGTCAGGGTGACGACAAGAACGTGATCCGCGCCGCGCTCGGCACGCCATCGCCCGACCGGCTGCTCAAGGTGGCGCAGGCGCTCCGGCTCGGCTTCGACGAGGAGCAGATCTACGATTCCTGCCGTATCGATCCCTGGTTCATCCGCCAGATCCAGGAGATCATCGATGGCGAAGAGCGGGTTCGCCAACATGGGCTGCCGACGACGCCGTCGCAGTTTCGCGCGCTCAAGGCTTTTGGCTTCTCCGACGAGCGTCTTGCCACGCTCGCCGGACTCGAGGCGAGCGAAGTTTCGGCGCGGCGCCGCGCGCTCGATGTGCATCCCGTCTATAAGCGGATCGACACGTGCGCGGCAGAGTTCGCTTCTCCCACCGCCTATATGTACTCGACCTATGAGACGGACTTCGCCGGGGTCCCGCAATGCGAGGCGCGGCCTTCCGACAAGGAGAAGATCGTCATCCTCGGCGGCGGGCCCAATCGCATCGGCCAGGGCATCGAGTTCGACTATTGCTGCTGCCACGCGGCCTTCGCGCTGTCGGCGGCCGGCTACGAGACCATCATGGTCAATTGCAATCCGGAG
>DATHCZ010000154.1:0-10740 GCA_035319265.1 Methyloceanibacter sp. | reverse complement strand
CTGCATCCACCTCGTCCACTTGAGGGGCGCTCTTCGCGAGGCGTCGTGACTTGCGGGACGAGGCGCGGCGCCCGCGGGTTCGCTCACGTAAGCGAGCACCCGGGCGGCGACAGGGGCTCCGCCCGGGTCCAGGAGACCCTGCCAGGAGCTGGCTCGAAGGCTTGATTTTTGCGCTACCGGCCTCTGGCCTATTTGAGCGCGAGGATCAAAAGTTGAAGCGCGGCCCGTCGCCGACCAACGCCGATATGGCGCGCCGAGAGGCGCCAGCGTGTCTCCGCGAGGAGGCACGAGCTACCAGATTGCGCTTTTCGGCGCGCCATCCCCCCTCGCTCGCGAGGGTGCGCAGAGCCTGGGCGCTGAAACGCGCTGCGGAAGGCGCCCGCGTGCCTTGACTTTCGGGCATCCGAGGCCAAGTATGGACTAGAATTATTCTAAGCTGGCGCGGGGACTTCAGGCCGCCTCGCGCGTTAAGAGGCCAAGGCAAACCAGGGCGAAAGCGCAAGAGCGAGCCATGTTCATCCAGACCGAAGCGACGCCGAATCCCGCCACCCTGAAATTCATTCCGGGGCGGCCGGTGCTCGACCAGGGCACGCTCGAATTCACCGATCCGGCGTCCGGCAAGGATTCGCCGCTCGCCGCGCGCCTGTTCGAGATCGACGGCGTCAAGGGCGTGTTCTTCGGCCCGGACTTCATCAGCGTCACCAAGGGCGACGGCGAGTGGCAGCATCTGAAGCCCGCCATCCTCGGCGCCATCATGGAGCATTTCGTCTCGGGCGAGGCGGTCACCACGGGCGAGCCTTCGGGGTCTGAGAGCTCGTCCGGCGAGTTCTACGCGCCCGAGGACGAGGACACGGTCAAGACCATCAAGGAGCTGCTCGAGACGCGCGTCCGCCCGGCCGTCGCCCAGGACGGCGGCGACATCACCTTCCAGGGCTATCGCGAGGGCATCGTCTATCTTCACATGCGCGGCGCCTGCTCCGGGTGCCCCTCCTCCACCGCCACGCTGCGCCACGGCATCGAGAATCTGCTCAAGCACTTCATCCCCGAGGTGCAAGAGGTGCGTCCGGTTTGAGCGGGAAAATCGCCGACGCCTGTCTCGATCAGATCTTCCGCGATGCGCGCACGCATAATGCGTGGCGCGACAAGGACGTGCCCGACGCTCTGCTGCACGAGATCGTCGATCTTCTGAAGCTCGGGCCGACGAGCGCGAATTCGAGCCCCGCGCGCTTTCTCTTCGCCAAGTCGCGCGAGGCCAAGGAGCGGCTCAAGCCCCATCTCTCCGAAGGCAACCGCGACAAGACGATGAAGGCGCCGGTCTGCGCCATCATCGGCTACGACCTCAATTTCCATCATCATCTGCCCAAGCTCTTTCCCCATACCAATGCGCGCAGCTGGTTCGAGGGGAACGATGCGAAGATCCTCGACACGGCGTTTCGCAACGGCACGCTGCAGGGCGCTTACCTGATCATGGCGGCGCGGGCGCTGGGCTTGGATTGCGGGCCGATGTCGGGCTTCGACAATGACGGCGTCGATCGCGAATTCTTCGCCGGCACCAGCATCAGGTCCAACTTTCTGTGCAGCCTCGGCTATGGCGATGCGAGCGTGCTGTTCCCCCGCTCGCCGCGATTCGATTTCGACGAGATGGCGCGGATCGTTTAGATAGTCTTCCATGAACATTCTCGCCATGGACACGAGCATGGGCGCCTGCTCGGTCGCGGTGCTCGGTGCCGACGGAACCGCGCTCGGCCTCCATGCGCGCGAGGCGCTGATGGCGCGCGGCCACGCCGAGGCGCTCATGCCGATGGTGCAAGAGGTGCTGGCAAAGGCCGGCATCTCGGCGCCTGAGCTCGATTTGATCGCGGCGACGGTTGGGCCCGGCAGCTTCACCGGCGTGCGCATCGCCATCGCCGCCGCGCGCGGGCTTGCTCTCGCCACCGGCGCCAAGCTTTACGGCACCGACAGTCTGACGGTCATGGCCCGCGACGCGCTTGGACGTCTTTCACCCAAAGGTCCTTTCGCCGTGGCGGTCGATGCGCATCGGGGCATGATCTATCTCGGAATTTATGACGAGGCGGGAGAGCAGCGCGACGGGCCGTTGCTGATCGCACCTGTCGATGCGGCAGAGCTTGTTCCGCGCGATCTCATCGTCGCCGTCGGGAGCGGTGCCGCGCTTCTCGCGGAATCGTGCGCACGGCAACGGCGGCACATCGAAACTGCCCTGCCCGAGCTTCAGCCAAGCGCCGCGTCGCTGGCGAAGATCGCGCTGGAAGTGCGCGCGACCGTTCCTATCTTGCGTCCACTTTATTTGCGTCCGGCCGATGCGCGGCCGCAACAGCCAGGCGTGGCGCGGCGCTGATGCCGGTCGTCATCCATCGCGCCTCGCCGCACGACGCACGCGTCATGGCGGCGCTGCATGCGAGCTGCTTCGCCAAACCTTGGACCGATGCCGCCATGAGGCAATTCATCGCCGGTCCCAATACGGTTTGCCTCATCGCTACAGTCCACGACGGCTCCGGGGACTCTCCCTCGGGTTTCGTTGTCGCGCGGCGCGCGGCCGACGAGGCCGAGCTCCTGACGCTCGCGGTCGCGCCCCATTGCCGCCGCACCGGCCTCGGCAGGACTCTGCTGCAAGCAGCCATGACCATGCTCGGCGAGGCCGGCGCGACGCAGCTCTTTCTCGAGGTCGAAGAGGGAAACGAAGCGGCCTTTTGTCTTTACCGCGCGCTCGGGGCCAAGGCCGTGGGACGCCGCCCGCGCTATTACGACAGCGGTGCCGACGCCGCGATCTTCAGTCTTGCCCTTTCGCCCCGTGCCGCCGATGATGGCCCCTCTCAGCGTGAGGCCTAGCCGCGATCCATGCCCAAGACCGCGACGAGACAAAGCCGGCTTGAGCGGCTCTGCGCCGAGAAGGGCATGCGCATGACGGGACAGCGGCGTACCATCGCGCGCGTCCTGTCTGAGGCCGAGGACCATCCCGATGTCGAGGAAGTCTATCGCCGGGCGAGCGCGGAAGACCCGCGCATCTCACTCTCAACCGTCTACCGCACGGTCCGTCTATTCGAGAACAAGGGGATCCTCGAGCGCCACGAGTTCGGCGACGAGAAGCGTGCGCGTTACGAGCCGGCGGGCCACGGCCATCATGATCATTTGATCAACATCAAGACCGGCGAGGTCATCGAGTTCCGCAACGAGCAGATCGAGCGCTTGCAAGAGAGCGTCGCGCGGGAGCTCGGCTTTCGCCTGATCGGCCATCGGCTCGAGCTGTTCGGCACCCCCATCAAGGGCCCCAAATAAGGCCATTTCCGCCCACCGTTTGACTCTCCCGCTCGGCCGAGACAACGTTGCCTCTGTTCAAAACAAGAATGAGGGGGATGGCGTAATGGGAAAGCGCATCGTTTTTGCGGCCGCGGCGGTGATGGTCAATTGCGCGGCTCACGCTCAGGCTGCGGGTCCAACCGACGGGTCAAGCTATCAGCCTGTTGGCATGCGCGAGGTCTGCTCGACGACGGATTTCGGCTACGGCGAGATCCGCACCGAGTGCCGTTCCGAGGCAATCGCGCCGGCCAAGGCCGATCCCGTGCTCAAGGGCATCTGCACGATTTATTATGGCCGCCGAAGCTGTTATTGACGCGTGGCCCGGCGACTAAGCGATGAGAAGCGTCCGCGCCTTTCTTGTGCTTGCGGCCTTCTTCGCCTTCACGCTGCCGTTGATGCCGCTGCAGCTCCTCTTGCTCAAGACGGGCTCGCGCTACGCGCGCACATTCCCGCATTGGTATCATCGTCGAGTTTGCCGCATCGTCGGCATCCGGCTGAACGTCGCGGGCGACGTCGCGCGCGATGAGGGCGTCCTGCTCATCGCGAACCACGTCTCGTGGCTCGACATCACCGTGCTCTCGGCGGTGGCGCCGGTCTCCTTCGTGGCGAAGCAGGAGGTGGCGTCGTGGCCGTTCGTGAGCTGGCTCGCCAAGCTTCAGCGCTCGGTGTTCGTCGATCGCACGCGGCGAAACGAGGTGGGTGACAAGGCAAACGAGATCCTCGACCGGCTTCAGGCAGGCGACCATGTCGTGCTGTTCGCCGAGGGGACCTCGAGCGACGGCAACGGCGTGGTGCCGTTCAAGACTGCGCTGTTCGCCGCGGCGAAGCCGGTCGGCGGCCACGCCATGGGAGACCGGGTGTTGGCACAGACTCTCGCGCTCACCTACACCAAGCTCCACGGTTTGCCGCTTTGCCGGCGCGGGCGCCCCGTGGTCGCCTGGTATGGCGACATGGACATGGCGAGCCATGCCTGGAAGCTGCTCGGGCTAGGGCCGCTCGATGCCTATATCCGCATTGGGCCGCCCGTGCCGCTCGACGAGTTTCCCGATCGCAAGGCGCTTGCGCGCTATGCCGAGGAGAAGGTCCGCAAAGACGTCGTCGAACTCTTGCGCGGACGGCCCGCTGCCGGTGCCTGAGCCTAGATCGCGCGGCGCAGCCGGATCGCGTCCATCATCGAGGCGGGCGCGAAGTTTCCGTTCGGCAACTGGCGAATGAGGCCGGCCTTGTTGACGCTGATGAGCGCCGCGTGCACGCCGCGCTCGGCGCCGTCACCATCGGCAAAATAGCCCTCCTGCACCGCGAGCACGCACAGGTCGTCACGCGACATGGCGCCCGCTTCGTTCAGCATGCGCACCAGGAAATCCGCGAGCGGCTGCTGCGGTTGGGCCTGCGGTTCGGGCTGCGGCTGCTGCACATGATGTTGCGGTTGGGCCTGCATATAAGGCTGGGCATGGGGTTGTGCGTGCGCCTGGCCATGGGGCTGAGCCTGCACCGGCGTGTGCTGATGCGGCAGCGGCGAGCGGACTTGCGCGCGCGGTTGCGGTTTGGGCGCGGGCGCCTGTGTTGGAGCGGGCGTAACCGGAATGTTGGCGAGCCGCCGCTGTTCCACCTCGAGCAGCCGGCTAACGGCCTCGAACTCGGCCTTGAGATCCTCGAGTCTGCTTTCGTGTTCGGTGCGAAGTTGCTCGACGAGGCTCTCGAACTGCGCCTCGGCGGTGTTGATCTGCTCGTCTAGCAGATTGGCTCGGTCTTGCAGGTCATTTCGGATGTCACGCATTGCTTGCCCCTCGTTTGCATGGCTTTCAGTAACAACCGAGCGGGCTGGCAGGTTTCACGCAAGACCAGTTGAGGCCTGCCGGCCGCCGCGCTCGGCAAGTGTTCGGATTCCTGAGCCCGGCGAAGCCTCGACCGGACCTCAGTAGCTCCATATTAACCAATAGCGCGGGTCCTGTCTCGGCTGTGGCGATTTGGCCAGAAATCCCGAACATTGATGCCCTCGGCTCGGGCCGAATTCAGGGGTCAAAAGCAGTGGCGAAGACACTCGCAAGACCTCGCTTGAACAAAAAAAACGAATTCGGCAAAAGGCGAGAGGTCATCTTTGCGAATGGGAGAGAGAACGCCGCTGAGGCGAGCGCTTTCCTCGCTTTCCAGCAGCTTTTGGCTTTGCCGTCTCGGGAAGAAAGGCCGCGAGCAGGCCGATGGCCGGCAAGAAGGCGCAGATGTGATAAACGAAATTGATCGAGGTCACGTCGGCGAGCCAGCCGAGGAAAGCGGCGCCGATGCCGGCAATGCCGAAGGCAAGCCCAAAAAACAGTCCTGCGACCATTCCCACCCTTCCGGGGATCAAGCCCTGCGCATAGACGAGGATCGCCGGGAAGGCCGAAGCAAGGATCAGCCCGATGATGACGCTCAGGATGGCGGTGCCGGTGAGCCCGACATAAGGAAGCGCGAGGGTGAAGGGCAGCACCCCCAGGATCGACCACCAGATGACCCGGCGCGCCCCGATGCGGTCGCCGATCGGCCCACCGACCACCGTTCCCGCCGCTACGGCGCCCAGGAAGATGAACAAATGGAGCTGTGCCTGCTGCACCGTTAGTCCGTAGGTGTGGATCAGATAGAAGATGAAGAAGCTCGTGATGCTGACGAGATAAAAGTGTTTGGAGAAAGTCAGCGCCATCAGGATGGCGATCGAGCGGCCGACCTTGCCGTGCGTCGCCTCGGCGATCGCCTGGCGCTCGCTTGGGTGCGTCTCGCGCTTAAGCTTGAGCGTCTTGCCGTACCAGGCGCCGATTCCAGCCAAGAGTACGATGGCAAGCAACGCCGCGACGGAGAACCAGGCGATGCTGTGCTGGCCATAAGGAAGCACGATGAAGGCCGCGAACAGGGGCCCGAGTGCCGTCCCGAAATTGCCGCCGACCTGGAACACCGATTGCGCCATGCCATGACGGCCCCCCGATGCGAGCCGGGCAACGCGTGAGGATTCGGGATGGAACACCGACGAACCCATGCCGATCAGGGCGGCAGCGGCAAGCACCGCCGCATAGCTTGAGGCAAAGGCGATGAGGAGAACCCCCATCAACGAAGAACTCATGCCGAGCACGAGCGAATACGGCGTCGGGTAGCGGTCGGTGACATAGCCGACCAGAGGCTGGAGCACCGAGGCGGTAAACTGGAAGGTGAAGGTGATGAGGCCGATCTGGCTGAAATCGAGCGCCAGGCCCTCTTTCAGCATGGGATAGATCGCCATGATCAGCGATTGGATCACGTCGTTCAGCATGTGGCAGACGCTGATCGCGGCGAGCACGGCCACGGCCGTGCCTTGCGCGGCGTTGGCGGCGGCGGTCGTGCTGCGCGGCTGAAGATTCATGGCTCGTGGCGTGACGGTGTCTGGCGGGAATTGGGCAAAACTCGCCGCCGAGATCAAGAGTTCATTTCAGCTCGGCTTGATCTTCCGGCATGGTGCCTGGAACAAGGCGACCAAAGGACACTTAGCGGGCGGTCCCGGTCATGAAGACGAAGCCGGAATAACCGCTCCTGATTTCACGCTCGACGATGCCGTGGGCTTGGGCTCTTAGGCCGTCAGCATGGTGCGCAAACACATCGATGATTTTTTCGGCGGATACGGACAAAGCCGGATAGCGGCTTTCTTTCACTGCATAACCAGCCGAGTGCGCAAGGAAGGCTGCAACCAAGACACCGCCTCGCTTAACACAGCGCGCATAAGCGCTGCATGCCGCTTCAAATTCGTCCTGTCGCTCGGTAATGGATTCGGCGCAATAGAACATGGTCGCCGCGTCCCACGTTCGCTCCGGGAGCTCGAAGATCGAGCCGCGCGCGACCGTGCATCTTTCGCGCAAGAGCGGCATTGGATCTTCAGGGAGATGAAAGTCGCGCGCGTAAGCTTCGCGCGCTACATCCCAGAAATGACGCCACTGCCATCTTGTTTCCCGGCGCCCGAACTCGGCGTCAAGCCAAGCGACATTGCTCTGCGCATATTCCCAAGCGGTGAGGCGGCGCGCACGCGGCAAGGTGCAGAACAGAGGAAAGAGATTAGGTCCGGTGCCGACATCGACCACGTCGAGCTCGGCACCGAGTGGCCGCGCGGATTTTATGGCCGCGACAGCGAGGCGGATGACCCGATCGTCGTCCTGATGCGGCACCCCGTAGTAGTGCTGGAAATAGGCTTCAGAATCGAACTCGGCCCAGCGGTAGTCCGCGTTGCGGGACGGCGGGCGCGCCGGCTTTTCAGTCGGTGACTTCTCGGATGACACATTAAGCCCCAGCGAAGCGGTCCTACTCGGCTTCGCGACTTTCCTGGCAAATCCAAGGGGTCAGTGTCTAGCCGTTTATGGCGGCACGCAGTGAGGGGGGCGCTGAATAAGCGAGGCGGCGAGGTTGGAAGTTCTTCAGGAAATCGACCATTCCCTCGGCACTGAGCGGCGGTGAAAAATAGAAGCCCTGCAATTCCGTGCAACCAAGTTGCGCCATCGCATCGGCCTCGAACTCGGTCTCCACTCCCTCGGCGACAATGCTCATGCCCAAGCCGCGGCCAAGACTGACCACTGACTTGACGATGGTCCGCGTTGTATCGATCTCCGAGACCCTGGCCACGAACGACCGGTCTATCTTGATCTTATCGAACCTGAAGGTGCAGAGATAAGAGAGGCTCGAATAACCGGTTCCGAAATCGTCCAACGCCGTCTTGAAGCCCATGGCACGGATGGCATCGAGGATAGCGTTGACGTGGTCGGTCGCCTCCAACATCACGTTCTCGGTTATCTCGAGGGTAAAGCGGCTCGGATCGACGTCGTGCTCGACGACCAACTTGCGCAAGGTCCCTTCCAGATCGACGTGGCGGATCTGCACCGGCGAGAGGTTGACCGCGACCTCGAGCTTGGGCCACTTCTTTGCATCCGTCATCGCACAGTTCAGCACCCACTCCCCAAGGCTCGGCAGAAGGCCGGCGTTTTCCGCGATTGGAATGAAGTCGGCAGGGGACATCTCGCCATAGACAGGGTGCTCCCAGCGCAGGAGCGCCTCGACGCCGATAACCGCGCCCGTCTGGCACGAGATGATCGGCTGGTAGTGGAGGTCGAGCGCATCATCCTCGAGGGCATGGCGTAGCGCCAATTCGATCGACCGTCGGTGCTCGACCTGCTCCGCCATCTCGGCGCAGAACAGGACGGCGCGATCGCGACCCTGGTTTTTCGCTTCGTAAAGCGCGATGTCGGCATGACGCATCAGCTCGTCCGCCGTCGTGCCGTTTTCCGGAGCGATGGCGAGACCGACGGAGGCGGTCACGCGAATATTCTGCCCTTTGACGTTGAACGGCGATTCAAAGGCCTGAGCGATGCGTCGCGCGAGCGTCGCGGCGGCTTCATGCCCGCCCGGCGCACACAGAATGGCAAACTCATCGCCGCCGAAGCGCGAAAGAAAATCCACCGGTCTCAGCCGTCCGACCAGACGCTGGGCAACGGCGGAGATCAATTGATCGCCAGCCTCGTGGCCGAGCGTGTCGTTGATATCCTTGAAGCGATCGATGTCGATATAGGCGGCTACGGCACGCTGCCCGGTCCGTTTCGCCACAGGGCTGTGAAGAAACGCTTCGATCCTCTCCACCATGTGCACACGGTTCGGCAGGCCCGATAGTGCATCGTGTTTGGCTTCATGGCGCGCTTGTGCCTCGCTGCGCGACAGCGCCGCCGATGTGCGCGTGAGGCGCCCGAGCATTGTCTTAGACATGAAGCCCACTCCGATAACGCCTGCTGCCACGAGCGGCAGGATAATCGTGAGCAGCACCTGTCCAGGCCGCCGCGTGGTCCAGGTTAGATAACCGATCGGAATACCGTCATCGCCGACGAATGGCTCGGAAAAAACCCCATCAGCCGGATCAGGTTCTTTCGCCAGTTTTAGATCGTTCAGCAGGAGCGAGCGGCCAATCTCGGAAATGAAGTCTGCGTCGATATATTTGATACCGACAAGGAGGTTGGGCGTTCCTTTGAGGAGACTCATGTCGATATTGGGCACGATGGTCATGGCGGTGACCACGGCGGGACGGCCGTCAATGGACACGATGTGCCCAGCCCAGCGCGCGGCCTCACCCCCGCCGGCGAGAACTTTGTAGTTGGATTGCAATTCGCTGAACGTGTCCGGACGCGCTCGCAAGTTCGAATGTGTTCCGTGGCCGCCCCGCGCCTCGGTAATTACTGGCGCCACAACGGAGCGGCGGACCTCGAAACGAGTAGGCTCCTGCCGTTTCCCATCGAAATACGAATAGATGGGGCGGTCCTCGGCGTTGAGGATGTGAACCTCGTCATGGCCATAGGTCTCTGTAAGGAATATGCCAAATTCGTTATCGGCGAACTCAAGATCGACATTCGCGTCTGTGATCTTGGTGATGGGTTCGTCCCACCAAGCGACGGATTTCTGCTCGCTGAGCACGCGCGCAATACGAAAATTGATAGCGTTCGCTACGAGGGTGGATTCGCGGTCCACGGTGGTCTCGTTAGACCACCAGCCGGCATAGGCAATGATCGCGAGGAGGACGATGCCGAAAAAGGCGATGGCCAGACCGATCATCGTCGTCAAGCGGCGCAGATGGCCACTAAAGTGATTTAATTCTAGGGGGTATCGCATCGCCTACCGCTTATTTTGGAGTCAGCTATTAGCGGCTAAAGGTTAAGCTCGGGTAGCGAGCGCGACTTCGCTCATTCCGGTGTGTGCTGGCTTAGATGCGGCTTCTGCTTTTGACGACTTGATGCGCACCTGCACAGAATACGACCACTCGGTAGTGTGAGCGCATCACCATCAAGCGGAGTGTTTGCTCGGTATCTGCCACGCAACGCCATAGCTTCAACCGTAGGAGGCTCGATGAGTCTGATTACCACCTACTCGTGTTTGGCGGGGGCGATCCTAGCCGAAGTGATAGGCACTACTGCACTGGCAGCATCCGAAAGTCTTTCAAAGCCGATTCCAAGCATCATTGCAGTCTTCTGCTTCGTAGCTGCTTTCTGGCTTCTCTCCTTCCCACTTCGGTCGATGCCAGCCGGTATCGTCTATGCTACCTGGTCGGGATTGGGGAATGTTCTCATAACGGCTGTTGCCTGGGTGTGGGCCAAGCAGACGTTGGACCTTCCGGCACTTATTGGAATGGCCCTCATTACAGTGGGCGTTATCGTCATCAACCTATTTTCGAAATCGGGCGAGTCAGCCACGCCGGCATTCGGAGCGGTGCGACAAGACGTAACGGGCACATCCGGGAGGTCCGCAGACTTCCAAAGGCAGTGATGCGCCAAAGCAAGGTCCGCCCCAGCAGGGAACCTAGATCTTCGTCACCCGCTTCTTGGTGAACAGAAATTTACCTAGCGCGTCCACCGTTAAGCGCGCCGGACGAAAAACTTCGCCAGTTCATGGCCTGATTGCGAG
>DATHCZ010000153.1:0-4028 GCA_035319265.1 Methyloceanibacter sp. | reverse complement strand
ACCCGCACCAGCTTCGAGTCGGTCTATATCGAGGGGATCGAGTCGATCACGCCCGCCGACATCGAGGCGGCCGACGAGCTTGGTTATCGCATCAAGTTGCTCGGTGTCGCGCTTAGAACCGAAAGCGGCATCGAGCAGCGCGTGCACCCGACCATGGTGCCCAAGCACACGGCGATCGCCGAAGTCGAAGGCGTGCTGAACTGCGTCGCCATCGATGGTGATTTCGTGGGCGAGGTTGTCCTGGTCGGGCGCGGCGCCGGTGGCCCCGCCACGGCGTCGGCAGTTACCAGCGACCTCATCGACATCGCCCGCGGCAACATCCTGCCGCCATTCGGCATCACCGGCAAGGACCTGAAGCCCTATAAGAAGGCGCAGATGCGTGGCCATGAGGGCGGTTATTACATCAGGCTCTCGGTCTACGACCGTACCGGCGCGTTCGCGGCGATTGCAAGCCGCATGGCGGAGCAGGGCATCTCGATAGAGAGCATTGTGCAGCGGCGGGCCGCTGCCGAGCTTCCAGGCATCAACCGGCGGCACAAGGGGATTCCGGCGGCCGTGGTCATGATCACCCACCAGACGACCGAGGCCGCGATTCGCAAGGCGTTGGCCGGCATCGAGCGCGACGGACATGTCGATGCGAAGCCACAGATGATCCGTATCGAAAAACTGTGATATTGAATGTGTTAGTAATGTGTACCCCGACACGCGGCGCCAAGGATCGTGTGAGGGGAGGGAGGAACGGACGTGTTGAAGTCCGCGGCCAAGAGCGAGCTCGACCGCGCGCTCGCGCTCGACATTGTCAGGGTTACCGAGGCGAGCGCCGTGGCAGCGGCGCTGTGGCGGGGTCGCGGCAACGAGGTCGCTGCCGACGAGGCCGCGGCCACCGCCATGTATCGCGAGCTTGCCCGCCTGCCGATTGATGGCGTAGTGGTCGTTGGCGAAGGCGAGGAGAACGAAACTCCGCTCCTTTATATCGGCGAGACGGTCGGGGCCGGCGGGCCCTCGGGCCATCGCGTCGATCTCGCCGTCGATCCGGTCGAAGGTTCGACGCTTTGCGCCAAGGCGCTACCTAACGCTCTGTCGGTTCTGTCACTTGCCGAAGGCGGCAGCCTCCTGAAGGTGCCTCCCATCTATATGGAGAAGATTGCCATCGGTCCGGGTTTCCCCGAAGGCCTTGTCGACCTCGATGCTTCTCCCGCCGATAATCTCAAGGCTCTGGCTCTTGCCAAGGGTGTGCCCGTCAGCGACATCGCCGTCTGCATTCTCGACCGACCGCGTCACGCCAAGCTGATCGAGGAGGTGCGGGCATCGGGCGCCGCACTCAGACTGATCGGCGACGGCGACATCGCCGGGGTCATCCATGTCACCGAGCCGCTCGAGACCGGCATCGACATCTATATGGGCATCGGCGGGGCGCCGGAGGGCGTGCTGGCCGCAGCCGCGCTCGCCTGCATCGGCGGTCAGATGCAGGGGCGGCTGATCGCCGCCAATGAACAGCACAAATCCCGCGCCCGTGCCGCTGGGATTCATGATCTCGGCCGCAAATACGCCATCCGCGATATGATTACCGGCGATCTCTCCTTCGCCGCGACCGGCATCACCGACGGGTCTCTTCTTGAAGGCGTGCGCTTCACCAAGGAGGCGATCTTCACCCATAGCGTGGTGATGCGCGCCTCGACCCGCACCGTACGCTGGATGAGGACCGAGCACCCCGACATCAGCAAGTTCGATTGAACCGAGCCAGGGGGCTCGGCGCCGAATCAGCTTACACTCGCTCTTTCGGACAAACGGAGCGAACGGCGCCTGTCGTGACGGCAGCCCTGAAATATTCTGAAATTGAGACTGTACCGGGTGCGCCGTTCCTTGGCGTCGAGCGCTCGGCGCGAGGCTATCGCTGGGTCGAGCGGCTCGATCCCGCTCGGGCTTTCGTCGCCACGGCGATCGCCCAGGCCCACGCGCTTCCCGAGTTGTTAGGGCGCGTGCTTGCCGCGCGCGGCGCCGAGATCGCTGCTGTCCCCCACTACCTCGATCCATCGCTCCGCACGCTTTTGCCGGACCCGGCGCGCCTTCAAGATATGGAGCGTGCTGCCGCGCGCTTCGCCGACGCGATTAGCCGAGGAGAGAAAATTGCCGCCTTCGGCGATTACGATGTCGACGGCGCGGCCTCCGTCGCTTTGATCGAGCGCTATCTGCGCGCCCACGACCAGCAGCCCCTGACCTACATTCCCGACCGGCTGACCGAGGGATATGGTCCGAGCGCAGAAGCGCTGCGCGGTCTCGCCCAGGACGGCGCGCGGCTGATCCTCACCCTCGATTGCGGCACGATGGCCGGCGCGGCGATCGATGCTGCCAATGCGGCGGGCGCCCAGGTGATCGTCATCGATCACCACCAGGCCGACGAGGCCCTGCCGCGCGCGCTCGCCGTCGTCAACCCGAAGCGTCATGACGATCTGTCTGCTCAAGGGCATCTCGCGGCCGCAGGGGTGGCTTTCCTGTTCCTCGTGGCCACCACCCGCGTTCTGAGGCGCGAGGGATTCTATCGCGGTCGCGCCGAGCCTGACCTGCTCGGCCTGCTCGATCTCGTCGCGCTCGCCACGGTGTGCGACGTGGTCCCGCTTAGAGAGGCGAACCGCGCTTTCGTCGCCAAGGGACTCAAAGTGCTGAGGCTCAGGAATAATGCCGGCTTGCGCGCGCTCTCGGATGTCGCTCGCATCGATCAAGCACCAACTCCCTATACGCTCGGCTTCATCCTCGGCCCACGCATCAATGCCGGCGGACGTGTTGGCGCTTCGAGCCTTGGCGCGAAGCTGCTCGCCACCGACGACGACATCGAGGCGCGCGCCATCGCCGAGAGGCTGGAGCTGTTCAACGCCGAGCGTAAGTCAATCGAGGCGCGCATGTTGGAGGATGCATTTGCCCGCGCCGAGACCACGCTCGCTGCCTCGCCCGCGTCGCCTCTTCTCTTTCTCAGCGCCGAAGGGTGGCACAAGGGCCTTCTCGGACTGATCGCCGGGCGCGTCGCCGAGCGGTTCCACCGGCCCGCGTTCGTTGTGGCGCTCGAGCCCGACGGCACGGCGACGGGCTCGGCGCGCTCCATTGCCTCAGTGGACCTTGGCGCCGTCGTCAGAGACGCCGTGCATCAGGATCTTCTCGTCAAGGGCGGCGGTCACGCCATGGCCGCCGGCTTCACGCTCGACAGGCGGAAGCAGGAGGAACTGCTCAAATTCCTGCACGATCGCCTCGCGGCACCCATGCTGAGCGCCGCCAGGCTCAAGCAGCTTTTCCTCGATGGAGCGCTGTCGGCGCGCGGCGCAAGTCTTGAGCTTATGAACCTGATCGACCGGGCCGGTCCTTATGGCGCAGGTCACCCCGAGCCACGCTTCGCCTTCCCTGGGCATCGACTAAGCCGCGTGCGTGCCATTAAGGAGGCCCATATCCGCTGCACGTTGCACGCTCCCGACGGTGGCCGCATCGAAGCGTGTGCGTTTCGCGTCGCCGGCACGGAGCTCGAGCAGCTTCTCTTGCAGAGCGAGGGGCAGGCTCTGCACGTGGCGGGTCCTTTGCGCCGTACGAGTTGGCAAGGACGCGAGAGCGTCGAACTCATGATCGAGGATGCCGCACCTACGGGCTCTCGATAAGCCAAGCGCCGCATTCTTGCGGGGCTCGTCAAAGCTTTCTATATCAGCAGGCCAAGCCCGGTACGCCCCCTTCGTCTAATGGTCAGGACGTCAGGTTTTCAACCTGAAAACAGGGGTTCAATTCCCCTAGGGGGTACCAGTGCGCCCGCCTGCCGGGCCTACCACTTGCCGGTGTTCGGCATCGAGGCCCAGGGCTCCTGCTTCGGCTTAGGCCCGCCCTTCTGCAGCAGCTCAATCGAGATATTGTCGGGGGAGCGGATGAACGCCATGTAGCCGTCGCGCGGCGGGCGGTTGATGGTGACGCCGTTCTTCATCAGCCGATCGCACGTCGCGTAGATGTCGTCGACTTCATAGGCGAGGTGTCCGAAGTGGCGGCCTTCGCCATAGGGC
>DATHCZ010000152.1:0-8612 GCA_035319265.1 Methyloceanibacter sp. | reverse complement strand
CTCACCAATCTCGGCTATGCCCATGGCGAGGCCGCGGCCGCCGTCTCTGCCGCGATCGGCAAGGCGGGACGCGAGGCGCGCGCGGAGGAGCTGATCCGGCTTGGGCTTAGGGAACTCGCCCAATGAGCGTGCTTCAAGCGGCAAAGCGCGAGGAGGACCAGGGCGAGACCTCGCTCAGGCCGCAGGTGCTGTCAGAGTTCATCGGCCAGGCCAGGGTCTGCTCCAACCTGAAAGTCTTCATCGAGGCGGCGCGAGCGAGGCGCGAGGCACTCGACCATGTGCTGTTCGCTGGTCCCCCTGGGCTCGGCAAGACGACGCTCGCACAGATCGTGGCGCGCGAGCTCGGGGTGAATTTCCGTGCGACGTCAGGGCCCGTGATCGCCAAGGCGGGCGACCTCGCCGCGCTCTTGACCAATCTCGAGGACCGCGACGTGCTCTTCATCGACGAGATCCATCGTCTGAACCCCGCGGTCGAGGAAATCCTCTATCCCGCCATGGAGGACTTCCAGCTCGATCTCATCATCGGGGAGGGGCCTGCCGCGCGCTCGGTGCGTATCGACTTGGCGCGCTTCACCCTGATCGGCGCCACGACGCGCACCGGCCTCCTCACCACCCCGCTCAGGGAGCGCTTCGGCATCCCGATCAGGCTTGAATTTTACGGCGTGGAAGAGCTCGAGGAGATCGTGCGGCGCGCCGCGCGGCTGCTCGGACTTCCGCTGACAGGCGAAGGCGCACATGAGATTGCGCGTCGTGCCCGCGGCACACCGCGGGTAGCGGGACGGCTGCTGCGGCGGGTGCGCGACTTCGCCTCGGTCGCGGGCGCGTCGTCGGTCGATGCGAAGCTCGCCGACAAGGCGCTGTTGCAGCTTGAGGTCGATGGGCGCGGGCTCGATGCGCTCGACCATCGCTATCTGCGGCTGATCGCAGTCAACTACGGCGGGGGGCCGGTCGGGATCGAGACCATCGCCGCCGGTCTGTCCGAGCCGCGCGACGCGATCGAGGAGATTATCGAGCCTTATCTGTTGCAGCAGGGCTTCATCGCGCGCACGCCACGCGGGCGTGTGCTCACGGGCCAGGCCTTCGCCCATCTTGGCCTCGACCAGCCGGCGCAAGCCGCCACCCAGTTTCCCCTATTCAACGGCTCCGACGAATGACGAAGAGGCGGAGCTGGCCGGACCTCGCAGGGCGCATCGAGGGCAACACGCATGTGTTGCCGATCCGCGTCTATTTCGAGGACACCGATTGCGGCGGCGTCGTCTATCACGCGAACTTCCTCAAATTCTGCGAACGCGGGCGCTCGGATTTCATCAGGCTGCTCGGCATCGACGCGAATGGGCTTGCAAATCCCCAAGCGGGCGAACCGGCCATCTTCGTTGTGCGCCATATCGAGATCGATTACTTGAAACCCGGCCGCATGGACGATGTTCTCGAGATCGTCACCACATGCGCCGAGATCGGCAGCGCGAGCCTCAAGCTCCGCCAGGACGTCTTGCGCGACGGAACGCCCATCGTTCGCGCCGTTGTCACCGTCGTGCTGGTCGGGGGCTCTGGCAAACCGCAGCGATTGGGCGCACTCGTGAGACATGCGCTTCAACGATTCGTTAACCAAGCAGGTGAAACGTAGCGGATGCCGGTAAAGCGTCTCGCCGCAAGCGACGCCTCACGGGGGTTGTTAGGGTAAATCGACCCAAGTTTAGTCACATTCGCTCGCACAAGGTCGGCTTCGCGAGCGAAGAGGCGGTCTATCGGTGACTGTCGATAGCGCCGCGGTCATGACCGCGGGGCGAGCCGCTTGCTCGAGATCTTGCGCTCGAGCCGGCACCGTTTGAGCTCATGCCACGAGGCCGCCATGAACCCGACCGATGTCGCCGTCGATCTCTCGATCTTCGAGCTCTTCAAGAACGCCCATATCGTCGTCAAGCTCGTGATCATCGGGCTCCTGCTCGCCTCGATCTGGAGTTGGGCAATCATCCTCGAAAAGCTGTTCCTCTACGCCAAGACGCGGAAGGAAACCGACAAGTTCGAGCAGGTGTTCTGGTCTGGGCAGTCGCTCGAGGAGCTCTATCAGGCGCTGTCGCAGCGGCGGAACACCGGCATGGCGGCGCTGTTCGTCGCGGCCATGCGCGAATGGAAGCGCTCGACGACCGAGCGCGAAGGCGACCGCGGTGCGCGACCAATGCCGGGCGTCCAACTCAGAGTCGAGAAGGTCATGGACGTCACCATCTCGCGCGAGGTCGAGCGGCTCGAACGCCGCCTGACCTTCCTTGCGACCGTCGGCTCGACCGCGCCCTTCGTCGGACTGTTCGGCACGGTGTGGGGAATCATGACGAGCTTCCAGGCGATCGCCGTCAGCAAGAACACAAGCCTCGCCGTGGTCGCTCCGGGCATTGCCGAAGCTTTGTTCGCGACCGCGCTCGGTCTGCTCGCCGCTATTCCTGCCGTAATTTTCTATAACAAATTCAACAGCGAAGTGGCGCGCTACGCGGCCCGTCTCGAAGGCTTTGCCGACGAGTTCTCAGCCATCCTGTCGCGCCAGATCGACAAGACCGCGTGAGGGCGACCTATGGGAGCAGGCCTACAACCAGGAGGGGCGCTATCAAGCCGCCGTGCGCGGCGCCGCTCATCCCAGCCGATGAGCGACATCAACGTCACCCCGATGGTCGACGTGATGCTGGTGCTGCTCATCATATTCATGGTGACGGCGCCGATGCTGACGGTCGGCCTCAACATGGAGTCGAAGCCCGATCTGCCGAAGGTCGATCTGCCTAAGACCGAGGCAGGCCCGATCGAGGAACAGAAACAGGCGCTCGCCATCACCATCGACCCTGATGGCAAGGTGTTTCTCCAGAACAGCGAAATCTCCTTTGACGAACTTGTGCCAAAACTGACTGCTATCAGGAACTCGGGCGCGGGCGACCGCGTCGAGGTCAGGGGCGATGACCGCGCGCAATATGGAAGCGTCGCCAAGGTACTCGCCCGGATCAAGGCTGCGGGCATTCCCGTGACTCTCGTCACCGAGCCAGTGGCCCCCACTCAGTCGCAATAAGGCGAAGCAAGACGCAGGTTATGGGCAGGAGCACCTTCATTTCGGCAGCGCTGCATGCGGCGATCCTGCTCTTTGCGCTCGTTGCTTTTTCGTCGGCGAAGGTCGACCAGGCGCCGCTTGCCATTCCCATCGACCTCGCGGGCCCGCCGTCGGACGTCACCAAGCTCAAGGCGGGCAGCGCCGACGCCAAGGACGATGCCGCGCTTGCCGGCAAGCCCAAGGAACCAAAACCGCAAGCGGCGAAAGAGGCAACCCCTAAGCCGCCCGACGCGACCGCGGCGGTTACCGATGCCAAGCCTGACAAGCCCAAGGACGATAAGTCAAAGCCCGACACCAAGACCGCGGAGAAGAAGGTCGAGCCGCAGAAGACCGCCGACGCCAAGCCGAAGCCGGCCAAGCCAGCTCCCAAGAAGCGCGACTTCAACGCCGACAGAATTGCCGCGCTCCTCAACAAGATTCCCGATGCGGCCGATGAGGCGAAGCCCGTGGCGCCTGACGAGGGCATGCCTCCGAAAAAAGTGAAGGGCCAGTCGAACGGAAGCGAAATGACCATGTCGGTCAATGAGATCGACGCGCTTAGGGCCCGCATCGCGCAATGCTGGAGCCCGCCTCCCGGAGGGCTCGGCGCCGACCAGATCGTGATCAAGCTGCGGCTGAAGCTCAATGAGGACGGAACTCTCGTCGGCTATCCCACCGTCGCCAACAGCGATTCATCGCCCTTCTTTCAGGCGGCCGCCGACAGTGCCGTGCGAGCTGTGTTCCAATGCCAGCCTTATGAACTGCCGGGCGACAAATACGCACTGTGGCGCGACATGATCCTCAATTTCGACCCAAGCGACATGTATCGCAGCGGCTAGCACGACCCGAATCACATGCCATCGCCCATACAAACTTCCGTCTTCACCGACAACCTCTCGACGCGCCGCCTTCTCGCCGCGGTTGTGACCGCAGGGCTGATCGGTTGCGTGCTTTTTCTCGCCGCACCAGCTCTCGCGGTGGTTGAACTCAACATCACGCAAGGCAAGATCCAGGCGCTTCCCATCGCCATTCCCGATTTCGTCGGCGACGGGACGGTCGATGCTGCGACGGCGCGCGAAATCTCGGATGTGGTGGCGAGCGATCTGCGCACCTCGGGATTGTTCGCTCCCATCGACCAAGCGGCCTTCATCGAGAAATCCGTGTCACCCGATGCCGTGCCGTCCTTCGACGATTGGCGCGTGCTCAACGCGCAAGCCCTCGTCGTGGGCCGCATCGGCAGCGCCGACGGCAGGCTGAAGGCCGAATTCCGGCTGTGGGACATCTATTCGGGCAAGCAGCTCGCCGGAGAGCAATTCTTCAGCCAGCCAAAAGACGCGCGGCGCATCGGTCATATCATCGCCGACACGATCTATGAGCGCATCACCGGCGAGAAGGGCTATTTCGACACGCGCATCGTGTTCGTCGACGAGTCTGGACCCAAGGACAAGCGGACCAAGCGGCTTGCCATCATGGATCAAGACGGGTTCAACGTGAGGTTGCTTACGACGGGGCAGAATCTCGTGCTGACCCCGCGCTTCAGCCCGTCGACCCAGGAGATCACCTACATGTCGTACGAGGGTGAGTCGCCACGGGTCTATCTCCTCAATATCGAGACGGGGCAGAAGGAGATCGTGGGCTCTTTCCCCGGCATGACATTCGCTCCGCGTTTCTCGCCCGACGGTCAGCGCATCGTCATGAGCCTCGAGCGCGAAGGCAACGCCAATCTGTACGCCATGGACTTGCGCAGCCGTCGTACCGTGCAACTCACCAACACCGATGCCATCGACACGGGCCCCTGCTACTCACCCGACGGGCGGCAGATCGTATTCGAGTCCGACCGCGACGGGTCCCAGCAGATTTACGTCATGGACCAGGATGGCAAGAATCAGCATCGCATCAGCCGCGGCGAGGGCGCCTACTCGACGCCGGTGTGGTCGCCGCGCGGCGATCTCATCGCCTTCACCAAGCTGCTCAACGGCGAATTCCTGATCGGGGTGATGAAGCCCGACGGGTCGGGCGAGCGCATTCTCACCGAAGGCTTCCATAACGAGGGGCCCACCTGGGCTCCTAACGGTCGGGTGTTGATGTTCTTTCGGGAATCGCCGGGTGCAGCAGGCGGTCCCAAGCTCTATACGATCGACCTCACCGGCTATAACGAACGGCAGGTCGCAACGCCTGCTTTTGGCTCCGATCCAGCCTGGTCGCCGCTGATCAATTAGGCTTTGCGGAGCCTCCCTGCGGCCAATTTGCAACAGTAGCTTACCCTTTGTTAAGCAAAGTGCTTCAGCGTCTTAACCATGCTTGATCGGCATCCTCCCCGAGGATAGCGTGAACGGGCTGGAGGTTGAGATTCGGCGTGGCATTTTGGCATCAATGACCGAGAAAACGGTCGGGGGACTTCAGTCCGTTCTTGATCTGAAAACGTCGCGCCGGTACATGCAAAGACGGCTACTGCCGGTTAACCAAAGGAGAGAAGACCATGCAGGGTTTGAAGGGCGTTATCATCGTCGCCACGATCGTGGCCGCCACCGTTGCGCTTGGTGGCTGCTTCGGCCACCACGAGAAGGCCGTGGCCACCCAGCCACTGAAGCTCGGGTCCGCCGATGTCGTGGTCGAGCAGGTTGTTCGCGTCTAACGCGAGGCCAAAGAATTTATCGTGGAAATCTGGGGTTTCCACGAAACGGGGACATGGATGCCGGGGCGCCGTAGCAGATGCGGCGGCGCCTCAGGCATCCCTTCCTTAATCTAGCGGCATTTTCAGAGACCGCGATTTCGCCATTTCGGTGGCCCCTTCTCATCACTTCCGCAATCTAGCCTTCCCTTGGCGGGAACTAGGAGATCGTTAAGGAATTCGCCCTTACGGTTTACCCTAAACACGGCTAGTCGGGAGTAACCAGTAATGCGTTCGAGAGGTGGGATTAACCACGTCTGCAAGCTTGCGGGAGTGGTCGTAATTGCCGTGCTGCTGGCGGCCTGTGCACGGCATGGAACGCCCCAAGAATATGGGCTCGGCAGCACCGGTTCGGTGGCGACGCCGGGCTCGCCCCAGGAATTCGCGGTCAATGTCGGGGACCTGGTGCATTTCCAGCAAGATAGTTCCGCGCTGACCGGCGAGTCTAAAAGCATCCTCCTCAACCAGGTGAGATGGCTCAATCGCTATACCCAGTACGATGTGACCATCGAGGGCCACGCCGATGAGCGGGGCACGCGCGAATACAACCTCGCGCTTGGCGCGCGCCGGGCGATGGCGGTCAAAGGGTTCCTCGCGAGCAACGGGGTGGCGGTGGCGCGGATCCGCACGATCTCCTACGGCAAGGAGCGGCCGATCGCGGTCTGCGACGAGCCGTCGTGTTGGAACCAGAATCGCCGCGCCCAGACGGTGCTCAACAACGCGGCTGTCGCCCGGAACTAGTCGCTCAGGGGCCTCATGCTTCGAAGCGCCGCTTGCGGCGGCTCCTCGGCACGAGGGTTGTCCCATCGCCTCGAGGAAGCGCGATTTAGCGCCGTCTCGAAGGGTGGGGCGTGGCCGGCCAATCAAAGTTTAGCCCCAAAAAGGCTGACAAATGCGCTATGGTTTGGCGCGTTTGGCGTTTCGTGAGTGCGTGAAGCGCCGTTGCCGGATCAGGCGGCAAGGTCCCCATCGTGATCCCATCGATTTGCTTTTGGCGCAGCTATCGGCGCTTGCTTGGCGCTTTTGCCTTTGGGCTCGTGGCGCCTGGTCTCGCCGTCCCGTCCGCTTATGCCCAGCAAAACCCGTCCCAAGGGGGCGATTCGGTTGCAAGCCGGGTGGGCAGGCTCGAGCAGCAATTTCTCGACCTTCAGGTGAGCGTCGGCACGCTCGAATCGCTGCTGCGCGCGAAGCCTGGCGCAGTGCTGCCGCAAGAGACGGCCGCCCCGGCGTCCGGTGGTGAGGCGAGTTCGGCTGCGGTCGGCGACCTCACCTCGCGCGTCGGCGCGCTCGAGACACAAATCGGGGCGCTTACAAGCCAGCTCGAGCAGATCAGCAAGCAGATGTCCGCGCTCGAGGCGAAGCTTGCCGCAACCGCCTCTGCCGCGCCCTTGCCGGTAGCTCCCAAGGCCGAGGTGCCACGGCCTCCGGAGCCGGTCCAGCAGAGCGAAGCAGCCCCACCGCCGGTGGCTCCGGCCCTTGCCGCGACCGACGACGACCCGTCGAAGCCGCACTGGTTTGGGTCGCCCATGGGTGCTGCGGGCGACAGCAAGCCGCAGCCTCTTGCCCCGCCCGGTGGGGCGCCTCCAGCCGATCAGAGTCCTCAAGGCGCTACCGCCGGGATTCCCAACAATGATGCGCAGTCCCTTTACGAGCAGGGCTACGGATCGATGCTGCAGCACGACTATGGGGCCGCGGAGGCGGCGTTTGGCCAGTTGATCGCGTCTTACCCTAGCGATCCGCTTGCCGGCAGCGCCCAATATTGGATCGGGGAGAGCTATTATGTGCGCGGCCAGTACAAGAGTGCGGCCGACGCCTTCCTCAAGGGCTACAAGAAGTACAAGGCCAGCGATAAGGCGCCCGACACGCTGTTGAAGCTCGGCATGTCGCTCGCCGAGCTCGGCCAGAAAGATGCGGCCTGCTCGACCTTCAGCGAACTCGCCGGCAAATATCCACAAGCGCCGGAACACATCCTCGACCAGGCTAAAGGCGAGCGCAAGAAGGCAGGATGCTGAGATGAGCGCGGCCCCACTCTCAATTTCCGAGTCGGGCGCGGCATTCGACCGGCTGGCGCGTTACCCCAAGCTCGCTCTCGCCGTCTCCGGTGGACCCGACAGTCTCGCTCTGTTGCATCTTGCCGCCGCGTGGCGTGCCGCGCGCGAGGCGGGCCCGGAGCTTCATGTGTTCACCGTCGACCACGGACTTCGCGAGAGCTCGCGCGAGGAGGCTGCGATGGTCGGCCGCTTGGCGTCGGCGCTTGGCCTGCCGCACGCGATCCTCGCGTGGGAGCGGCACGGCGACGGGCACACGGCGCTGCAGGCGCGCGCACGCGCAGCGCGTTACGACCTGATGGTCGCTTATTGCCACGCCCATGACATTCCCGCGCTTGCCACCGCACATACGCTCGACGATCAAGCCGAGACTTTGCTGATGCGGCTCAAGCGGGGAAGCGGTCTCGACGGGCTCGCAGCCATTCCGATGACGGGGGCATGGTCCGGAATCGCCGTCGAGAGACCGTTGCTCGACGTGGCCAAGACCCGACTCATCGCCACGCTCGACGCACGCGGTATCGGCTTCGTCTCCGATCCGAGCAATGTGGATGTTCGCTTCGAACGGGCGCGGGTGAGGGGAGAAGCCGGAGCGCTTGCCTCTCTTGGTCTCACGGCGGAGGCGCTCGCGCGGTCGGCGCGGCGTTTGCGACGCGCTCGCGAGGCGCTCGATCATGCCGCGGAGAGCTTCCTTGCGGCATCGAGCGAGGTGAGTGAGGCGGGCTACGCGACGGTCGATCGGAGCGCGCTTCTTGCCGCGCCGCAGGAGATTGCGTTGCGGGCTCTATCGCGCCTCATCGCCGTGGTCGGCGGCGGCGAGGAGCCCCTGCGT
>DATHCZ010000151.1:0-9388 GCA_035319265.1 Methyloceanibacter sp. | reverse complement strand
GACACGCGCGACCACGACATCGTCGGCGGCTGCTGATAAGGGCGCAAGACCGATCAAGGCTGCTACGAGCAGCAAAGCTGACCAAGTTTTCACGAGATGATCCTCATCTTCTGCTCGCCGGTTCTGCCCCAGATTTAGAGTAGGCGAGCGGGTTGGGTTTGCTTCCCCGGGCGGCGTTTTAGACCCCGCCTAAGGGATTGCCAAGGGCGTAACGCCAACCGCTCCCCCCGCGATCCGAGAGCTTGACGTGACCAGAACATTTCGATATTTCCAGAAATATGGAAACACGTCAGGCCATTGAGGCGTTTGCCGCGCTTGCACAAGAAAGCCGGCTCAAGGTCTTCCGCCTGCTCGTTCGCCAAGGCCCGTCGGGCATGGCGGCCGGCGACATCGCGCGGACGCTTGGCATGCCGGCGAACACACTCTCTTCGCACCTCGCCATTCTCACCCGCGCGGCGCTCGTCGCTTCGCGCAAAGAGGGCCGCTCGGTCATCTATGCGATGAACGTGGCCGGCACCCGCGCGCTGCTCTCCTTCCTGGTCGAGGATTGCTGCCGCGCCGAGCCGAATGTCTGCGACAAGCTGATCGAATCCGCGCTCGCCGAATGTTGCCCTGCAACCTCGGCAGCGCGGTGTAGCGCTTAGAATCGAGGAGGGAGTCATGCAGGTCGTGAAACAGCCGGAACCCCTTAACGTGCTCTTCCTCTGCACGGGAAACTCGGCGCGCTCGGTCTTGGCTGAATGCATCTTGAGCCGACTGGGGATGGGCAAGTTTCGCGCCTTCAGTGCCGGCAGCCACCCGGCAGGCAAGGTCAACCCTCTGGCGCTGAACATCTTGCGCAAGTCGAATTACGACGTCTCCAAGCTCCGCTCGAAATCGTGGGACGAGTTTGCGACTCCGGACGCGCCGAAACTCGACTTCGTGTTCACCGTTTGCGATGACACGGCAAACGAGGCGTGCCCGATCTGGCCCGGCCAGCCAGTGACCGCCCATTGGGGCTTGCCCGATCCCGTAAAGGCACAAGGGAGCGAGGCCGAGCGCAGCCTCGCCTTCGCCGACACGATGCGCATGCTCACCCAGCGCATCGGCATCTTCGTGAGCCTGCCGCTCGAGAAATTGAGCAAGCTCGCGCTGCAGAAAGAGCTCGATGCCATCGGCAAGACCAAAGCCTCTGCCAAAGAGACGGCTTAGCCAGGTTTGCCCCTTACCCCGATGCCTCGCAGCGCTGAGGCTTTTAGCGCCATTCATACCTGCTCGGCGCGAACCAATGCTTTGCGCGGACCTCTTGCAACAGCGAGGGATCGATATACGGCAGGATGGTCTTCACGAACGCCTTCTCGACCTGCTGATATTCGTCTTTGCAGCGCGGAGCGCGCGCCTTCAGGAACTTGTCGGCGAGCTCCTTGAAGCGATCGGGATCATTCCCATAGCCAAGGCAAAGCTGGTTCAGGAATCGCTCCATCGAGGTGGAGTGCACCTCGGCATAGTAGTCAAGGTACAACATGATCCTCGCGTCGGTGAGCCAGAACCAGCCGGCTCCCTTGGTCACGGTTTCCGCGAGGTCTTTGTCGAACTGAAGGGCTATGAACTCCGCGATCTCGTCGGCGGCGTCCTCCTCGCGCCCGAACACGGGAACGCGTAGCAGATCGACGAAGGCGTGACCCGTTTCGTGGAGCAACAGTCCGACCATCGCGCCCAGGAAGACTTGTTCCGGCACGAAACCTTCCTCGGTCACGCCGGTGGGCCTGCTCTTCTCCAAGCGATCCACATATTCATAGCAAAAGTGGATCGCGTGCTCCTGCTCGGAGTAATACGCCATCAACTCGGCGTCTTGGTAGCACTCGATCGCCCAGATTCTGAGCGTCGTCGGCAACCGCACGGGCGCCAGGAATTGCGCGAGCTCCTCGAGCATGCCGCTCCTTTTCATTCGCTCGTAAACACCTTGCAGGCTGTCGGACCTTGGCTCGATATAGTCCACAATGACTCGGTTTGGCCGAAAGTCCTCCGCCAATGCCGGTCCCGCCGGAAAGACCGAGACCGCAAGCGCCAAGGTCAGTCGGAGAGCGAGCTTGACGGCTGACATCTCTCTCCCGCCTCGCATTGGCCGTCCAAAGTTGCGGCGCATGTTGGTCACTCGCGCTTGATCGGGGGAAGCCAAGGCATCGCCCGCACCTTCTGCAGCAAGATTTGATCGACATGGGGCAGGATCGTCGCATCGAAGGCCTGCTGGACTCGCACGTAGTCCTCTATGCACTTGTCGATGCGCCGGGTCGGGATGTCGAAATTTCTGGCGAGAAAGCCGTAAGCCTTTGGATCGCTAGCGTAGGCCATGCACAGGATGCCGTAGAACAGGCGCGCCTCGGGGTCGCGGACGTAGTAGAAGTCGCCTCCCGCTCCGGTCATAGTCGTCTGCGCCAGATACCAAGCTGAACCCATCAGGGTCTTCCAGGCGATCTGATCGCCGAATTGCGTCATGAGGTAGCCTGCCAGCCGGTTCGCGGCTTCGTCGGCAGTTCCCCAGACGGGCACATCCAGGATGTCGAACAGCGCGAGCGCCGTCTTCTGCAGCGCTGTCATGACGATGGGGGCAACGATCAGATCCTCCCTCTTCAGGCGTCCCCGGTTTTCGCCCGTGAGCGCGCCGGGCCCTAGTAGGATTTCTGCTTCCACGGGCAGCGTCTGCTCGATCCGTCTCACATCTTCGTAGCAGATGATTACCGGACCACCCGGCTCATAGGCTCCGCTGTTGTTACCGCATTGCTCGGCCTGCACGAGCAGCCGGCGCGGGAGTTTGAGCGGCGAAAGGAAGGTTTTTAGCTGCTCTAGAACCTCGCGGTTCTTGAGGCTGAGATACGCCGGCCTGAGTTCGTCACTCTCAGGCGCGACATAAGAGATCTCGATCTGGTCGACATCATCAGCTTGGCAGGCTGCGGGCTTGCAGACGACCGCGAGGCAGGCGGACAGAAGTCCGAATGTGACAACACTCAGTAAGCGAGTCATGCGCACCTCGTGTCAATCCGCAAACCGGAACCTTGCCGCACTATTGCTGGCTGAATTTATTGCATCTTCAGAGGGCGGACGGCAGGGGGCGGATGCGAGCCGTCGCGTTGACAAGGGTAGGCGCCCCTCTTATGTCTCAACCAATTCGGCTTCCCGGCATTTTTTTGACGCTTTCCCAACGGTGATGGGGATCGGCTTGGGAGCGTCCTTGCGATCTTAAGAGGTCCTGATCAATGCTTTCCTTCGGCGCTATCGCCAGCAAGGTCTTCGGCTCAGCCAATGACCGGAAACTGAAGAAATACGGTCCCCTTGTTGATGAGATCAATGCGCTGGAGCCTGACACCGCGGCTCTCTCGGACGAGGCCTTGCGCGCCCGCACCGTCGACTTCCGCAAGCGCCTCGAGCACGGCGCCGAGCTCGACGATCTGCTCCCCGAAGCCTTCGCCACC
Source organism: Methyloceanibacter sp. (assembly GCA_035319265.1). Lineage (GTDB taxonomy): Bacteria > Pseudomonadota > Alphaproteobacteria > Rhizobiales > Methyloligellaceae > Methyloceanibacter. The sequence goes on along the minus strand of DATHCZ010000151.1, from coordinate 5,939 downwards.
GTGCGCGAAGCCGCCAAGCGCACGCTCGGCCAGCGCCATTTCGACGTGCAGCTGATCGGCGGCATGGTCCTGCACGAAGGTCGCATCGCCGAGATGAAGACCGGCGAAGGCAAGACGCTCGTCGCGACACTGCCCGTCTATCTCAATGCGCTCGCCGGCAAGGGCGTGCACGTCGTCACCGTCAACGATTATCTCGCCAAACGCGACGCGGCCTGGATGGGCGCCATCTACAAGTTTCTCGGGCTTTCGGTCGGCTGCATCCTGCACGACCTGAACGATCAGCAGCGCCGCGAGCAATATGCCTGCGACGTCACCTACGGCACCAACAATGAGTACGGCTTCGACTATCTCCGCGACAATATGAAGTACGCCGCCGCGGAGATGGTGCAGCGCGGCCACTCCTTCGCCATCGTCGACGAAGTGGACTCGATCCTGATCGATGAGGCGCGTACCCCACTCATCATCTCTGGCCCGCTCGATGACCGCTCCGAGCTGTACAACACCATCGATACCTTCATCCCCAAGCTCGAGAAGAGCGACTACGAGCTCGACGAGAAGACCCGCATCGTGTCCCTGACCGAAGCGGGCAACGAGAAGATCGAAGGCCTGCTCAACCAAGCGGGCATGCTCAAGGGCGATTCGCTCTACGACATCGAGAACGTGACCGTCGTCCATCACGTGCAGCAAGCGCTCCGCGCGCATACGCTGTTCCAGCGCGATCGCGACTACATCGTCAAGAATGACGAGGTAATCATCATCGACGAGTTCACCGGGCGCATGATGCAGGGGCGCCGCTATTCCGAGGGGCTGCACCAGGCGCTCGAGGCCAAGGAGCGTGTGAGCGTTCAGCCCGAGAACCAGACGCTCGCTACCATCACCTTCCAGAACTATTTCCGCCTCTACCAGAAGCTCGCCGGCATGACCGGCACGGCCGTCACCGAGGCCGAGGAGTTCATGGACATTTACGGCCTCGACGTGGTCGAGGTGCCGACCAACATGGACATGATCCGTGCCGACGAGGACGACGAGGTCTATCGCACGGCGCAGGAAAAATACCGGGCGATCATTTCACTCATCAAGGAAGCGCAGAAGCGCGGCCAGCCGATGCTGGTCGGCACCGTGTCGATCGAGAAGTCGGAGATCCTGTCCGAGTTGCTCAAGAAGGACAAGGTGCCGCATCAGGTGCTGAACGCGCGCTACCACGAGCAGGAGGCCAAGATCATTGCCCAGGCCGGCGTGCCCGGCGCGGTGACCATCGCCACCAACATGGCCGGCCGCGGCACCGACATTCAGCTTGGCGGCAATCCCGACATGCTCACCGAGGACTGGATCGCTTCCGAGAAGGAGAAGGGCAACGAGACGACGCCCGACGCCATCGCCGCCAAGCGCAAGGAGATCTTGGCAGAGGTCGCCAAGAAGAAGGACAAGGCGCTTCAAGCCGGCGGCCTTTACGTGATCGGCACCGAGCGCCATGAGAGCCGGCGCATCGACAATCAGCTCCGAGGCCGCTCGGGCCGCCAAGGCGACCCCGGGCGCTCGCGCTTCTTCCTCTCGCTCGAGGATGACCTGATGCGCATCTTCGGCTCGCAGCGCATGGACGGCATGCTGGGTGCGCTCGGCTTGAAGGAGGACGAGGCCATCGTCCATCCCTGGATCAACAAGGCACTGGAGAAGGCGCAAGCCAAGGTCGAGGCGCGCAACTTCGACATCCGCAAGAACCTGCTCAAATACGACAACGTGATGAACGATCAGCGCAAGGCGATCTTCGAGCAGCGCCGCGAGCTTCTGAGCGATGCCGACCTGTCCGAGACCATCGCCGACATGCGCCGCCACGTCATCGACGATCTCGTCGTCACGAGCATTCCCGAGAAATCGTATGCCGAGCAGTGGGACATCCCGACGCTGAAACAGGCGATGCAGGATATTTTCGGTCTCGACTTGCCGCTCGCCGATTGGGCCGCTGAGGAAGGGATCGGCGAGGACGAGCTGCATGAGCGCCTGATCAAGGCCGTCGACGAGCGGTTCGCCAAGAAGGCCACCGATTTCGGACCTCAGATCATGCGGCAGATCGAGCGCGCCGTCCTGTTGCAGACACTCGATGGACTGTGGCGCGAGCATCTCGTGACGCTCGATCATCTTCGCCAGGTCATCGGCCTACGCGGCTACGGCCAGCGCGATCCGCTCAATGAATACAAGAACGAGAGCTTCACCCTGTTCGAGCACATGTTGGCGCGTTTGCGCGAGGCGGTCACAGGCCAGCTGATGCATGTCGAGCTCGCCAAGCAGGAGGAGGTGCCGCCGCTCGAGCAGGCCGAGCTTCCGCCGATGGAAGTTCACCACCTCGACCCGACCACGGGCGAGGACGAGTTCGCGCTCGAGCCCGCCAATGGGGGCGGCAACGGCCGTGGCGCCGCCAAACCCCAGCGCGCACGCAAGGCGGGCGCCTCCACTGCGGGCGCGCGCAAAGCGGCGGGCACTGCCCCTGCCGCCGCCGCCGCTGCGGTCAACCCCGCCGATCCCTCGACGTGGGGCAAGGTGCAGAGGAACGCGCTTTGCCCGTGCGGCTCAGGCAAGAAATACAAGCACTGCCACGGCACATTTGCGAGCTAGGTGCCCTCCCCCTCTCGCCTTGGTGGAGCAGATACCCTGTAGAGCCGCGCCCTCGGCATTCTAATTCTCAGGTTTCGGAACGGGCTGGTTTTCTTCGTTATCGCCGACCGCATTGACCGGCAACCTGGAACGCCGCAATATTTCCAAAGACCGACAAAATGTCTGCATGCTTCGGCCCTTCAGGTTGGGGCATGCACCCAACCCTCAGCGTGATTTGGATCTGCCTCAGGCAACCCTGAATAGCGACCGCTGTAAGAGATGGGATGGACACGATGGCTGCCGGGGATTGCTACTCTGCGCAATTACCAAGCAGAGTGGCTATCCCATGACATTGTCGCCGGCCTCGTATTAACAACGATGTTGGTGCCGGTTGGCATCGCCTATGCCGAGGCATCCGGCGTGCCTGGGATCAACGGTCTGTACGCGACGATCGTGCCGTTGATAGCCTATGCGCTTTTCGGCCCCAGTCGCATTCTGGTTCTTGGCCCGGACTCATCGCTCGCAGCCGTCATCCTCGGCGTTGTCTTCCCGCTTTCTGGCGGAGATCCGGTTCGAGCCGTCGCGCTGGCCAGCCTGATGGCGATCGTTTCAGGAGCCGTGTGCATCTTGGCCGGCGTGGCGCGTCTCGGCTTCATAACCGAGCTTCTTTCGAAACCGATCCGTTACGGCTACATGAACGGAATCGCCCTGACGGTATTGATCAGCCAACTGCCTAAGCTTTTCGGTTTTTCGGTCGAAGGCGATGGGCCGTTGCGGAAATCATGGGCCATAACCGAGGCGATCTTGAATGGAAAAGCGAACTGGACGGCGTTTGCGGTCGGCGCCGGCACATTGGCCTTGATCCTCTTGCTCAAACACAACAAGCGCGTGCCTGGGATACTGATTGCTGTGGTCGGCGCTACGGCAATCGTCGGTGCATTCGATTTGGCCGCGCGCGCTCATGTATCGGTTTTGGGTTCCCTTCCTCAGGGGTTACCCGCATTCGCTTTCCCGCAAATAAGCCAAAGCGACATCGTCCCGGTCGTCATTGGGGGTTTGGCCGTGGCGCTCGTATCGTTCGCCGACACGAGCGTGCTGTCCCGCGCTTACGCGGCGCGAACAGGCGCGAAGGTCGATCCCAATCAGGAGATGGTCGGGCTCGGTGCGGCTAATTTGGCCGCCGGATTGTTTCAGGGCTTTCCGATCAGCAGCAGTTCGTCGCGAACCCCGGTTGCGGAAGCTGCCGGAGCTCGAACCCAGTTGACCGGAGTCGTCGGAGCGCTCGCCGTCGCCCTGCTGTTATTAGCCGCACCCAATCTGCTCCAGAATCTGCCCACGGCGGCCTTGGCCGCAGTCGTCATCGCCTCAGCCATCGGCCTGTTCGAGATCGCCGACTTGATGCGAATTTATAAGGTCGAGCCTTGGGAATTCTGGCTATCGATAGTGTGCTTCTTGGGTGTTGCGGTTTTCGGTGCGATCCCGGGCATCGGCTTAGCGGTTGTGATCGCCGTCATCGAGTTCTTGTGGGGCGGTTGGCGCCCGCACTCTGCGGTGTTGGGGCGTCCGGACAATGTCGAGGGTTACCACGACATCGAGCGTTACCCCAACGCTCGCCAAATACCCGGACTCGTTCTCTTTCGTTGGGACGCACCTCTGTTTTTCGCCAATGCCGAGTTGTTCCGCGAGCGTGTCTTGGATGCGGTCGCAAGATCAACTGGTCAGGTGCGCTGGGTGGTCGTTGCGGCAGAGCCGGTTACGGACATGGACATCACCGCCGCCGACGCTCTCAGCGAATTGGACGAGACCTTGCACAGCGCCGGAACCGAGCTGTGCTTCGCCGAATTAAAGGATCCGGTAAAGGACAAGCTTAAACGCTTTGGATTGTTTTCCCTGATTGGGGAAAGGAACTTCTTTCCGACGATTGAGGCTGCTGTCAGAGGCTACCTCCAAGATCAGGCTGATCCGTCCGACTAAGGAGCACCGCTGGATGACCTGGCTTCTGGTGTTCTTTCCAATCGCAATTGCTTTAGAGTTTTTGGCTCCTGAGCGTCCTCTCCTCATTTTCATCGCCTCGTCCCTGGCCATTCTGCCCCTCGCCGGGTGGATGGGCCGCGCCACGGAGCAACTTGCCGACCGGATGGGCGAGGGCGTCGGAGGGCTTCTCAATGCGACTTTTGGCAACGCGGCCGAGCTCATCATCGCACTCGCTGCCTTGCATGCCGGATTGCAAGACGTGGTCAAGGCGTCAATAGCTGGTTCGATTGTCGGTAACGTGCTGCTGGTGCTCGGCGGCGCAATGTTAGCCGGCGGATTAGGACGATCAGAGCAACACTTCAACGCCGCGGGCGCTCGCGCTCAAGCGACGATGCTGCTTCTTGCAGCGATTGCATTAGTGCTTCCTGCCGCCTTTCAAGTCGCCGAGAACACAAGTGCGCAGAGCCTTATTCGCCTCAGCGTCTCGATTTCCATCGTGCTCCTCGTGGTTTATGCGCTTTACCTTGTATTCGCGCTTGTAACCCATTCTGCGCTCTTCACCGGCGCCTACCACGAAGAGGAGAAAGGAACCGGCGTGCCGGTCGGTCGATCTGCCGCCGTGCTCGCCGGCGCTACCGCGGGAATCGTTTGGATGAGCGAGATTCTGGTGGGTGCAATAGAACCCACGGCACACGAGTTCGGTCTCAGCAATGTGTTCGTCGGAGTCTTCGTCGTCGCGATCCTGGGCAATGCAGCTGAGCATGCGACCGCGATAACCGCGGCCTTGAAGGACCGGATGGATTTGGCGCTTTCGATCGCAATTGGCTCGAGTATTCAGGTGGCCCTTTTTGTAGCTCCCGTCCTCGTGCTTGCCAGTCTTTTCGTCGGTCCCGCGCCGATGGATTTGGCATTTCCGGCTGGGCTCGTTCTGATGGTTCTACTGTCTGCGGTGATTATGAGCCAGGTTGCCGAAGATGGACGATCCGACTGGCTTAAGGGCGTGCAACTGCTCGCTGTCTATTTGGTCTTTGGTCTTGCCTTTTTCTTCTTGCCGACCCAAGCGCCGGCATGAAAAGCCGCGAGCGGGTTCGTGTCGGCCTCGACCCGTGGCGAAAATCCTGAGGTCTAGTTGGAGTTGGTGGCGACTTCGGGCGGGCAGCGCTGCTCGATGGCGCTTCCAATCGAAGTGGAACTCCCGGGCAAAAAGGCGTAGCGCCCGTTGCACACGCTGACGACCGGCGGCATCCGCGTCCGCTCAAATAGATCGTGTCCTTTCTTCAAGTCGGCCCAGAAACCGGCCCATTGGTCGGACCGCCGCGCATTCAGATTGGCGTCGGTCATCCGGAACGGGAAGACGTGCACCGGCACCCTCCCCT
>DATHCZ010000150.1:0-13085 GCA_035319265.1 Methyloceanibacter sp. | reverse complement strand
GCCCCGGCCACCATTTCCACTCGACGCCGGCATGGTAGACGGCCAACCCCACATTGGCGAGGAAGGCGAGTGCAATGGCGAGCAACAGGATGCGGGCAATGCCGACTTGCTCACCCCTTGCCAGCAGAACGGCAAACGCGGCGACCGGCACGGCGAAATAATAAGCGTAGCGCTCCTCGAGGCAAAGCGGACACGGCGCATAGCCGCCGAGATGCTCGAAGCCCAGGGCCGCGAGGATGGTGGCCGTGGCGACGACGAACACGACCGCGCTCACGGCCAGCACGGTGCGCGGCGGCAGGGCGAGGATGGGTTTGCCCGTTGCATCCATCTCAGAAGGCATATCTGGCGATCAGGAACCCGCCGATCAACACCGCGAGGAAGCCGGTGGTGACGAGCGTCAATCGCTTCTCGACGAAGCCGCGGATTGGTTCGCCGAAGTGGCGCAGCAACTCGGCCTCGAGAAAGAAACGCGCGCCGCGGGTGATCAGCGACAGCACCACGAACATGAAGAAATTATAGCCGGCGAAGCCTGAGGCGATCGTGACGATCTTGTAGGGGATCGGCGTCATGCCCTTGATCAGGATGATCCAGGCGCCCCATTTGGCGTAGGCCGCACGGAAGGCGTCGATACCCTCGCCATAACCGTAGGCTGCGATCAGCCAATGGCCGACCGTGTCGTAAAGGAAAGCGCCGATGGCATAACCCAACATGCCGCCAAGCACCGAGGAGATGGTGCAAACCAGCGCATAGAGCCGCGCCTTGTGCGGCTGGGCCAATGCCATCGGCACCAGAACCACGTCTGGCGGAATGGGAAAAAACGAGCTTTCGGCGAAGGAGACCGCGGCCAGCGTCGGGAGAGCCTTGGGGCTTTCCGAGAGCGCGATGACCTTGTCATAAAGACGCTGCAGCATGAAGCTTGCTTAACGGGCGCGCGCGACCTTGTCTATCGCCGGGCAACGCGCGGTTGACCGCGCCGAGGGCTTACCCCATCTTGCCGGCCGTGCCCCAGTGGCGGAATGGTAGACGCGGCAGACTCAAAATCTGTTGTCGGCAACGACGTGCTGGTTCGAGTCCGGCCTGGGGCACCAAATAACCGCATCCGCGTTATAGTGGGGGGCGCCCACGGGAATCGGCCAATTTCTGGCATTTTACCTATGGATTCGCCGTGGTCATGCCACGGTTTCGTGATGTCATCGATTCGTTGCAACGACTGACGTGGGGGGACAACGGTTTTGAGTCTCTTCGCTGCCGGCGTCGTGCTCTTCGCTCTACTGGTCGCGTCCTATAGCGGACGCCGCTTTTGGATTGCGCTTGCTTCGACGCTGGTTTCGATGGCGGCGCTGGTCGGCTTTCTCTTCGTCGCGATGGCCAAGGAGCCGAGCCAGATGCGCACGGGTTTGGCTTGGCTCGGAGCCAAGCTCCAGCTCGTGCTCGATCAGCAAACCGCCGATCAGATCAACAAGGCAATCGAGCGTATCTCGGCCGCCGTCGCTGCCAACGCCGCAGCGACCGCGCAGATCCTTGCCCCCGCTCCTCTCGATGCCAAGCCCGCCGAGCAGGACGAGGCTCCTCCCCCATGTGAGGCGGGACAGGCTTCCTGCAACACCGTTGCGAGCACAGCGGATGCCGTGGGTGCGAGCGCGGCGGAGCCGCCCGCCCCAGAACCTGAGGCCATTCAGGCAACCGCGACACCGAGCTGGCCCGCAACGAAACAAGAGCCCAAGGCGACTCCCGGCGGTCCGCTGGTTTGGCTTCTCGACGATCAGCAGCTCCAAGCGTCATCGGGCGGCGTCGGGGGATTCGCCATCAACGGAATCAACACGTCCGATCAGGCCATGCAGGAGGTCTACGCGGTTCTCAAGCCGGATGGAGGCCAGCGTGAACTCGAGCTCGCGCTGAGTGTCGAAGGACAAAAAACCGAGGGCATCGTTCCCGCGGGCGCGCACTTCAGCCTCGGTTTTGAGGCGCCCAAGATTGCCGGCTCGAAACAACTCGGCGGCGCAATTCTGACGTTTCGCTACGTCCAGGACGGACAACGCAAAACGTCGATCGTCTATCTCACCCCTTCGATGATCTCGCGGCTGGCCAATCGCGGATAGTTCGTCCCCGGCGACTGGCGGGCGGAGCGTCGATTCACTTACCGCTTCGCCCTGCGATGGAGTAGGCTCGCGCGCGCTTCAATCTCCGGGAGAGAACAAAGCAATGCTGGAACTTTCGGCGCCGAAAATCATCACCTTCGTCGTTTCGATCATCATCGCCGCCGTCGCGGTGATCATTCACTACGCCCATATCTCGATCGCTCACACTCATAGCGGCTTCATCGTGCTGTTGATCGCCTATCTCATTCTCGCCGCGGGAACTGTGCTCCGCGGCGTTTGAGGACAAGGAGACGCGGGCCGTGCGTCCGGCGCGACTTATTCTTGTGGCGGCACTCGTGAGCTTTTCGAGCGCGGCCTTGGCCGAGAGCGCTGACGGCAACGGCGCTCTGGCCCTCGCCGCCCTGGTCGCCGAGAATTCGCCGCTGCTCGGCGCGACCGACAAGGCCGTGCTCGCGAAGTTCCTCAACGGCCAGACCAATGTCGCTTACCCGGCCGGAGAGACGACCTTGGTGTCGGCCGACAAGATCACCTGCCGCGCCAGCAATGTCGATATCACCGAGCATTCCTGCGACCTCGCGTTCGGCAAGAAGACCGTCATGCTCATGGGACGGCGCGCGCACGAGCTTTACACCACGCTCGCCGAGATCGGCGTTCAGGTTGAAGGGGCGGCGGGATCGAGCTTTGCGGCGCTCTCCAATTTGAAGTGCGCAATCAACCCGAGCGAGGTGCAGCAGAAATCGGGTGGCGGCGCGCATTGCGACTACTCCCCGCTCAACTAGCGGGGATTGGCCAATTTCGACCTGCACGCGTCATCGCTTCGCCCCTATTGCGTGGCGGTCTCCTTGGCTAGAATTGGCTGGCCAAACAGGGGAAGCGTACGGTGCGATTATCTGCGTTGGCAGCTCTGGCGGCGGCGGCGCTCTTGATGGGCTGCTGGACGTCGCCGAATGACGCCGCTGTCCAGACAGTCGCAGCCCAGAACGACGCACAGCGAAACGATCTCGCTGACGATAAGATATGCGTCGGCTATGGAACCACACCGGGAACGGCCGCCTACAGCGACTGCCGCATGAAGCTTGCCCAGCAGCGAGCGATAGTCGCGACCCGGGCCCGTCAAGCCCCAATACATATAGACTGTCCAACCGCGGCGAGCGGCATGTCCTGCGCCGGCTTCTGAGATGGTCTCCCGCTCTTCTCGATTTGCGGCTCTTGCCTGCCTCATGCTCGCGGGCCCGGCCGTCCTGGCCGCAGCGCCCCTCCCGGTCATCCAAGGAAACACCATCACCGGCGTGCGCGACGCGCGCTATTGCGAGATCATCCCGGTCGTGCGCCAAGGACTGCACCTCGAGGCCACGGTCTATAACACGCTCGGCCTCAACGATTGCCCCGCTTCCGTCTGGAACGCCGTCACCGAAGACGCCATGAAGCAGCGTTTCAGCGCCATCACCGTTCTCCTCAACGGCCCGCGTCATTTCCTGATGGACCAGATCACGGCCTCGGGGGCCACGAAGGCCGGTGAAACGATCGAAGCCGGTGGCCTCAAGCTCACCGAGCGCGCCACCATCGATGTCGGGTTTTTGGACTTGCTCCACCGCCCTTATCGCGAACAGACCATCGACCGCGACACGGTCTATCTGTTCAAGGCCGGACGTCCCGTGTTCATGCTCGAGGCGCCCAGCGGCGCTCGCTACGTCATGCAGGCTTATGCCGGGATCGTCGACAAGACCCTGACCTATGACGACCTGCCGGCTCTCGCCGCCAAGCTCAACCTCCCGACGGGCTGGCACTACACCACCATGGTGCCGGAAAAGAACCTCGTCCTCGGCGCGGCGGGCAAGGCGATCGTGGTGCAAGACGAGCTCGATAACACCTATCAGAAGCTCGATTGAGTCCCATGCCAGGTGGTGCCATGCGCATCGTGTTAAGCCTGCTTCTTGCGCTCGCCCTGACTGCAAGCCCTGCGGTGGCTGCCCCGGCCGACAGCGACCCCGTGTCGCTGATCAAGGCCATCTATGCGACCTACACCGCCGATAATGACAATCCGGGGCTTCCTCGCATCTACAGCAAACGCCTCCAGGCACTAGTCGACAAGGACGAGAAGGAGACGCCGGAAGGCATGGTCGGCAGAATCGATTGGGACGTGTTCATCGACGGTCAGGACTGGAAGCTCACCGAGCTCAGCATCGCCTTGGTGTCCAAAGCGGCCGACAAGGCGCAGGTGCGCGCCACGTTCAAGAATTTCGGTCGGCCGAGCAACATGCTGTTCGACCTCGTGCGCGAGGACGGCCATTGGCGCATCGACGATGTCACCAAGACGCTTCCGCCGCGCTGGACCATGTCGAAAATCCTGCTCGATGCTCCCGACGCCTTTCCCGACGCTCGCAAAGATCGACAATGACGCCCTCAGCATGATGCGGAGAAGGCCATACCGTTCGTCCGTGCCCTTATTTCTGCTTGGCCTTGCGTTGTCGGTCGGAGCTGCGCAGGGCGAGGAGCACAAGGATCGCGAATTCACGGAGTGCGCCAACTGTCCGGCCATGGTCGGCATCCCCGCCGGCAGCTTCGTGATGGGAAGCCCGCCGAGCGAAAGCGGGCGCTTCGACACCGAAGGGCCGCAGCACAAGGTCGCCATCAAGGCCTTCGCGCTCGGCAAATACGACATCACCAGCGAGCAGTTCCTCACTTTCCTGCGCGACACGGGCTACCAGCCCGCGCCCTGCAATCCGCTGCTCGACATGGGCTGGCGCTCGCCGGGCCGGGGTAAGGCCTCTGCCCCTTATGATGCCGATACGCCGCACTGGCCCGCGGTCTGTCTCGATTGGCGTGATGCACAGCGCTTTATCGAGTGGCTGAATGCCGAGGTCCGCAAAGAGCGTCCGGGCACGGCGCGCCCAACCGGACCTTATCGCCTGCCGAGCGAAGCCGAATGGGAATATGCCGCACGCGCCGGCACTACGACAGCGCGGTGGTGGGGCGACGGCATCGGCGTCAACCAGGCCAATTGCAATGGCTGCGGCAGCGAGTGGGACAAGCGCCTGTTCGCCGATGTCGATGCCTTCGCGCCGAACGGCTTTGGACTGTACGGCATGTTGGGCAATGCCTGGCAGTGGACCGAGGATTGCTGGCACCAGACCTACGATGGCGCGCCGGACGATGGCAGCCCCTGGACCGACCCCGACTGCCGCAAGCATGTCATTCGCGGCGGATCGTGGATCAATCTGCCGGTCTTCGTGCGCTCGGCAGCGCGGAGCGGCGGCGGCGCGAGTGGCGACGGCGAGTACGATTATTCCACCCTGACCGGCTTTCGCGTCGCGCGCGACCTCCCGTGACGGCAGTAGCGGCCACCCTTAGTGCAGCGCGTCTCTCGGGTTCAAGTCGAGCACGAGATCCATCACCCCGCGATAATGACCCGGCGGCAGTGTGAACGGCGACGACATCAGCACGGCATTCTTGGCGCTGAGCGCGATCTCGCGATAGGCGGGATCGGCCGAGCGCGGCGTGTCGACAAGCTCCACCTTCAACACCACGCCGTCGCTGGCCACCCGCACACGAATCGGCACCGAGGAATCGCCGCCGCTAAGGCCCTTCAAATCGAGATTCCACCTGCGCATTACCTGAACCCTGATCACGTCCTTGGCGGCGGCAAGCTCGCCCGCCGTCGCCTCGTTGACCGCGATCATGGTCGTTTGCCCGGAGCCGCTGTCATCGCTCGTCGTCGCGACGTCGGGCTGGTGCAACTCGGCCAAGGCCTTGAGCTTGGCGTCGAGCGCATCGAGCGGTCCGCTCGCCGATGATCCTTCCCCGCTCACGGTCGGGCTCGACGGTGCCGACTGAGAGGCCTGTTGGGGGAGTTCCGCGGCTTCCGCCTTCTTGGCCGGCCTGACATCGTCCCCGAGCGAGACCTCGACGGGAATTGACAGGATATCCCTGGACGACCCGAGCGTGCCGGGTGGCATGGCGAGGAAAACCAAGAGAAGGAGGATCCCATGCAGCACGGCGGAGCCGGCAAATCCGGCGGCCCTGCCCTCGCCTGACCCCTCGCCCGAAGCGGTAGGTCCGGTTAGAAACGAATCCTCGCGCTCTACCGTGATGGACACGCCATCAAGCCTAGCACGGAATCACCCCCCGCCATGCTCCCACGTGGTCACACAAGCGTAAGCCGCTACTGGGCGATCTTGCGGCCAGCCATGTGCTTCAAATACGCAATGACGAGATCGATGTCGCGGTCGCTGAGATAGTCGGGCGGGAAAGGCGGCATCGCCTGGGCCGGCCAGGTGCGCACCGTTTTCGGATTGCGGATCAGATCGTGCAGACCCTTTGGTGTCAGATATTCGGTCGGATTCTGCGGCAAGTTTAGGTCGGGCCCGACGTCGGCCGCGCCCGCTGCGTTCAGCTTGTGGCAGGTGAGACACTGAACCACGAACAGGGCTTGGCCTGCGCGGACAGGATCGGTCGGCGGCAGCGCAGGATCGACGCCGAGCGCCGGCCAACGCGACGCCGGAGAAGGTTGACTTTCGAGCTTCGCCATCTGAAACGGCCATTGCTCGCTGCGGATGCTTGCCACCTCGGCGCCGGTCCACACGATGTAGAACGGGCCTGCGCTCACGTCCTTCCCCGGGACCGGAGGCCAGGGGTGCTCGGGCTCCTCAATGGCGAGCCACGCGACTGCCTTGCTCTCATCGGTGTTGAGGACCAGATCGAGCGGTAGCTGCGCGGTGAAGCCATCGAGGGCTACGGCCTCGATCACGCTATCGGGCGGAACCTTCATCCCGGCCAGCAACGCCGCCACCGGAATAGCCCGATAGGTCATCGGTCCCCGATAGGTGATGTCGAAAGGTACTTTGATGGTCGTAACGTCGCTCCGCGCGAGCAGCGCCGCGCGCGTGAAATTGCGCGTTTCGCCGCCGACCATGACGGCCAGCGAGGTCTCCGCCGCCTGCGCGAGGCATGACAGCAGAACGAGCAGGAAGCTCAGCCCGACAATACGCAACCAGGCTCCTCCTCCTCCGTCCTGGCTATCAGCCCGTGCGGACAAGGACCCCTCGGATCAGCCCTTCTTGGGGCTGCCTTGGCCGGATTTTTGACCGCTTGCCGAGGATGAGGCCGGCGGCGTGATCTTCTTCTGCTTAGGCTTCTTCTTTTCCTTGTTGCTCCGCTGTTGCCCTTTGGCCATTGGGTCCTCCCTCGATGACAGATTGCCGAATGAGAGAAATGACTGAGGCTGGCCTCTCTGGCAAGCCAGACTCAAGCCTTAACCGACAGCAGGCTACCTCACGCCGGCTAGGTGGCTTCCGTGACAATTATCGGCTCAGCCTTTGCGCTTGCGCAGGCGGCTCACATCCGGAACCTCCTCGCCGAGCGCCGTGGCAAGATCGATCTGGTGGTCCTGCTCTTGGACCAGGATATCGCGGATCTGCTCCGCCATGGCGAACTCGCCCAGAGCCTCGCATTGGCGGATGCGTTCGCGATAGTTGATGATCGTGACATTCTCGTTATCGAGATCGAATTTCAGCATGTCGCGCATCTTTTCCGATGTCTTCACCGTCTTCGGCGTGACGCTCGGCATGGCGCCAAGATAGTCGATCTGCCGCGAGAGGATGAGCGCATGCTCGAGTTCCTGATGCGCGTGCTGCTCGAGTTGCGCGGCGATGTTCATATATTCGGCGCCCTTCAGCACTTGCGAATAGACCACATAGGCGATGATCGCCTGATACTCGCGCGACAGGTCCTCGTTCAGGAGTTTCGCCAATTGATCCCGGGTGATGCTATCTTTAGCCATGAACGTCTCCTCTAGTTACCGTGAGAGTTATTCGCGCTTTTTACTGCGAAAATCATAACGCGGCAGCCTCGCCCGGAGTGCCGAGGCAGTAAGCGAAACATCAAAAAGGGAGGTGACGCTTTGGCGGAAGTTCGCGTGACCAAGGACGGCCCTTATCTCCTCGCCGGGGAGTTGCCGATCGCCAAGGCGACCATCGGCGCCAATGCCGATGGCGAGTCGATCCGCTGGGACTGGGGCAAGCCTCTTCCCGCCAAGGCCAACGCCGCGCTCTGCCGCTGCGGCCATAGTGGTCACAAACCCTATTGCGACGGCACGCATTCCAAGATCGGCTTCGATGGCACCGAGACGGCAAGTCGCAAACCCTATCGCGAGCAGGCCAAGCTCATGAAGGGTCCGGTCCTGTCGTTGACCGACGCTGACACCCTCTGCGCCTTCGCCCGCTTCTGCGATCCCAACGGGCAGGTCTGGCGCCTCGTCTACGAGACCGACAAAGCCAAGGCGCGGGAGAACTTCGTGCGCCAGACCTGCGACTGTCCTTCCGGCCGGCTCGTCGCTTGGGATAACGACACCGGGGAGCCGATCGAGCCAAAGCTTCCGGAATCAATCGGGCTGGTGGAGGACCCCGCAGAGGATTGCTCGGGGCCGTTATGGCTGCGCGGCGGCGTCGCCGTGATCGCCGAGGACGGCTACCGCTACGAGGTACGCAACCGCGTCACGCTATGCCGCTGCGGCGCCTCGAAGAACAAACCGTTCTGCGACGGCTCTCATGCCGCGATCAAATTCAAAGACGGATTGTAGTCGCTCCAAAAGCTACACTTATGGCGCCTCGATACGCTGACCGGTGATCTCGAATTGACGCCCGCCCCCCTCGCCTGGCGCCAGCGGATCATTCCCGAGCGGAACAAGACGAAGCGTCGCCGTGCCCCGTATGGTCTTGCTCGCCGGATCGTAAGCAAGATCGAAATCGAGCCGGCCGATGTCGGCCTTGGGTTGTTCGGCCGTCGGCGTGGTGAAATCCAAGGTGACCGCGTGGAGCTTGTTGGCCTCGAGGCAGCGCCATGAGCCGCGCCCGTCGGTGAACGGACCGAAGCCTGCCTCACCGCCCTCCCCCGAATCGGTGAACGACGCCTGACCGCTGCCAGAGAAGACAATCAGGCTTCGGCTGGTGAAGTCATCACCGCTCGCACCCTTGGCGAAATTCTTGGTGAGATAGGTGCCGACCAGATCGTGGCAGGCACCTGCTTCGGCCATGGCACGACCAGACAGGCTGAGAAGAACAAGCGTGACGGCGAGCGCAAAGCCCGCGCCGTGCAGCATAAACTTCCTCGTCATCGGGGCCTCATTGATGGCTGTCACTGCTTCAGCGCGGTGACCTGGTAGAACTTTTCACGCCACTTGCCGTCGAGCTTCTGCATGATTTGCGTGACGAACACGCGCGCCGTAAGCGACTCCCCCTTGAAAGTGCCGTCGAGCTTGGCGGTAAAGGTGCGCATCGCGGCGTCTGGGCCGAGCAACTTCACTGTCGGCTCGGTCAGATTGGTTTGCTCATATTTGAGCTCGGGCAACGAAGCGATCTGCTCCGCCACCGTCGTAGGCTCACCGTAATAGTGGGTGACCGCGACATGATCCGGCGTCGTCAGCGACTTGATCGCGTCCGCGTCCTGCTTCACGAACGCTTCATCGAGCTCGCCCGCGGCATTGTCGATCGCCTCGATCGCAGCCACATCGTCCGCGTTTGCCGGAATCGACACACCGAGACTGAGCGCGGCGAAAATTATTGCCGTTGCCAGATAGCGCATGGCCGTCTCCCTTCACAAATGCCTCAGCCCTTTTTAGGCAGCGCGCCTTACTACGAGCCGGGCGGCCCTTCGGATCGCGCATTCTGCACACACGATGTAAAGGTATTGCTATCGATTCGGCCTCTCAAATGGGCGATCCGCCATTCCGATCTGTAAGCAACAGCAATGACAGCCGTTAATTCCAGCCTCACGCGCGACCGCCCGATCCGCAAGGGACACACGGCGCTGCTCGTGATCGACGTGCAGAACGCCACCCTTAGCCCGAGCGACGCCAGCGCCAAAACCGAATTTCATGCAATTGCCACGACACGCGTCATTCCCAACATCGCACAACTGCTCGCTGCCTTCCGCCGCGCAAATCTCGAAATCATCTACACGGTGATGGAGAACCTCACCGAGGACGGCCGTGACCGCAGTCTCGACTACAAGCTATCCGGCATCATGATCGCCAAGGGATCGTGGGAGGCCAAAGTCCTAGCCGCCATCGCGCCCGCGCGCGACGAGATCGTGCTCGCGAAGACCTCGTCCTCCGTCTTCAACTCGACCAATCTCGATTATCTCCTGCGCAACATCGGCATCGAGGATGTGTTCGTGACCGGCTTCTTGACCGACCAATGCATCGACCATGCGGTCAAGGACGGGGCGGACCGCGGCTATTACATGAGTTGCGTGCACGACGCCTGCGCCGCCGAGACGGAAACGCGGCATCAAGAGGCGCTCCAATGCTTCAAGGGCTATTGCCGCATGGTCTCGACCGACGAGGCACTAAAGCTCGCAGCTGCCGCTCAATAGACTTCGGCGTAACGGGCGCAGAGGTCTTGCTCATTGAGCCATTTCACGTGAGCGAGCTCGGAGCGCTTGTGGCGGAGATAGGCCTCGCGGAAAACCGGTCCGAACCAGGCCGCGACCGCCTCGCTCTTCTCCATGTTATCGAGTGCCTCGCCGAGCGAATGCGGCAGAGCTTCAACCGGCGTGCCGCATTGCGGGAGTGCGAGCTTCCGGGCGATGCCGTCGACCCCGGCGAAGATCAGAGCGCCGAGCGCCATATAGGGACTGGCTGCCCCATCGCACACGCGGAACTCGAGATTGAACGCCCACGCGATGTCCTTCTTCTTGACCGCCACAAACACAGGACACACGCGGAGCGCGGCCCCTCTGTCCTGCTTGACGATGTCGATATTGGTCGGCGCCCAGCGGTTTGGCGTGAGACGCAAATAGGACACGGGCGACGGCGCGGTGATTGCGGTAATGGCGGGGAGGTGGGCAAGCACACCAGCGGCGAAATGCCGGGCTGATGCGCTCAAGCCGAGCGGGCCCGCAGGATCGTAGGTCTCTGCCCGTCCGGCCTCATCGCGCAGGCTGAAATGAATATGCACGCCGTTGCCGACGCCATCCGCCACGGGCATCGGTGAGAAGATCGCGCGGTGGCCAAGACGAAACGCGACGGAACGCGCCATCTCGCGCGCGATAACGGCATGATCGGCGGCCTCGAGTGCCGGCCGTGGCGCGACGGTGAATTCGAACTGGCGCGGCCCATATTCGGTGAGGAACGAGTCGGGCGTCACGCCCGCCACGCGAAGCGCCGCGACCAAGCACTCGCCAAACGGACTCTGCCGGCGGAACGCATCGAGACTGTAAGCATGGCCCGGCCGATCCTCTATTCCCGTATAGACGAATTCCTGCTCGAAGGCGCAACGGAGCTCGAGTCCGCTCACCTCCTTGAGTGCCGCAATCGCCCGGCGCAGGAACGCGCGCGGGCAACATTCCCAAGGACTGCCGTCGGTGTTGCAAATGTCGCCGAGGAAGAAATGCTCGACCTCGGCGCCGGGCGCGCTTTTGTCGAAATCGACCCGCACCTCGGCGGAAGCGTCAGGCACGATCATGAGATCACCGCCCGTGCCGAACGGCGTATCGAAGATCGGACCGAAACAGGTCTGCATTAGATTGGAATGGGTCCAGCCGATGCCCGTCTTGCGGCGGCTCTCGAGCTCGCCCGACGGGAAGCCCTTGCCACGCACGAGGCCTGCGATGTCGCAGGTACCCACGAATGTCAGCTCCTCAGCCTGCATGCGATCCTCGCTTGGCGTCCTCCTTGCATCGGCGCGAAGCCTAAGCCAAAGCCGTTACGAATTGGTCATGGCGGGAGGCAAGTTCCGGGCTTTCGCGGCGATCCGCAATTCGCTACAGCTTTGGCCCGTGAGAGTCCTGCTCGCCATCGCGCTGATCTTCGTCCTGACCGGAGCGGGCGCCGCCGCCGACAGTCCCGTGCCACCCTGCGGCCCGTCCCCCGTGCCCGATTATGCCGCCGTCGATGCCGCGCCCGCCGTTCAAATCATCAGCGGCAAGGACCTTGCCGCCTGGAAGCCCGCCCCTTGCATCGGCTGGCAGGCTAAGGACGACGGCGTTTTGGTGGCGCTGGCCGGCCGTTTCCATTTTGGGGGCACGACCGACGAGTTGCTGAAGCGCTTTGGCGCCATCTCCTCGCTGAAGGGCCTGCAATATTGGTCGGTGACCGATGGCGGCTGGCGCACGCTGATCGACAGCGCCTCGGCGCTCGTCTCGCCCGACACGGGCCACTCGCGCGCCGATTTCACCCTGACCGAGATGAAGAGTGGAGAGGATCTCTATTTCGCCCAGCAGGACAACCGGACCTCAGAGGAGGTGGTTTACCGCATGAAGGTGAGGGACTTGACCGCCGATGGGTTCGTCGTGGCGGTCGAGAACGTGACTCCGGTCAGGAGTTTCATGCTGACGCTGTTCGACCCCGGCGACCTGCAATCGGTCCACTTCGTGCAGCGCGAGTCGCCCGGCGTGTTCCGCTATTATGGGCTCGCCTTCGCCGGCGAAAGCCTAGCCTCCTCGCTTGCTCTGCCCGAGGCGTCGTACGTAAACCGCGCACTCGCCCTTTACGGTCATCTCAGCGGCACGAAGGCGGCTCACGTCGAGAAGTGAGGCGCATCACGCTGCTTGGGATGCGGCGCGGCCCTCGCGATCGAGCAAAGCGAACTCATCCTCGCTGAGCTTGATATTCACCGCAGCGACGTTCTCCTCGAGATGCTTGACCTTCGAGGTGCCGGGGATCGGTAGCATCACGGGGCTCCGCTTCAGCACCCAAGCAAGCGCGATCTGGCTCGGAGCGGCCCCATGCGCCTTGGCGATGCGATCGAGAATCGACCCATCCTTGGCGAGTTCGCCGGCCGCGAGCGGGTACCACGGAATGAAGCCGATGCCGTTCGCCTCGCAATAGTCGAGCACGTCCTCGCTGGCGCGATCGACGAGGTTGTAACGGTTCTGCACGCTGACAACCGGGAAGACCTCGGATGCCTTGTCGATGTCGGCCACCGACACTTCCGAAAGCCCCGCGAAGCGGATGATGCCTTCGTCGATCAGGCCCTTGACCGCCGCGAA
>DATHCZ010000149.1:0-12873 GCA_035319265.1 Methyloceanibacter sp. | reverse complement strand
CTCGACACCGTCGAGCTGGTCATGGCCTTCGAGGAGGAATTCGGCTGTGAGATTCCCGACGATGCCGCGGAGACGATCCTGACTGTCGGCGACGCCATCAAGTTCCTGGAGAAGAATACTGCCTCTTGACGCGACTTCGCCTCCGGCGGCCGAGAGCCGCCCCATGTCGTGATAAAGTAGCCCTAAGGCTCGATAGCAGTTCCCGCGAGGATCACGGCAAGCGCGATGCGACGTGTCGTCATTACAGGCTTGGGTCTTGTTTCGCCGCTCGGCTGCGGCCACGAGATCGCGTGGGAGCGTCTGCTCAAAGGGCAGAACGCCGCGCGTCGCATCGAGAATTTCGATGTCTCGGATCTCTCTTGCCAGATCGCGTGCCAAGTGCCGCAAGGCGACGGCAGCGACGGCACCTTCAATCCGACCGATTGGATGGAGCCCAAGGAGCAGCGCAAGGTCGACGACTTCATCATCTATGCCATGGGTGCCGCAACGCAGGCGCTCGAGGATGCCGGGTGGACGCCGGTCGCCTATGAGGATCAGATCCGCACCGGCGTCTTAATCGGATCCGGCATCGGCGGCTTGCAGGGAATCGAGAAGACCTCGCTCCTCTTCGCCGAGAAAGGACCGCGCCGGGTGAGCCCGTTCTTCATCCCGGGACGACTGATCAATCTCGCCGCAGGGTATGTCTCGATCGAGCATGGACTCAAAGGACCGAACCACGCGGTGGTGACGGCCTGCTCGACGGGCGCGCATGCCGTCGGCGATGCCTCGCGTTTGGTTGCGCTCGGCGATGCCGACGTGATGCTTGCCGGCGGGACCGAGTCGCCCGTGTGCCGCTTGGCGCTCGCCGGCTTTGCCGCTTGCCGGGCGCTATCGACCAATTTCAACGATCAACCGCAGCGCGCCTCGCGCCCCTATGATCGTGATCGTGACGGCTTCGTCATGGGCGAGGGGGCCGGAATGGTCGTAGTCGAGGAACTCGAACACGCCAAGGCGAGGGGCGCGCATATCTATGCCGAGATCATCGGCTACGGGCTTTCAGGCGATGCCTTCCACATCACGGCTCCGGCCGAGGATGGCGACGGGGCGTATCGCTGCATGGTGGCGGCGGTGAAGCGCGCCGGCATCGAGCCCGCCGATATCGACTATATCAACGCGCATGGGACCTCGACGCCGATGGGCGACGAGATCGAGCTTGCCGCAGTCGAGCGGCTGTTCGGCAATGCGGCCGGTAAGGTATCGATGTCGTCGACCAAGTCAGCGATCGGGCATTTGCTTGGCGCCGCCGGGGCGGTCGAGGCGATCTTCTCGGTGCTCGCGATCCGCGACAATATCGCTCCGCCCACACTCAATCTCGACAATCCGTCGGTCGCCACGGCCATCGACCTCGTGCCGCATCAGGCGCGGCGGCGATCGATCGATACTGTGCTCTCGAACTCCTTCGGTTTTGGCGGGACCAATGCCTCGCTGATCATGCGCCGTTACGCCTCCTGAGCGGTCCAAGATGCCAAGGCGAACCTCCCTTTCGCCATATTTCGACTTAACTTGGTTAGGGTTTTTCACGCGCAGGACGTGTCAGCAATGTCATTGACCAGGGACTTTGCGTCGACGGCCAACGACAATCGG
Organism: Methyloceanibacter sp.; assembly: GCA_035319265.1. Taxonomy (GTDB): domain Bacteria; phylum Pseudomonadota; class Alphaproteobacteria; order Rhizobiales; family Methyloligellaceae; genus Methyloceanibacter. The sequence goes on along the minus strand of DATHCZ010000149.1, from coordinate 11,250 downwards.
GAGCACGGTGAGCTTGTCCCGGCTTCGCCTCACGGCCGGCATCCGGTGTCGCTTGCCCCGCGCAGCCCCACCGAGACGCTCGAGCCGACGCGTCCTCCGCCGCTCCCCGAACGCGAGCCGCCCGAAGATCATTCCCATCCCTTCCTCAACATGCTCGATGGGCTCGCGAGCTTCGTCTTCGTTTTGGCGGCTCTTGCGCTTGGCCTCTACTTTTTTGTGAAGGTGCAGTTCGACAAGCCGGGGCCGCTCGGCACGTCGATCGTGTTTGCCGTGCCGAAGGGGGAGGGAGTGAGCGCCATGTCCGAGCGGCTCGAGCGGGAGGGAGTGATCGATGATCGGCCCATCTTCATGACCAGCATTCTTTATTTCAAGTATCTCAGGGGGACGGGGAACGTGAAGGCTGGCGAGTACGAGTTCCGCAAGAGCGCGACCATGCGCGAGGTGCTCGATACTCTCGTCCAGGGCAGGTCGATCGAGCACAAGGTGACGCTGGCGGAGGGCCTGACTTCTCAGCAGATCGTCGAGAAGATCAGGGCAAATCCTGATCTCCATGGCGACATCACCGAGACCCCAGCGGAGGGTAGCCTACTGCCCGACACCTACAAATTCGGCCGCGATGACACCCGCCAGGACATCATCGAGCGCATGCGGGCCGCTCAGGCTAAGTTCCTCGCCAAACTATGGGAAGAGCGTGACCCTGACATCGTCGTCCAGACGCCGGAAGAAGCGCTGGTGCTGGCTTCGATCGTGGAGAAGGAGACCGGCCGGGCCGATGAGCGCCCGCACATCGCGAGCGTGTTCCAGAACAGGCTTCGCAAGAACATGCGCCTGCAGTCGGATCCGACCATCATCTATGGGCTGGTGGGCGGCAAGGGCATGCTCGATCATCCGATTCAGCAGGACGAGCTCGATCGCGATACGCCATATAACACCTACAAGATCAATGGGTTACCTCCAACGCCGATCGCCTGTCCCGGGCGCGCAGCGATCGAGGCGGTGCTGAAGCCTGCCAAGACGAAAGACCTTTATTTCGTTGCCGACGGATCAGGTGGGCATGTCTTTGCGGCCTCGCTCGAAGAGCACAATAAGAATGTCGTGAAGTGGCGAAAGGTCGAGCGTGAGATCAGAGCCAAGGAAGCGGAGGAGGCCGCGGCCAAGGCGGCTGTGGCGGCGACCGGTGAGGGAGAAGCGTCCGCCACCGTACCTCCGGCCAAGAACGCGGCTCCCGCTCTCGCCCCCGCCGAGACCGGTTCTGCCGCCGGCGCCAGCGTCGCGGCTGATATGCCGGGAGCCTTCGCCGATCCGGAGACTTTCACCGGCGCATCGCAAGGCGCGGCGCCGACCGGCGAGACAACGCCCCCCGCAGCCGGGGCTAGGGGCGAGACGGTGCCGAGACCAATCCGCAACCCGAAGCGCTAAGCAAAGCTTCCGATCCCGAAACGCTTCCCGACTCGGGTATAAGTGCGGCCGAGCAGGCTTCCCTCTGGTAAGGCTCTAGAACCGCCATGACCCTGAAAAGCATGACCGGCTTTGCCCGCGCCGAAGGCGTGCACGGGGACGCGAGCTGGTCGTGGGAAGCCCGCAGCGTCAACGGCCGCAATCTCGATCTTCGCTTGCGGCTCCCGTCGGGGTTCGAAGCGCTCGAGATCAGGGCGCGCGGCCTTTGCCAGGAAAAGCTTTCGCGCGGCAATTGCACCATCAATCTCGCCGTCAAGCGCGAGGGAAAACAGACCGAGATCCGCCTGAACGAGGCGGCACTCGTGCAGGCGCACGAGGTCGCTGATCGGGCGCAAAGGCTGACGAAGCTGAAGGCGGCACGTCTCGACACGCTGCTTTCCATGCGCGGCGTGGTCGAAGCGGTCGAAGCCGAAGAGAGCGAGCAGGCGCAAGCGGCGTTGTTCCATGCCCTCATCGCCGGGCTCGCTAATACACTCGATCAACTCGTCGCTGCGCGGACAAGCGAAGGCCATCGGCTCGAGCGTGTGATCGAGAAGCAGCTTGCCACAATCGAGAGCTTGGTCGAACGCGCGACGAATGCCCCCGCTCGTCGGCCGGAAGCGATCGCAACGCGGCTTGCAGAGCAGATCGCCCGTCTCACCGAGGGAACATCGGTGTTGGACCCGGATCGACTGCATCAGGAGGCCCTGCTACTGGCCGCCAGGGCCGATATCCAGGAGGAGCTCGACCGCTTGCAGGCACACGTCGCCGCAGCCAATGAGTTGATGGGAAGCGATCAGCCGGTCGGGCGAAAGTTCGAGTTCCTGGCGCAAGAATTCAATCGCGAGGCGAATACGCTCTGCTCGAAGGCCTCTGATATCGAGATCAGCCGGACCGGGCTCGAACTCAAGACTGTGATCGATCAGTTGCGCGAGCAGGTCCAGAACATCGAGTGAGGCGGAGCATGGAAACGCCCATCGCGAGGAGAGGGATCATGCTGGTGTTGTCGTCGCCGTCGGGGGCGGGCAAGACCACGATCGCGCGCCGGCTCTGCGATGAGGAGCCGGGCATCGCGATGTCGGTGTCGCATACTACCCGCAAGAAGCGCAAAGGAGAGACGGAGGGGAAGGACTATCACTTCGTGGATCGCGACGCCTTCACGTGTATGCGTGACCAGGGTGAGTTTCTCGAATGGGCGGTGGTGTTCGACAATTATTATGGGACAACGCGCAAACCCGTCGGGCAGGCACTCGCCGAGGGACGCGACGTGCTGTTCGACGTGGACTGGCAGGGGGCAGAGAGCTTACGCGACAAAGCCGGCGACGACGTTGTGACCGTGTTTATTCTGCCGCCGTCGGCTTCCGACCTCGAGCAGCGCCTCAACGTACGCGCTGAGGATTCTCCGGAAATCGTAAAAAGACGGATGCTCGGAGCGAGCAACGAGATCCAGCACTGGGACAAATATGACTACGTGGTGGTCAACAGCGACGTCGAGCAGGCTGTCGCTGCCGTGCGCGCGATCCTTACCGCTGAGCGCCTGCGCCGCTCGCGGTTCACCGGGCTCAAGGGTTTCGTCCAGAACTTGCTTGCCGAGCTTTAGTCTCGCCGCAGAGCGTTGGCGATGCGGCAGAACTCGGTCACGTCCAGTTCCTCTGCGCGTGCCGTCGGAGCGATGTCTAGGCTTTCAAGCAGCGTTTCGCTGTTTTTTGTAAGCTGGCGGAGCGAGGAACGGAGCATCTTGCGCCTCTGGCCGAAGGCGGCGGCGGTGACCTTTTCCAATTGATTGACGTCGCATGCAAGCTCGGGCGTGTCCTCGGGGATGAGTTCGACGAGAGCCGAATCCACCTTGGGTCGCGGGGTGAACGCCTCGGCCGGCAAGGTCAAGAGAATGCGCGGGCGTGTGCGCCATTGCGCCAGCACCGCAAGACGTCCGTAGTCTTTGGTCCGCGGCGCGGCGATGATCCGCTCTGCCACCTCGCGCTGAAACATCAGCACGAGCCGGTCGAACCAAGGCGGCCATGGCTCGGTCTTGAGCCAGGAGACCAGGAGTGGTGTGCCGACGCTATAGGGCAGGTTGGCGACGATGCGCGCGGGCGAGGGGAGGGCTAGTGACCGATAATCCATTTCTCGCGCATCGGCGGCGATAATGTCGAGCCGGCCAGGATAGAGTGCGGCGATCGCAGAAAGCGCCGGCAGGCAGCGCTCGTCCTTTTCGATCGCAACGACTCGCGACGCGCCCTCGAGTAGAAGCGCGCGGGTCAGGCCCCCGGGGCCGGGACCGATCTCAACGATCGTTACGCCTTCAAGTGGCCCGGCGGCGCGGGCGATGCGCCGGGTCAAGTTGAGATCGAGTAGGAAATTCTGGCCGAGGCTCTTCTTGGCGGAAAGGCCGGCCGCGCGGATCACCTCGCGGAGCGGCGGCAATCCGTCCGGCGTGCTCAAGTGCGACTCTCGGCAGCGCGGCTCATGGCGTCGGCGACGCGGAGCGCTTCGATCAGGCTTCGCGGACTTGCTTTGCCGGTTCCGGCAAGGTCGAAGGCCGTGCCGTGATCGGGAGACGTGCGCACGAAGGGGAGGCCGAGCGTGACGTTGACGCCTTCATCGAAGGCGAGCGTCTTGAACGGGATGAGCGCCTGGTCGTGATACATGCAGATTGCCGCGTCATACGCGGCACGCGCGGCGGCGTGGAACATCGTATCGGCCGGATGCGGACCCGTGACGTCGAGCCCTTGGGCGCGCGCGGCCTCGATGGCAGGCGTGACGATGTCGATCTCCTCGCGACCCAAGCCGCCTTGCTCTCCCGCGTGCGGATTGAGGCCGCTTACCGCCAGCCGCGGCCGCGCGATGCCGAAATAGCGGCGAAGATCGTTGGCGGTGATCTCGATGGTCGTGAGAATGAGATCCTTGCTGAGGGCACGAACCACCTCGTGTAGCGGGATGTGGATGGTGACGGGAACGACCCGCAAAGAGCCGGCCGCGAGCATCATTACCGGGTGCGGGATCTCACCGTCTTTTGCGGCAAGGGCGGCGAGATATTCGGTATGTCCCGGAAAGGCGAAGCCTCCGCGATACAGCATGGCCTTGCTGATCGGATTGGTGACGACGGCACGAGCCTCTCCACGCTGCACCAATCGAACCGCCCGCTCGATCGAGTGCTGCACGGCGGGGGCGGCGCCTATATGGGGCCGGCCCGTTATGACCTCACCGGCGACGGTGACCGGAAGGATCGGCAATTCTTCTGCAAAGCGCGCGTCGGCAAGTTCGGCTTCAGCGATCGCGGCGATCGGGACCTTGAGCTCTAAAACTTCTGCGCGCGCTGCGAGTACGGTCGGATCGCCAAGCAGCACAAATGGCGGGATTGGCTCGCGGGCTTGCGCGAGCCAAGCGAGCAACGTGATGTCGGGTCCGATCCCGGCGGGATCGCCCAAGGTCAGCGCGAGCGGTGTTTCTGCACGTGCCATGCCGCTTCGGCTAGCACGGAATCGGTGTCTCTAGCGATATTCGATGAAAGCGTCCTGGCGGAGGTCGCGCAGCAGCCGCTCGGCGCGGATCATCATTTCCTGGTTCATCAACTTGCGTTGCGTGTCCTCGCGGAGCTTGTCGTCGCCGACTACTGTGCGTTTGCCGCACACCGCGTAGATCTCGACCGCAGACTGCGTCAGGGTCGGCGGCGTCATTTGACCGACCTTGGCGCTCATCACTAAGAGACGGGCGGGTTGGGCCAAGGATGCGGGTTGCTGATCGGCGAGAGACTTGATGCTGGCGCCTTCGATGCCCTTGGTCAGATCGCCGACATTGGAGCAATTGTCGAATCGCGCACGCAGAGCCTCTGCGGCGGCAAGTCTGCCGGCGATGGTCTTCTGGTCGGCGCCGGCGGGAATCTCGAACTTGACTTGCCTGAGCTGCAGCGCGGGGGCTGCGCTGGTGGCGGCGCCTTCCTGGCCGTCACTCGTTCCGGCCTGAGCCAGAGCTTTGTCCACATCGGCATCGCCGACGTCGACGTCATGGCGGAACTTCTGCCGTACGACCGCTTGCCAGGCAAGCTGCGCGCGAATGCGGTCCTTCAAAGTCTTGATGTTGATGCCAGCCTTGCCGAGCGCCGTAGTAAGTCCGTCCACGGTCAGATTGTTCTTCTGCGCCATGTCGGACAGGATCTTCATCATGTCGTCGTCATCGGGGGTGATGCCGAGCTTGCGCGCCTGCTGCATTTGCAGACGCTCGTCGATGAGGAGATCGGTGGCTTGTTTTTTCAAATCGGCAGAGGGTTGCTGTTGCGTGGTGACAACGAGAAAGCGCTCGCGCTGGTCGATGTCGTAATCGGAGATCGGGTCGTCATTGACTAGAACCTTGATCGAGACTTCCTGCGCAACGGCATGGCTTCCGCCCTCGGGCAGTACCATCAAGAGCACCGAGGCCGCGATAAGCAACGCCGAGGCAAGTAGCGGCATGCCTGTTAGCGGCTTTGCGGCAATGATGCGGTCTGAGGCCATGCGAAGCTTATGCATCAAGGCAAATCCGAACTTGCCGACTCGAAGCTGGTATCGGCCTGGGTCGAGAATTGGTAGCTGCCGAGATATTTCAACATGAAGTTCACCAGGAAGCGCTCGTCGGGCTTGATGTCCTGATCCTGGATGAAGGATCGCTGATAGGTCAGGTCAAGCGTGAAGCAGTCATCCTGATAGCGAATGCCGAGACCGTCGGTGATCGTTTGATCCGTCTCCAGATCGTAACGCAGATTGCCGAGCAGCGACCAATCCGTGGTCAGCGCGAGGACGGCCCCGGACACGATTTCTTGTCGTGGCTGATCGAGAGCGAGGCCCGGCTGCGAAGTCGTTTTGGCGTAGTTCACCTGCAACTGCGCAGGACCGTAATGGGCGGAGCTGCCAAGATCCGTGCGCTTGATTTCGAGGGTGTCGTGGTCGAAACGCGATTGAGCGGAAAAGCCTAGATAGCTGCTGGCCTGTAGGTAGAGGCCGCCGACGAAGTCCGAGTCGTCGGTGGCAAGGCCTGCGGTACGATAGAAGTCCGTATTGTAAGCATTCTGGCCGGCAAGTTGATAGCTCTGGCCGAACACCGCCTGCCCATAAGCGCCCGAAGCAAGCTGAGCGGTATAGCGGAAACCCACATTGGCGCGCGTACCGGTCTCGACCCGGTCGTAGCCGGAGAATTTGTCGATGTCGAACAGCAGCGTGTCGTCGAAGACGAGGCTGAGCGCGTCCTCGTTCGGAATGTCCTGCTGGTTGCCGACCGAGTTTGGCCTCACGATGATCTGACCGATGGGCTCGATCACGTGTGTGACCGGGCCGGTGGTGGCGATGAAGGGATAGCGGTACTCGAAGCCGGCGATTGCGTTGCCGCGAACAATACCGCCGTCAGTCGGAGCTTTCGTATCAAAGTCTTCCGACCCGTTGACGGCATTGGGATCCACGCCGCTGACGTTGTAGACGTCGCCACGGAGCTGCGCGAACGGCGTGTAAACCTGACCGATTCCGTCGATCATCTGCCGCCGCCAATTGACCTCCAAGATCGCCCGTTGCGTATCGGTGCCGTCCTGGCTGCTGAAGGCCATGGCGTTCGAGTTGAAGCTCAGCTCGCCGCCGATGATCGGATGGTTCACGATGTAGTCGTAGTCGACGATCGGATACACCGTCGCGTCCGAGAAGGGCTCGTCGCTGAACAACAAACTTTTCGTGCTGTAGAAGCGCGTCGACATGTAGTTCCGATCATGGAGGCCCTCGAGATAGACCTGCGAGACTTGGTCGGTCTTGAGGCGCGAGTCGAGGTTATAGAAGCGGCGGAAGGTGTCGTCTGAAATCGCCGTGATGTCCCAACCCCAATCCCAATAGGGATCGAGGGCAAACTTGCCGGCTGTTTTGACGCTGCCGCGGAAGTCCTGATTCGGGCCGTCGGAAGTTGGATCGGTCCACACACCGGCTAGCTCGACATTGTAGGCGCCGCTCGCCAGCCGCTGCCGCCAGTTGCCGAACAGAAGCGTACCCGCCTTCTCGGTGTACATCGGCGCGAAGGTGAAATCGTAGTGATCGGACAGGGCGAAATAATACGGAACTTGCACGGTCGTGCCGAGCTCGTTCGAGTGGCTATAGCTCGGCATGAGAAATCCCGACTTCCGCTTCACGGTCGGATCGGCCATCTGGAACCACGGCACATACACCATGGGTACGCCGAAGAAATCGAACCAGGCGTTCCTGAAGGTGATGGTTGCCTGGTCGCGGCGGTGGATGATCTTGCTGGCACGTAAGCGCCACGTCGGCGCCTTGTCCGGATTGTCCTCGCAGACCTTGCAAGGCGTGAACCAGCCATTCTGGAACACCGTAACGTTACCGGCTTCTCTCGAGCCCGACTGGGCGACGATGCGCGTGTCGTCCTTGGTGACGAGACGCAAGGCATCGATGAAGCCGTCGCGGAAGTCGTCGGTGAGGGTGATGTGGTCGGCGGTAATCACCGCGCCGTCGGGATCCTTGATCCGCACGTTGCCGATCGCGGTGAGCGTGTTCGCATTGCGGTCGTAGACGACGTTATCGGCGAGCAGAGTGTAATTTCCGTAATAGAGCTCGACGTTCCCTTTCGCCGTGATCTTGCCGTTGTCGTTGTCGTAGACCATCTGATCGGCCTGCAGCAGCATCGGCTCGGACGACTGGATCTTCGGGGGTTTGATGATCTGCTCGAGCCCGGTTTGTGCTTGGCCGAAGGCCTGCTGCCAGGGAGCGAGAAGGACGAAGAAGCAGGCGAAAACCCACGCAAAAAGCGGCAAGCGCACGACGCGTGACCACAGCCCTTTAGACGCGGTGAGGCCGGGCAGGGCCCGGCGCGATCTCTTCTGTCTGTCCCCCGTGCGCAACATCACCCGTCCTCTTTGTACAAGAGCACGGTGAGCGCGAGCGACGCCGCGATGATCACCGGGACCCAAGCTGCCGCCACCGCCGAGGTGAGCCCCGCCATGGCAAAGTTGCGCGAAATCTCAGAGAACACGAAAAAGGCGAAGCCGGCGGACAGGCCGATAATGGCGTTGATCTGAACGTTGCCGAAACGGAAGCCCTTGAGGGAGCAGGTGGCGGCGATCAGTACCATCGTCACGAGCAGGAAAGGCCGCGACAAAAGCAGCTGATATTGCACGCGATATTGCGTGGCCGGGAGTCCTGCGCGCTCAGCGATCTCGATGAAGTTCGGCAGATCCCAGAACGAGATCGAGAACACCGTGCCGAGACTATCGCGCACCTGGGTCGGCGTGAGATAGGTGCTGAGCAGATAATGCTTGTAGAGTGCGGGCTCCTGGCCGACGGCGCTGACCCACGCGTCATCGAGTTCCCAACGGCCATCTTTGAGCGTTGCGCGCCTCGCCTCGATCCGCTCGGTGAGACCGTGATCGCGGTCGTATTGGAAGGCGGTGACGCCGTTCAACTCGAGACCCTGATTGAGAACGTCGGCGGCATGGATGACAGTTGGGCCGTCGGTGCCGTCCTCGCGGAGCCACGCGCCCGCATTCCGGCTGGCAGTGAGCAGGGACTGATCCTTGCCGAAGGCGATGCCGTAAAGCCGCTCGGCCTCGCCGCGCGCAACCGCTGCCATCGGATTGTAGAGGAGCACGAAGGCGATCCCGAGCAGGAAGGCGACCACCATCGCCGGCAGAGTGAATTGCCACACCGAGATTCCCGCGGCGCGCAGGACAACGAGCTCTGAGGTTCGGCTCAGCATCAGGAAGATGCCGATGCTGCCGATCAGCACGGCGAAGGGCAGTGTGAGTTCGGAGAAGGAGGGCAGGCGGAGCAGAGTGATCCAAGCGAGGAGGAAGCCGGAAATGTCGCCCGCGTAATTGCCCGCGCGACGGAGCATCTCGATGAAGTCGACGAAAAAGATCAGCACGCAACAGACGAGGAACATCGCCATCATGGCAAGGAAGAAGCGCGCCGAAAAGTAGCGCGCAAGCGTCCAGCCTGCACTGATGCCTGGCATCTGCGCTCTCACGTTGCTCGCATCCCTCTACCGGCCCAAAATGTTATGCTTTTTGGCTTGAACCGAAGTTCAAAACTCAGCTTGGACCGCAATTCAGGAGACATTCTAACGTGCGCCATATAGGCCGCAAATAGAATCGCCCCCACCGGAATAACATACACAAGGGGTGTGGCCCACGCATTCAGAGTGACCAGGTTGTTGGCGGTAAGCCCTGCCGCCCTCAAGCCCACAGCGAGGCCGAAAGCTGCAAGAATCTGCCCCCAACGGCTCTCGCGAGTGGTCCGCGCGTGACCCAAGAGCGCAATGGCCACGAAGACGAACACAAGAGGATAGAGCGGGGTCGATAGGCGCTCGTGCAACTCTGAGCGCACTTGGCCCTGGAATGTCGGGTAGAACTTGTTGTCAGGACCGAAATTAATCAGCTCGCTAATATAACGCTCGCGAGGCCTGAGTTCTTTCTCCGCGCTGTCCTCCGGAGCCAACTCGGAAAGATCAAGCATGTTCTGGTCGAAAGCGACGATCTGCACCGCTTTATCTGCGGTTCCCGTATTCAATCGCTGCACATAACCATCGAACATCACGAGGTATGCACCCTCGTCATTATTGATGATCTGTCCGCGCTCGGCGAGGTAACTCATGGTCTGCTTGGGATCGCGTTCGTCATGAATGAGCAGGCCCAATAGCTGGCCGTTTGGGCTGCGATCGCGGATATGGAAGGTCAGGCCATTCTCCGGGCTGGAAAAGCGGCCTGGCTGAAGGACTTGCGAGATGAGATCGCCTCTGACTTGGGTAATGAAGGTGCGCAGCTCGCGCATGCTCGCCGGTGTAACGAAAACGTTGGTGATGAGGATGCCGAGGGAGACGAGACCAGCGAGCGCGATCAAGGGAGCGCCGATTCGCCACACCGGGACGCCGGCCGCCGTCATCACGATCAGCTCGCTGTCGCCGTTCATGCGGTCGAGCGTGTAGAGGCACGCCATCAGCACCGCGTTTGGCGCAATGAGGGACACGAGGCTCGGCAGACTGAGCAGGGTCATCTGCAGGAAGAGCAGGATGCCCTGGCCTTGCGATGTGATTAAGTTTAGTTCTTTCAATACTGTAGCCAGCCAGACGACTGACGACAACGTGAGCAAGATGACGAGGAACGCGTTCGCCGCCTGCCGAAACATGTATCGGCCGAAAAGCGTCGTCATAGCCGTCACGAAGTCCCCCGTTTGGCCCCCAGCCGGTAGGCTTCTGATGGTTCTTGGAACAATGCCAACCCACTGGCGCCAAATAGGATTCCCATCAGTGCAAGATGGCGGAATTTCGGCGTTTTCGAACGGCTTGCTTTCGCGTCGCGCAACATTTACCTAGGTCATTCACATTCCCCGCCGCTGTTGCAGAACTGCACCAGTGAGTGCGCCGGTGCCAATTTGAGCCCGCGCGTGCTTCCCCGGTCAATTTGCTCGAAGCCTGATGGTCGGGGAGGCCGAAGGAGTTAGACCGTGAGCGATCAGACCGCCTTGTCCTTTGCCACGCGAAGCGCACCTGCCGACGGCGTGGCCGTTGTGTTCGCCGGTGAGGGGCCGAAGCTTACCCAAGCCGCGCAAGATCTCGACAAGAAGTCGAAGGGATTGCTGGTGAAGGCCGCCGAGATCACCGGCTTCAAGGGCAAGAAGGAACAGTTCGTCGATCTCATCGCGCCGCAAGGCTTGAAATTTGCCAGGGTCGTTCTCGCCGGCATCGACAAGACCGCGTCCTTTGGCCAGGAGGACTGGCTCAATCTCGGCGGCAGCGTGCGGGGACTCCTCAGCGGCAAGGAGGCACCGACCGCGCATGTCTTCCTCGAGAGCGCCGACG
>DATHCZ010000148.1:0-2770 GCA_035319265.1 Methyloceanibacter sp. | reverse complement strand
CGCAGGCGTTGTCTCTGCCGGCGGCGTGGCTGCGGCAGGCGCCGTCGGAGTAGTCTCCGGGGCGGCAGCCGGTGCCGCGGCTCCCTTTTCGCCCTGGGCGGCTCCGCCGGAACCGGCCTTCGGTATCGGCAGGGGACTGTCGCTATTGGCGTTCAGATAAGCGATGACGTCGGCGCGCTTCTTGGTATCCGGAATGCCGGGGAAAGCCATCATCGTTCCTGGAGCGAACGCCGCGGGGTTGGTGAGCCACGCATCAAGTTTGTCGAAGGTCCAAGCGCCGTCATGCCCCTTGAGCCCGGGCGTGTAGTTGAAACCCTCGACCGAGGCAATCTTGCGCCCGACGACGCCGTAAAGGTTCGGCCCGACCACGACGGCGCCACCCTTGTTGAAGCTGTGACACACTTTGCAGAGCGCCACGTCGGCCTCGCCCGCCTTGGGGTCTGCGGTGGCGAGCGCCGCCATGAAATCGCTTCCGGCAGGTGCCGCCGGGGTCGTAGCCTCGCCACCCGGTGCCGGTGTCGCACCAGGTTTCACCTCAGGTAAGGGCGGTGGGTTATCGTTCTTGGTGCGCAGGAAGGCGAGCACGTCGGCACGATCCTTGGCGTCCGGCAGGCCTGGGAAAATCGCCATCTTGGTTCCCGGCACGTATTCGTTGGGGTTAGTGATCATCTTGTCGATCGACTCGTAATCCCAATTGCCCCCCTTGGCCTTCAGGGCATCAGAATAGTCGTAGCCTTCGTGGCTCGCGACCTTGCGGCCGAGTACACCATAGAGGTTGGGGCCGATCATGTTCGGACCGCCTTTATCGAAGTTGTGGCAGAGCCCGCATTTCTTCGCGACCTCCGCGCCGTGCGCGGCGTCGGCTTTGGCGAGCAGCGTGGCGAGATCGCTGCCGGCCGGCTTCTGCTCACCGGGCTTCTCTTCGGTGCCGGGAACCTCGTAGCCGGGCTTCTCTTCGGGCTTCTCGAAAGCGATGTTGATGATCGTCCTCGCGCCAAAGAACAGCAACAGCGCTCCGAGCACTGCCATGGCGATTTGATTAAAGCGATAAGCGTTCATGATCTCAGTCCCCCCAGAGCGGGCTACTTGCATAGCTCTTGCGACGCGGCGCGAGACTATAGGGCGTATGCGCCTGTTGCAACTCAGACAATTGCCATGCGCTCAGTAGTCGCCTAGGAAAATTTCCCGTGCTAACGGACCTTGCATGACCGACTGCCTCATCGTCATTCCGGCAAGATTGAAAGCCACTAGGCTCCCCGACAAGCCGCTCGCCGATATCGGCGGCGAGCCGATGATCGTGCATGTTTGGCGCCGCGCCGTCGAGGCCGATTGCGGGCCGGTCGTGGTGGCCACGGACTCCGAGGCGGTGCGTGACGTGGTTCTGCTTGCTGGCGGTAAGGCCTTGATAACACGGGCAGATCACCCGAGCGGCTCCGATCGGGTGTTCGAGGCGATCGAGAAATTCGACCCCAAGGACGAGATCGATATCGTCGTTAATCTGCAAGGCGATCTGCCCACTCTGGACCCCCACCTGGTGCGAAGCTGCCTTGCCGCGCTGCGCGCCCACGACGCCGATATCGGCACCATCGCCGCCGTCATCGCCCGGGAGGAGGAGCGTGCCGATCCTAATGTGGTTAAGGTGGTTGGCACGCCGCTCAAAGGGGGAGAGGTGCTCCGCGCGCTCTATTTCACCCGCGCCACCGCGCCTCATGGCGAGGGGCCGCTTCTCCACCATATCGGCATCTACGCCTACCGCCGGCAGGCCTTGAAGCAATTCGTCTCGCTGCCGCCGTCGCCGCTCGAGCAGCGCGAGAAGCTCGAGCAGCTCCGCGCGCTCGAAGCCGGCATGCGCATCCATGTCGGCCTCGTTGACACTGTCCCCCTCGGTGTCGATACTCCGGCCGACCTCACGCGGGCGCGTGAGCTCATCAAGTCCCGCCGCTGATTTTTCGCCCGCCTTCCCGAGACCATGAAGAAACCGCGTTCCAACAAGATCGCCTTTCAGGGCGAACCCGGCGCCAATTCGCATCTCGCCGCGAGCGACGCCTATCCCAAGATGGAGGCGCTCCCTTGCGCGACCTTCGAGGATGCGCTTCAAGCGGTGAAGTCGGGCAAGGCAAAGCTCGCCATGATTCCCATCGAGAATTCGGTGGCTGGGCGCGTCGCGGACATTCATCACCTCTTGCCACATTCGGGACTCTACATCGTCGGCGAGCATTTTGAGCGCGTGCGGCACCAGCTCCTCACGCTTCCGGGCGTCAAGCTTTCCGAGCTCAAGACCGTGCACAGCCACACCATGGCGCTCGGTCAGTGCCGCAAGGCAATCGCCGCGCTCAAGCTGAGGCCGGTAATCGAGGCCGACACGGCCGGAGCTGCGCGCCATCTGCGCGAGCTCGGCGACCGGACCAAGGCCGCGATCGCTTCGAGCCTCGCCGCCGAGATCTATGGCTTGAAGATCGCAAAGGCCGGCATCGAGGATGCCGAGCACAACACGACCCGCTTCGTCGTGCTGGCCGCCAAGCCTGTTCGCGTGCCGAAGAGCGACGGACCGGTCGTCACGAGCTTCGTGTTCCGCGTGCGTAACGTCCCGGCCGCGCTCTACAAGGCTCTCGGCGGGTTCGCCACCAATGGCGTCAACATGACCAAGCTCGAGTCCTATCAACTCGAGGGCTCTTTCAACGCCACCATGTTCTATGCCGATATCGAGGGCCATCCTGAGGAGCGGCCCGTCGCGCTCGCGTTGGAGGAGCTTCACTTCTACTCGAGCGAG
>DATHCZ010000147.1:0-2220 GCA_035319265.1 Methyloceanibacter sp. | reverse complement strand
CGACGCGGACGCGCTCGCCGCCAAGATCGCGCTCGCGCTTGCGCTCACGCCGGAGCAGCGGTCGGCCATCGGCGCGAGGGCGCATGCGCGGGTCAGCGCACTTTTCGAGCTCTCACAGATGCAAACCAAGACGCTTCGGGTCTATGACGAGTTGCTCGGCACCCATTTGGCCGAGCGCTTTGCCGATCCGCCGGCTTTGCGCTCGGCGATGGACATGGAGAACCCGGCTTAAGCTTGTTAGGGCAATGCCCGCTTGACTTTGCCAGTCCACTTCCCATGCTATACAAAGTGTAGGGTTTAGCGGCATTCGAAGAACGGCAGCGCCTCGCTCTCAGGCGAGGATCGCTGCGTTCGTATAGAGGAGAACGCAACATCGTAAGACGGCCTATGAAGCTTGCCCCCGAAAAGGGCGGCCCCCGTATCAACGAGGGCATCGACATCCCCAAAATCCAACTCATCGACGCCACCGGCAACAATGTCGGCGTGGTTGCCACGTCCGAGGCTCTCGCACGCGCGGTCGAGGCCGGGCTCGATCTCGTCGAGATCGCGCCAAACTCAGAACCGCCGGTGTGCAAGATTCTCGATTACGGCAAATACAAATATCAGGCGCAGAAAAAGGCGGCCGAGGCGCGCAAGAAGCAGCGCACCGTCGAGATCAAAGAGATCAAGATGCGCCCGAATATCGACATCCACGACTACGACGTGAAGATGCGCTCGATTCGCCGCTTTTTCGACGAGGGCGACAAGGTCAAGGTGACCTTGCGCTTCAGAGGCCGCGAGATGGCGCATATGGAGCTCGGCACCAAGCTGCTCGAGCGCGTCAAACAGGACACGTTGGCCATCGCCAAGGTCGAATCCGAGCCGCGGCTCGAAGGCCGGCAGATGGTGATGGTGCTCTCGCCGCGTTAGGCGATCTTGCGATTCGTCGACAGCGCGGCGGCTTTGCGCAGAGCCTCGCCGGTCACCGCGGCCGGCGCTGCTTTGCCGAACAGAAAGCCCTGCCCCATATTGCAGCCGAGCTTGGTGAGCACTTCACGCACGTCCTCATTCTCGATCCCTTCGGCAACGGTCTTCAAGCCCAGGGCGCGGCCGAGGCTGACGATCGCCTTGACGATCTTAGCCTCCTCGGGCTTGTCCAGCATCTGCGTGATGAAGGAACGATCGATCTTGATCGTGTCGAGGTCGAGCTCGCGCAAATGATACAGCCCTGAATATCCCGTGCCGAAATCGTCGAGCGCGACGCGCACGCCGACGTTGCGCAACGAGCGGAGCACGGACTTGGCTTCGTCCAGCCTCTGCACCACCGCATTCTCGGTGATCTCGATCACCAGGCGATGCGGCGGAAACGCGGCCTTGGTGAGCAGTCCGAGGATCCTCTGCGCGAGAAGCGGATCTGAGATCTGCCGCGGCGAGAAATTGACCGAGACATAGAGATGCTCGGGCCAGGTCTCGGCGTCCCGCATCGCCTGCTCGAGCAGACGCTCGGTCATCTCGCCAATGGTGCCGGTGTCCTCGGCGATGGGGATAAACAGATCGGGCATCAGCATGCCCCGTGTCGGGTGCTCCCAGCGCGCCAGCACCTCGAAACCGACCGTCTTCCCGCTCTCGAGGTCGACGAGCGGCTGGTAATAGGGAACGATCTGGCCGGCAGCGACGGCGACCCTGATCTCGGCCTCGAGCTCGATGCGCTGTTGCAGCTTCTCGTCCAGGCTGTGATCGAAGAAGCGGTAGCGGCTGCGACCCTCGGCCTTCGCCCAGTACATGGCCATGTCCGCTTGGCGTAGCGCCGTCTCGACCAGCGCGCCGTCGCGGCTCGTCATCGCGTCGTTGGCGCCGTCCGGGCGCGAGGTGGCCACTCCGACACTGACGCCGACCTGAAGCGCGAGTGCCGCGAGCGGGATTGGCTTCGGAATCTCGTGCACGATGCGCCGCGCCAGGCGCTCGGGTGCGTCGCTGCCGAGGGAATGGTGCAGAAGGATGCCGAACTCGTCACCGCCCAGCCGTGCAACCGAGCCGCCTTCGGCGAGCCAGACCAGGCGCCGCGCGATGACGCGCAACACCTCATCGCCCAGCCGATGGCCGTAGACATCGTTGATCGGCTTGAAATTGTCGAGGTCGACGACGAACAGCGCGTAGGCTTCACCCTCGGGCAGCCGGTCCATCGCCTTCTCAAAATCCTCGATGAACCGGCGGCGATTGGGCAGACCGGTAAGAACATCA
>DATHCZ010000146.1:0-10370 GCA_035319265.1 Methyloceanibacter sp. | reverse complement strand
CGCCGGTCGCCGATCTGCCGGTCAGGAACGTGATCATCGCCCATCATTTCGTCGCCGACCTGACTCTTCCTTATGGCCGCGTCATCTACGACTATAATCGCGACGCATGA
The DNA here is from genome assembly GCA_035319265.1 of Methyloceanibacter sp. GTDB lineage: Bacteria > Pseudomonadota > Alphaproteobacteria > Rhizobiales > Methyloligellaceae > Methyloceanibacter. The sequence continues at coordinate 10,260 of DATHCZ010000146.1, read as the reverse complement.
GCGCTCGCCGGTTCGGCCGTGACGGTTCCTGTCTTGTAAGGTAATTTTGCTCGCCTCCACGTTGTCCAGACGAGAGCGCGAGGAATGGCGGGCAACATCTTCATCAACTATCGCCGCGACGACGACGCTGGCTTCACCCAGGCGTTGTATAGCCGGCTCGAGCAAGCCTTTCCGTCAGAGAGCTTGTTCATGGATGTCGACAACATCGCGCCGGGACTCGATTTCGTTCAGGTGCTGAACGACGAAGTCGCGCGTTGCGACGTCGTGATCGCGGTCATCGGCAAGAATTGGCTGTCAGTCACCGACGAAACTGGTGGGCGGCGGCTCGACAATCCCGAAGATTTCGTACGCATCGAGATCGAGTCGGCGCTCTCTCAGAAAAAACGGGTAATCCCGGTGCTGGTGAACGACGCGAGGATGCCGCGGTCGACGGAGCTTCCCGAAACGATGCGGGCCTTCGCCCGCTGCAATGCGGCGCGCCTCACCCATGAGCGCTTCCGCGCCGATATGGCCGGTCTGATCAAGTCGCTGGAGCAGATCCTCGCCCAAGTCGAAGCGGCGCGGCAGGCGGACGACGAGGCGGCTCGAAGCGAGGCGAAAGAAAGGGAAGATGCCAAGCGGCTTCGTCGAGAGAAGCGCGACCAGCCGCGTAAAGCTCGCGAAACCAAGGTAGACGCGCGGCCAGCCGAGCCTGGGCCGCGCGAGCCGTCCTCCGGCCTTGTGCGTTGGATCGCGGGGCTACCGTCTGAAGTTTCCGGCAAGATCCCAATAGCACTGGTTGCCGTGGTTCTGCTGGGCTCGATCGTGCCGACGGTCGTTTTTGTGTCCACGAGCCAGGACGGCGTGGGCTGGGGCCCGGTGGCGCTCGTGTACGGCCTGGTCGGACTTGTCGCCATTGGCGTCGTCTTTCGTATGCGGCGGAATGTGATGGGAGGAGCGGAACTCGCGCTCTATTGGCTGGCGACCGTCTACTTCCTCGGCCGCGCTGCTACGGCGCTCGCGAGCATTATATGGGGCCAGCCGACAAGCTTCTTGCCGCTCGCAATAGTGGCCTTGGCTGTGGCGGCGGCGCTGGTCGTGCTGCGCCGGAACGAGATCGGCAGTCTTGAGTTTGCCGTCTATTGGTTTGGGCTTACGCTCTTCATCTACGCAGCAGGCATCAGCTTGGTCGCAAGCTTGGCCCAGGCAGCGGAGCTTCGCACTGATCTCTATCACGCGGCGGTGACTCTTCTTTCGACGGCGATCGTATCTGGTTTGGCAATTCTCGCATGGCGCAACCGGCGGCTGAGCAAGCCCGAACTTGCCGTCTATCTGCTTGGCATCGCCTATTGGCTGTTTGTTGGCGTGCGTTTCATGCAGGTTTGATTGGCTGGCTTTTGATCGATCGGAAAACCCAATCGACAAGTCGCCTCCCGCTTCGTAGGCTGATCCAGGTCAGCCCCCCAAAGAGGGCGGCAGCAGCTTGGGAGGGTCCGCATCCATGAACGATCAGCCGCAACGCACGACCTTTTTCGGCGCCTGTCCGCACGACTGCCCCGACACCTGCGCCATGATCTACGAGGTCGAGAACGGGAAGCTGGTCGAGGTCAGGGGCAACAAGGAGCACCCGATGACGCGGGGCGGGCTCTGCGTGAAGCTCAAGGACTTCCACGACCACCACGCCAACCCTGACCGGCTGATGTATCCCATGCGCCGGACCGGGCCCAAGGGCTTTAAGCAGTTCGAGCGCATCTCCTGGGCTGAGGCGATCACAGAGATCGGCAGGCGCTGGCGCGAGGTCATCGCGACGTATGGCAGCCAGGCGATCATGCCCTACTCCTATCTCGGCAATATGGGTCTCGTGCAGGGCATCAATTCCGGCGATCCGTTCTTTAACCGGCTCGGCACGACGGTCAACGAGAAGACGTTTTGTGCATCGGGCTCATCGACGGCTTGGCTCCTCTCGGTCGGGCCGACCGGCGGCGTAGATCCCGAGAGCTTCGTGCATGCGCGCTATATCGTGATCTGGGCCTGCAACTCGATTTCGACCAATCTGCATCATTGGCCGTTCGTGCTCGAAGCGCAGAAGAAGGGCGCCAAGGTGGTGGTGATAGACAGCTACCGGTCGCGCACGGCCAAGGCCGCCGACTGGCATATCTGCCCGCGACCCGGCACCGACGGCGCCTTAGCGATGGGCTTCATCAACGCGATCATCGGCCAGGGCCTCGTCGACAAGGACTACGTCGAGAAGCACACCTACGGCTTCGAGGAGTTGAAGGCGCGGGCCGGCGAGTTCACGCCCGACTATGTCGAGAAGATCACCGGCGTCAAAGCGGCCGATATCACCAAGTTCGCGCGCGAGTTCGCCACCATCCAGCCTTCGGTCATCCGCATCGGCGTTGCGCTCGAGCGGCATCGGGGAGGCGGACAGGCGATCCGCGCCGTGTGCGCGCTGCCGGCGTTGGTCGGCTCATGGCGTCACGTCGGCGGCGGTTTGCTGCAAATGCCGCTGTGGGATTTCCCGGTCGACTGGATGAAGGTCTCGCGCGGCGATTGGATCAAGCCCGGCACGCGCGCCATCAACAATCTCCGGCTCGGAGCCGCGCTCACCGGCGAGATGAAGCTCGATCCGCCGATCAAGAGCTTGTTCGTGTTCTGCACCAACCCGGTGAGCCAAGCACCCGAGACCAACAAGATCGTAAAAGGACTCGAGCGCGAGGACCTGTTCACCGTCGTCGCCGAGCATTTCCTCACCGACACGGCGAAATACGCCGACATCGTGCTCCCCGCCGCCATGGCGGGCGAGGCCGAGGACATGATGTGGTCGTGGGGACACTTCTATTTCACCTATAACCAAAAGGCGGTCGATCCGCCCGGCGAGTGCAAGCCGACGAGCGAGATGTGGCGGCTGCTCGCGAACGAGATGGGCTTCGACGATCCCATTTTCAAAATGACCGACAGCGAGCTTGCCGCGCATTACATCAACTGGGCTGATCCTAAGATGGGCGGCATCGACATGGAGCATTTCAAGACGCACGGCTACTACAAGATCGACGTGGGCTCGGCCGATACCCGCGCTCCGCACAAGGACGGCAAGTTCCCGACACCATCGGGCAAGGTCGAGTTTCTGCTGCACGACGCCAAGAACTTCGTCGCGGGTCCCTTCCGCGCCATGTATGAGGGCGATCAAGACGGCTCCCCGATCGATCCGCTGCCGGGTTATCTTCCTAACCGCGAGGCGCCCGAGACCAACCCCGAGCGCGCCAAGCTCTATGCGCTCAACATCATCTCGCCGAAGAGCCACGGGTTTCTCAACTCGTGCTACGCCAACGAGAAGCACAAGATCAAAGGACAGGGCGAGCAGTTCGTGCTGATCTCGCCGACCGACGCCGCTAAGCGGAACATCCGCGAGGGCGATCCGGTGCGGGTCTATAACGACCGCGGCGACTTCGAGGGCGTGGCCAAGGTCACCGACGACGTCAATCCCGGCATCGTGGTGGCGACACTCGGCTATTGGCGAAGCCTCAATCGCTCCGACGGCTCGGTGAACTCGATCTCGTCGGATGCGCATTGCGGCCTCGGTCGCGCGCCCACCTTCTCCGACAATCTGGTCGAGGTGTCTCGAGTGAACTGAGTCGTTAGGCCCGGGCCCGCTACATCGCGCGCTCTTGCGGATCGGTGTCGATCTCGCGCGTCAGGTCGAACACGCGAACGCCATCCTCGGGCGGTGTGCGATTCTTCCACGCCGGGTGGTTCAACGTGCGCAACACGTCGGCGCGACCCGCCTGCCAATGCTCGTCGATCGAATAGCGCGAGAACTCGTAATCGTTCGACTCGGTCCAATAGGCGGCGCGGCGATGGATGAGCTGCACGATGGTGACGGCGGCGTCGCAGCTTAGGCGGTCGAGCAATTGCCAGTGAGGATTGTCGTCGAACTCGGCCGGCAGCTTGCCGCGCAAGTGGCGAATGGCGCGGCGCATAGCTTGAAGCTCGCAGAAGATGTCGGTGTTGAGCCGGGTCCGGCTCGAATAGCGGATCTCTTTCTCGCGCTGCGGCACCTCAAACAGATTGTCGGGCATACCGCCTCTCGCGCTGAAGAGATCGATCTGGAAGATGCACATGTTCTCGCGCGGGCCGCTATGCTCGAGCACTTGCTGGAGCGGGGTGTTGGAGACGAGCCCGCCGTCCCAGAAGGGCTCGCCGTCGATCTCGATCGGAGGAAAGCCGGGCGGAAGCGCGCCGCTCGCCATGACGTGGTCGGGAGCGATCCGCTGCTCTTTGGTGTCGAAATATTGGTGGTTGCCGGTGAGCACGTTGACGGCGCCGACGCTGAGCCGCACCGACCCGGAATTCAACAGATCGAAATCGATCAGCTCGCATAGAGTGTCTTTGAGCGGGGCGGTGTCGTAGATGCTGATCGCTGCCCGCGTTCCTTGCGGGCTCAGCACAGCAGGGGGGACACGCGGCGAGAAGAAGCCAGGCACGCCCGAGAGCGCTGCGAGCGCGGCGCTCGTCTCGTTGAAGGCACGGCGGGAGTTGTCATCATTAGAGAGCGGCCGGCCCGGAAGCCAGCTCGAAACACCCTCCCAGAAGGCGCGCAACTTCTCAACGCGCCGTTCAGGCGGGTTGCCGGCGATGATGGCAGAATTGATCGCGCCGATCGAGACTCCTGCCACCCATGTCGGCATTTCGCCCGCTTCCTCGAGAGCCTCGTAAGCCCCCGCCTGATAGGCGCCGAGCGCGCCGCCGCCTTGCAGCACGAGCACTGTCTTCTCGCCGAAATGAGTCATGACGAACCGCACATGGTTGAACTGCGAGGAGCGTTCAAGGGCGACCTGCTAGCGCAGGAGCCTATTGGGCGACGACGACCTTCGCGCCTTTCGCCTTAACCTCCTGTAGCGAGGTGAAGCCTTCGAACTCGGGATGGCCGAGATAAAGCGGTTTGTTCGCACCTGCGCTTTCATGCGCCTTGCGGAACGCTTCGGATTGCGTCCAGGCGCGGAAATTGGCCTCGGAGCGCCACGTCGAGTGGGAGGCGTACAGAACGTGGCCGTCCTGCTCGGGGCCTTTGAGGAGATGGAATTCGATGAAGCCCGGGACGTCCTCAAGGTGCGTCTCGCGGCTGAGCCAAACCTGCTCGAAGTCGTGCTCAGACCCTTTCTTCACCTTGAACCGGTTCATGGCAATGAACATGACACACTCCTCGCTCGTAGGGGGTGAACCAAGGATAGCTGACACGCGTTAGGCTCCGTAGCATTTTCGGAAAGAGCTTAAGCCCCTCCACATCGTGATCTCTATCAAGGCGTGACAAGTGGCCTCAGGGTTAGGGATCGTTCAGTAAGCTGGCCTTTTGCGCGAATGCACCCCATCTTGTTCACCAGAGGCGCAGGTTCCGCGCTTTCCCGCCGTTTTTGAGGAGAACCCATGAGCAAGGACATCGCTGTCAAGGAGCGCCGCAAGGCACCGCTGACCACGCCGACCGACCTCGGCGATAATGCCCGCAAGGACATCACCGGCGCGCTGAACGCGCTGCTCGCCGACGTGTTCGCGCTATATCTGAAGACCAAGAACTTCCATTGGCATGTGAGCGGGCCGCATTTCCGCGACTATCATTTGCTGCTTGACGAGCAAGCCGATCAGATCTTCGCCATCACCGATGACATCGCCGAGCGTGTGCGCAAAGTTGGCGGCATCACGCTCCATTCCATCGGCAACATCGCGCGGCTCCAGCGCATCCCCGACAACGATGCCGATTATGTTGATCCGCTCGACATGCTGGCCGAGCTCAGATCAGACAATCAGGCGCTGATCGCGAGCATGCGCGAGACGCACGACCTCTGCGACGAGGAGAATGACGTCGCGACGACTAGCCTCATCGAAGTATGGATCGATCAGGCCGAGCGGCGCGTGTGGTTCCTCTATGAGGCGAGCCGCAGGGGCGATCCGAGCGGTCATTAGGTGCGACCTGGGACGGCGAGACTTATTCCGAACTGACTGCCCATGAGACATCACCACTTGGCTGCGCTGGCCATGCTCCTCCCGCTTGCCCTCGTCGGTTGCGGGGCGCCGAGCACGTCCGAGTTCGTGCAGGAGGTAGCCACGAGCGACCTGTACGAGGTCGAGGCCGGCAAGATCGCGAGCACCAAAGGCGAGACCGACGCCGTCAAGCAGTTCGGGCAGCACATGGTCGAGGCGCATACACAGACCACCGCGGAGCTTAAGGGCGTCATCCAGGCGGAGAACATCAAGGTCGATCTCCCGGCCGCCCTCGATGAGAAGCATCAGCTGATGATCGATGACCTGAATGCCGCGCATCAGGGGGAGTTCGACAAGACTTACGCCAGACAGCAGATCAAAGCGCACGAAGCGGCCGTCGATTTGTTCGCAAAATATGCCGACAAGGGCGACGATGCGGTGGTGCGGGCCTTCGCCGCCAAGATACTGCCCGAGATCAAGCAGCATCTTGAGGAGGCCAAAAAACTACTGCAGTGATTTTTGCTGGCGTTGCCGATTTACCATCGCTATTTCTGCCGGGGCCTGACAACCATGCCCGCCAGGCGTAAGCTCCCGCAACCTCGCGTGAATCCAAGGTCCGGCTATGCCCAAAGTGGTGCGTCCCACCGCACTCTCGATTGACGGTTCGCCGCTCGAGCGGACGCTTGCCGGAGCGGTCAAGGACCGGCAGATGGTCACGCCCGAGGGGAAGAGCGTCGCTTCCTCGGTCGAGGGGGTCAGCATCCGCGATCTCACGACCCACACTGACAGTCGGGGCACCGTGACTGAGCTTTACGATCCCCGCTGGCAATGGCACCCCGATCCGCTGGTTTTTGCCTATTGCTTCACTCTCAGGCCCGGCTATGCGAAAGGCTGGAACCTGCATAAGTTGCATGACGATCGTTACTGCCTGCTGCAGGGGGAGATGGAGCTTATCCTCTACGACGTGCGACCCGAGTCTTCGACCTGCGGCCTTGTCAGCCGCATCGTGCTGTCAGAGCATCACCGGCGGCTGGTCAATATTCCCAAATTTGTTTGGCACGCCGACGTCAATATCGGTCAGCGGGACTGTGTCGCCATGAACTTTCCGACGAGCCCTTACGATCACGCCGATCCCGATAAATATCGGCTCCCTTTGGAGACGCCTCTGATCCCCTATAGCTTGGCAGGCTATCGCGGATTCTAGAATGGCACCGCGCTTCAGCGTGCTGTTGCCGACGCATGATCGTGCGGATGTCGTCGGTTATGCGATCAAGTCGGTGCTCTGGCAAAGCGAGCAGGACTTCGAGCTGCTCATCGTCGGCGATGGCTGCACCGACGGCACGGCCGAGCTTGTCGCCGGATTCAGCGATCCGCGGATCAGATGGTTCGATCTGCCCAAGGCGCCGCATTTCGGCTACGCCAATAGAAACGTCGCCCTCAAACAGGCGGAGGGCGATCTCGTCGCCTTTATCGCCCATGACGACATTTGGTTTCCCGATCATCTTGAACTGCTGTCCGGACACCTGGAGCGTGGCGCGGCGGAGTGGGTCTATAGCCGTCCCCTGTGGGTGAGCACCGACGGCTTCGTGGTGCCGATCGGCGTCAATCTTACCAACGAAGACGAGCTCGATCATTTTCTGACCGAGGCAAACAGCATTCCCGCACCCTGCGTCATGCATCGTCGGAGCTGCCTCGAGACTTATGGCTACTGGCCGGAAGACGTGCGGGAGGCGGCCGACTGGAAATTGTGGTGCCGCATGATCGAGGGCGGTGGCCGCCGTCGCCTTGGTTTTTGCCGCACGCCGACGGCCCTTCACTTCAAGGCCTCCTGGCGAACGGGCCGCATGGGCTACGACCCGGCCGAAGCGGGACTCAAAGCTGCGGCGTTGATGGGCTGGTGGCCTCAGCCTCTCAAGCTCGACGTCCCCCCTGGCATCACGGAGCAACGCGTTTTTTTCGAGGCGATCTTAGGTGGTGGAGCGCAGTGGGTGGACCGCTTGCGGCTCGCTTCGAGCGACGCGCTCGATCGCATTGCCTGGGCCACGATGACAACTTTCATCCCGCAGCGCGATCAGCTTGAGGCGGAAATCGGAGAGCGGTCGCAGCAGATTGAGCTCGCGGGCCACCTGGCGCGGCGCTGGGAACGTCGCGCGGCAAAAGAGAGGGCTAGGCTGCGAAGTCTGCGACGGGAACTAAAATCACTTCATACGAGCGCATCGTGGCGTCTTACACACCCGTTGCGGGCACTCAGGCGATTATTCGGGAAATAGGGAGTGGCGTTCTGGCGTTTCGCACTTGTCAGAGTCAATTCAGGGTACGGCGTGGGCGGCTCAGAACTCGATTCAATCAAGCGCCATTTCGTCGCTCTCACCGTAGAGCCAATCGAATCTCCCGAGCAGGCGCTCGCCCGGCCGATACCGCAGCATGAGGTTGCGGGCAACACGCAGGGCTCCCCCCATATGATAGTGCTTACCGTTCCGCTCGGACCGCTCGGCCACGCGCGCGACGCGCCGTTTGCGCGCCGTCTCGTAGCGTGGAAAGGCGGTCAAGGCGTCGCCCTTGAGTTCTTTGAGACACTTCGCAAGCGTCACGGCATCCTCGATGGCAAGGGCTGCTCCTTGCGCGAGATAGGGAAGAACGGGATGGGCGGCATCGCCAAGAAGCGTGACCCTGCCGCTCGTCCATGACGGCAAGCCGGTGAGCCGATAGAGCGACCAGCACCGCCAGCTCGGCGCCTTTTCGAGAAGCGCTTTTGACTCTTTGCACCAATCTGCGAAGGCCGACCGCAAGATTTCGGCATCGCCGGTCTGGTTCCAGCCTCGTGTGTCAGAGCCGCCTTGCGTGACAGCGACGACATTGAGCTCTTTGCCGCCACGCACCGGGTAATGCACGAGATGGGTGTTGGGCCCGAGCCACACCGAAACGACCGGCGCGTCGAAGGGTTGCTTCAGCTCCCCGCGTGGGAGCGAGGTGCGCCACGCGTCAGCGCCGGTAAAGAGGAGGCGCGCCTCCGGCGCGATCAGCGCGCGTATCTCGGACCAGATGCCGTCCGCGCCAATCAGCGCAGGGGCTTCGGCGACTTGACCATCGGCAGCGATTGCATTTACGCGCCCGTCCGTCTCCTCGACGCCGGTCAGGTCGAAGCGCCGGCTTAGCGTCACCATCTCGCTCGCTTCGCAGGCCGCATGAAGCGCAGCGTGCAGATCGGCACGGTGGAGCGTGAGATAGGGCGCGCCGTAGCGCGCCTCGGCATACGTGCCGAGCGGCATCTCGGCGAGGCGTTTCCCCGAAAGCCCATCGAAGATGAAGATCGCCGCAGGCCTGAAAGCCACCTGCTCGATCGCGTCCAACAGGCCGAGCCTTTCGAGGAGGCGGGTCGCATTCGGCCCAAGCTGGATGCCGGCGCCGCTTTCGTCGCGAAAGTCCGAGCGCTCGAGTACCGTGACCTCGAGATCCTGCCGTGCCAGCGCGAGCGCGGCGGTTAGTCCGCCGATCCCGCCGCCGGCAATCAGGTATTGGCTCTCCGGCGTACTGTTAGTCATGAACTTTCGGGCTAGGCCGCGGGCGGACCAGGCGGCGAGGTCGCCACATAGACGCAAGCCGGCGGGTCGCTCTCCCCCTCCGAGAGCGAGGCATCGTGCAGGAAGAGCGTCGAGCAATAGGGGCAGACGATCTGCTTGTCATCGCCCATGTCGAGATAGACGTGGGGATGGTCGGAGGGAGGGCTCGCGCCCATGCACTGAAATTCCTTGACCCCGATTTTGATCTTATCGACGCCCTTATCGTTTACGAGATGTGGCACTTTGGTTTGCGTCGCCATGACCCGCCGCTACTAGCTTGTTACGATCGTGGCGCAGCATAGTGAGCCTTTGACGAAAGTGGTAGAGCGGAATGCCGAGCTTCGATTCAGATGGCGTCGAGATCGCCTATATCGATGAGGGGGAGGGCGAGCCGCTCCTGCTCATTCACGGCTTTGCCTCCAATATCGCCGCCAATTGGGTCGACCCGGGCTGGGTTCGCGCGCTTACCCAACGCGGGCGCAGAGTGATCGCCTACGACAATCGAGGTCATGGGAAGAGCGAGAAACTCTACGATCCGGACGTGTATGGCGCACCATTGATGGCGGAAGACGGAAGGCGGCTGCTCGACCACCTCGGCATCATGCGCGCCGATGTCCTCGGCTATTCGATGGGGGCGCGCATCGCCGCCTTTGTCACGCTCGCCCATCCGGAACGCGTGCGAGGCCTTATCTTGGGCGGACTCGGCATCAATATGGTGCGGGGCGTCGTCGGCAGCGGCCCCATC
>DATHCZ010000145.1:0-3894 GCA_035319265.1 Methyloceanibacter sp. | reverse complement strand
ACAAGGCCAACGTGCTCGAGGTGTCCCAGCTCTGGGTCCAGGTGGTCGAGGAGGTGGCGAAGGATTTCCCCGACGTCGAGCTGCACCACCAGCTGGTCGACTCGATGGCGATGCTGCTGCTGCGCGAGCCGGCCGCCTACGACGTGATCGTCACGGAGAATCTGTTCGGCGACATCCTCTCGGACGAGGCCGCGATGATCACGGGCTCGCTCGGCATGCTGCCGTCGGCCTCGCTCGGCGCGATTGACGCTCATGGGCGGCGCCGCGCGCTCTATGAGCCGGTGCATGGCTCCGCGCCCGACATCGCAGGCAAGGGCGTGGCCAATCCGATCGCCACCATCGCGAGCTTCGCCATGTGCCTGCGTTACTCCTTCGACCTTGCCGACACCGCCGACAACATCGAGCGGGCGATCGCGCGGGTGCTCGACCAGGGTTTGCGCACCGGCGACATTAAGCAGGACGGCTGCCGCACCGTCTCGACGCGCGAGATGGGCGACGCCATCCTCGCCGCGCTCAGCGCGTAGAGGAGGAACGGGCAATGAGATGCGCGATCGGCCTGGCAATAGCGGCTGCGTCATTCTCGTTTATCGTTCTGCCGGTGCTCGCCGCTGACGAAGGCGCGAGCCCGCCAAGCCCGGCGCCCACGGCTTCGCCGCCAGCCACACCAGCGCAGCCGGAGTCCACGCCGCTTACCGACGAGGACAAGCGCGAACCGACGCCCGACGAGAAGGCCGAGAAGGAGGCGCGCAAGGAATGCAAGAAGACGATTTGCGATATTCTGGCCACGCGCGATCCGAACGGCAGCGACGTGGCTTGCGACATCACCAAGACCTGGCGCGAGGAGGACATCGCCAAGATGCTCGGCGGCAAGATCACCTGGCCTTGGGGCAAGGCGGTCTGCGAATCGAAGCTCGAGATCAAGCGCGCGGACCTCGCCAAGGCGATGAGCGAGCCCGAGTATGAAGTCGCGCTCGAGCCGCAGAAGGTAAGCTGCACGCTCGCGCAGAAAGACAGTGACGAACCCTACGCAGTCAAGATCACTCTGGCGCCGAAGGTCAAGTTCAAGGACGGCAAGGCGATCGAAGCGAGCATCAATTGGGGCGAGGCGTCCGCCCCGCTGCTGGTCTATCCGCTCATCTATGCCGGCACCGGTCTCGACAACCAGACCAACGTGCTCGGACCCCAGGTGGTGCGCATGGTGAACGCGTTCGCCACAAGGAAATGTGCCGAGGTCAAAGCCGAACTTTCCGGCGCCAAGCCGAATTGACCGGGTGGAATCTGTCAGGCGGCGCCCGCGCGCTCCAGCTCGGGTCCGAGCTGCCCGGTGAGCATCAGGCGGAACATGCGGATATCGCACTGGAACGACCACGTCGGGTGCGACACCATCGCCGGCCGGTTCCGCTCGACGAGGAGATGGCCGGCCCAGGCGAACAGATAGCCGATGCCCGTGCCGATCAGCGCGATCATGGGATTGATGGTGACGAGCCCCGCAACGAGCGCGATCACGCCGAGCCCCGTGCCGATGAGATGCAGCACTCGCGTGCCGTCTTGCGCGTGGTGGCGGAGATAATGCCGCCAGAACTCCTCGAAGCTTTCCTTTTCGCCGGCCATCGCCAAATCCTCTATCGAGTCGACCCTGGCTGCTAGCCGCTACCGGGTCAAGTGCTCTCCCCGAGATTGACGATGGCGTTCTGCGCGAGCGGATCGGGCAGAACGACCTCCTCGATCCGCGGATGCTGCGCGTAATAACGGCGAAGCTCGACGAACAGAACCACCGCGCCGGCAAGCGGCAAGAGAAGCGCAACCGACAGAGGCACGCCCCATACTGCCAGCGCCGCCGAGAGCAATAGACCCGCCGCGCCGCCGACATCCCACGCGCCTTCCGTCGCCACATGGAATCTGAGCGTGCAAGGCGAGCGCTTGGCCTGGTTGTAGACCGCCGTCATCACCGTGGGGATATAGAGACAGACCACGAGCGCGCCGAGCGCGTTGGCGACGACGGCGAGGGCCGCGTGCCCCGGCGCCGCCGCGCGCAATAGCGTGGTAACGATGAGCGTGCCGATGGCATAGACAACCGCCCTCTCCCCGCCGCCTGCGTCGATCAGCCGGCCGAGAAAGAGCCCCGCCACCGCCCCGACGAGGGCCGCGAGGGCAAGCGCCCCGCCGAATGCCATGAAACTCTCGCCCAATGACAGGAAGAGAACGATCTGCCACAGGAAGTAATAGCCCGCGGCGATCCAGCCATCGGCAAAAAAGATCTTCATGCCCGGGATCGCGGCGCGGAACGCTCCAGGCGCATGCGCGGCGATCCGAACCTCGGGCGTGAAGAAGAGCGGCACGGCGGCGAGCAGAAGGAGCGCGCTCGTCGCGCCGAATGCGACCAGAGGCCCGAAGGCGATGAGGCTCCACCCGGTGAGAAGCGGGCTCACGATGCCGACCAGCGCCGCGACCGCCTCGCGCGCGCCAACTTCTGAGCCACGATGCTCGTGATTGCCGAGCGCTGCGAAATAAGCGTGGTAGGTCGACCAGTAGAGCGTGTCGCCGAGCGCCGCGACGATGCACAAAGCGATGAGAGCGGAACCAAGACCGTGCACTTCGGCGAGCAACGGATATTGCAGCGCCGTAAGGACAGTGCCGGCGATGACGAGGGCCCTCATGCTGGTCTTGACCGCGATAGGAACGATGATCGGTCTCACCACGAACCGGCCGGCGAGTATCAAGGCGAGCGACACGAGCACCCCAGAAAGGGACACGCCGGCCTTGAGCAGATAGACGGCAAAGAACGAAGCGCCCCCAGACAGCGCGATCGAATGGATCGCGTAGTGCAGATTGAGGAGGTTGACCGTCCTTGAGCGGAAGAAGGACATTCGGGATTGCCGGGCTGAGGGAGAGCTTGATGTCGGGCCCGAGTCCTAGTGTCAGGGAAGGCCGGACACAACTCACGAACCCGTCAGGAAACCCGCCTTTACTTTGCCGCCTGCTTCCCATACATCCGGCCCGGACTAATAGGAGCGCATCATGGGCTATAAAGTCGCCGTCGTCGGCGCGACCGGCAATGTCGGGCGCGAGATGCTGAACATCCTCGCCGAGCGCGAATTCCCGGCCGATGAGGTCTTCGCCATCGCCTCGCGCCGCTCGATGGGCGTCGAGGTCTCCTACGGTGATCATCGCCTGAAATGCCGCGATCTCGAGCAGTTCGATTTCAGGGACGTCGATTTTGCGCTGATGTCGGCGGGCTCCGCCGTGTCGAAGGAGTGGGCGCCTAAGATCGGCGCGCAAGGCTGTGTGGTGATCGATAATTCCTCGTGCTGGCGCTACGACGCCGATGTGCCGCTCATCGTGCCCGAGGTCAACGCCGATGCGGTGTCAGGATTCACCAAGAAGAACATCATCGCCAACCCGAATTGCTCGACCGCCCAGCTCGTGGTCGTGCTGAAGCCTTTGCACGACGCCGCCAAGATCAAGCGCGTCGTGGTCGCCACCTACCAGTCCGTCTCCGGCGCCGGCAAGGAGGCGATGGATGAGCTGTGGGACCAGACCAAGGGCATCTTCGTCACCGATCCACCCGCGCCCAAAACGTTCACTAAGCAGATCGCCTTCAACGTCATTCCTCACATCGACGTCTTCATGGAGGACGGCCAAACCAAGGAAGAGTGGAAGATGGCTGTCGAGACCAAGAAGATTCTCGACGCCAAGATCAAGCTTTCAGCGACCTGCGTGCGCGTGCCGGTATTCGTCGGCCACTCCGAGGCGGTCAATGTCGAGTTCGAGGAGCCGATCACGGCCGCCGAAGCGCGCAAGATCCTGCGCGAGGCGCCGGGCGTACTCGTGGTCGATAAGCGGGAGAATGGCGGCTACGTGACGCCGGTCGAATGCGTCGGCGATTATGCGACC
>DATHCZ010000144.1:0-3275 GCA_035319265.1 Methyloceanibacter sp. | reverse complement strand
AGCGCGGGCTTGGCGATCTCGAGGTGGTTCATTTCGAGCGCAAGCCGGCCAAGCTCGGTGGCAATGTCGCCATTGGTTGGGTTCGTCCGGAACGCCGCTTTGAGGATTTCCAAGGCCTTGTCGTCGGAACCAAGCGCTCTTAATGCCCGGGCATAACCGATGACATTGCGGGGTTCTTCCGGGTTCTTCGCATAGGCCGCAGCCCATTCCTGAGTCGCGGTTATGGCCTGGGACGCGGACAGTTGAACATTTTCCTCTGGAAGACTTTTCAGTGAGAAGAGACCTTCTGTCGTGCCGCAGCCGCTCAGAAGCAAGCCGGTAGCTATTGTCGCGATGAGGGCAAGGACCGCACACGGGCGGGCGCGTGAAGAAGACATTGCCGAGCTCTCCGGAAAGCTTTGTCAGAAGTCCTTGGGTTGGACTGCTGTAATGATGTGAGACAGGCGTCAAAAAAGTATTAACCATGAGCGCGCGTTGGGCCCCATGGCTCAAGAGGGCCTCTCAGGCTCATCATGAGGATTCGACTCTGAGGAGGAGGCCTCTTAAGCGCGCTGCTTTACTTCCTCGATGGCACCTTCCGTCCATTCGGCCATTTCCGGCATGGCAAGAAGGGCATCCTCATAGTCTTGCGCGGTGCCGTCGTCTCCGAAGCGTTCGACATCGACGTTGTAGGTGCGGAAACGCGTCGCTACTGGGGCGAACATGGCATCCGCATTGGTAAAGCTGCCGAACAGGAAAGGCCCGCTTTTGCCGAAACGGGAACGAGAGTCGTGCCAGATGGCAACGATGCGCCTGATGTCGGCCTCAAGCGCAGCGGTCATCGGAGGGGAGGGCAGGCGTGCCAGTAGGTCCATGGACATATCATTGCGAAGCGAAGCAAATCCTGAATGCATCTCGGCCGAAATCGAGCGGGCCGCGGCGCGCTGCTCCGCATCCTGCGGCCAAAGGCGACGCTCGGGATGGTGCTCGGCAAGATATTCGAGGATGGCGAGGCTGTCCCACACGATGCCGTTCTCGGTCTTGAGAGCCGGCACCTTGCCCGAGGGCGACAGGCGCAAGATCTCGGCCTTGCTGTCCGGCTGGCGCAGCCTGACGCGCTCCTCTGCGAAGGGGATGCGGGCCGCCTTGAGCGCAATCCAGGGCCGCAGGCTCCAGGACGAGAGGTTCTTGTCGCCTATCACGAGTGTGTAGCTGGTCGCGACCATGTGGGTCCCTTCCGCCATTGTCAGCACCGCGCTCCCCTGCCATTAATGCGCGGGCCCCGCAACCCCCTCATTCCTATCGCCGATGACCAACAAAGCCATGACGCTCGAGACGATAAGCGGCGCGCTCGCTGACCAACTTCTCGATCCGGGCGCCGACGGCGTCCCCATTCGTCTCGTCGCCTCCGAGGACGACCCGGTTCTCAGAGAATTGACCGAAGCCGAGAGGGGCTGGATCAAGGCACAAGGCTGGAAGCCAAAGGAAAGGGCGGTTTTGCTTTTGCCCGGCAATTCGGGCGGCGTTGGTGGCGTCCTGCTCGGCACCGGCGGCAAGGACTGGGCCTCGCGTACGCCGCTCCTGACAGGCGTGCTCCCAAGCGCGCTGCCGGAGGGCGACTATCGCTTCGCCTCGGCCCTTGCGAACCCCGAGCTTGCCGCGCTCGGCTTCCTCACCGGGAGTTATCGCTACACGCGCTACAAAACCGCGAGCGAAACCAAAGCCAAGCGTCTCGTCCTTCCCGAAGGTGCGAGCAGGGAAGAAGTTCTGGCGCTCGCCGAGGCGCTGTATTTCGGACGCGATCTCATCAACACGCCGGCGAACGATCTTGGCCCCGCCGAGCTCGAGGCCGCCGCGCGCGAGCTCGCCAATACTTATGGTGGAAGCGTCAAGGTCACCGAGGGCTCGAGCCTGCTTTCGGATAATTTCCCGATGATCCACGCGGTGGGCAGGGCGAGTGACCGGGCCCCGCGTCTCATTGATCTTCGCTTTGGCGCGGACCATGCGCCCAAGGTCACCATCGTCGGCAAAGGCATTTGCTTCGACACCGGTGGCCTCGACATCAAGCCGGGAAGCGCCATGGGGCTGATGAAGAAGGACATGGGCGGGGCCGCTTCCGCGCTCGCCTTCGCACTCATCGCCATGCGCACCAAGCTGCCGATCCGCTTGCGCGTGCTGATCCCTGCCGCCGAGAATAGCATCTCCGGGAACGCGTTCCGCCCTGGCGATGTGCTGTCGAGCCGTAACGGCATGACTGTCGAGATCGGCAACACCGACGCTGAAGGCCGCCTCGTTCTGGCCGACGCGATCAGTCTCGCCGACGAGGAGGCGCCGGACTATCTCATTACCATCGCCACCCTGACCGGCGCCGCGCGGGTGGCGCTCGGCCCCGACCTGCCGCCGCTCTACAGCGACGACGAGGACTTCGCCGCGGGCCTGCTCGCGAGCGGCCGCGCCATCGGCGATCCCTTGTGGCGCATGCCGTTCTGGGCGCCTTACGACAAGATGCTCAAGAGCTCGATCGCCGATGTGAACCATATCGCCGAAGGCTCCTACGCCGGTTCGGTGGTCGCGGCCCTGTTCCTTAAGCGCTTCGTGAAGGAAGCGAAGCGCTTCGCTCATCTCGACATCTTCGCCTGGGTGCCGCGCGAGCAGCCCGGACGCCCGCAAGGCGGGGAGCCGCAAGCAGCCCGCGCGCTGTTCCAGTTCTTCCGCCAAGAGCTCGGATCCTCGTGACCAAGATGATGAGGCTCGACCCGCGCCGCCACGCCTATCGCGCGGATCTTGCGGATGTGAAGCTACGCGGCCTGATCGAGGCCGAACGCTACGTGCACGGCGAGACGCGCCAAGTTACCGCGCCGTCTCTCCCGTTGCGCCGCGAGCCGCGCTTCGATTCGATTCTCGATACCGAGGCGCTTCACGGTGAGACCGTCACCGTCTTTGCCGAGAGCGAGGGTTGGGCCTGGGTGCAGATCGATCGCGATGAATATGTCGGCTACGTGCCGAGCGAGGGATTGAGTCCTGCCATCGTCGCACCGACGCATCGCATCGCCGCCCTCCGGAGCTACGTCTATCCCGAGCCCGACGGAAAGCTGCCACCGCTCGCTCTTCTCAGCTTGAACGCGCTGATCACGGCCAAGGGCCTTGAGGGTCGCTTTCTGACGCTTGAAGGCGGTGGCTATGTTGTCGCCCGCCATGCGCTGCCGGTAGGAGAGGTGGTCGACGATCCCGTCGCCGTCGCCGAGGCGTTCCTCGGCACGCCCTATCTTTGGGGCGGCCGCACCAGTATCGGGCTT
>DATHCZ010000143.1:0-6624 GCA_035319265.1 Methyloceanibacter sp. | reverse complement strand
CGACGAGCGCCGCCTCGAGTTCCTGCTCGACGGGATCGTCGGCCTCCTCTTCGAGCACATCAACCTCGCGATCGTCGGATGGGTTCGAGCCTGAATCGGGGTCGGTGGGCTCGACCTGCTCGTCGAACTCTCGCGCCTTGACGATGACGTAGAACGCCGTCTCCGGAGAGACGGTCAGCTGGTCTGAGCTCTCGATATTCGGTTCCATTCGCACCCATTACGCCAGGCAGCTGCTCCCGGCCTTGACGCGCCTCAAGGACGGCCACGCCGGTCCGGGACCTACGCGGCCTTCTTCTCGAGATCGGCTGACCACTTGCCCATGGAAGCGAGCCCGTTCATCGCCGCGCGATGGGTGAAGGCCGTTTGCGCCGCGGCGACGTTCTCGACCTTGCCCGACCAGGCCTTCTGCGGCGCGGCCTGGAGCGCGCGGCTATAGGAGAAGGTGATCTTCCAAGGTCCGGCTCCCATGCGGTTCATGGCGTCGAGGCGAGCCGTCGCGTCGATATCAGATTGGCCGCCGGATAGGAATGCAATCCCCGGTACCGCCGCGGGCACGCACTCCTTCAACACGCGCAACGTCCTCTCGGCGACTTCGCTCACGGACGCTTGCTTCGGGCTCTTCTTGCCCGGTACCACCATATTCGGCTTGAGCACCATGCCTTCGAGGGCGACGCGCGCGAGGTAGAGCTCCTGGAATACGGTCTTCAGCGTCTTCTCGGTGACCTCGAAGCAGCGGCCGATGTCGTGCTCACCGTCCATCAGCACCTCGGGCTCCACGATCGGCACCAGCCCCTCGTCCTGGCACAGCGCCGCATAGCGCGCGAGGGCGGCGGCGTTGGCTCTGATGCAGTAATAGGTCGGAGTGCCCGGCCCGATATCGATCACCGCGCGCCATTTGCAGAATTTGGCGCCGAGGCCGTGATACTCGACGAGACGCTCGCGCAGACCGTCTAGGCCCTCGGTGATCACCTCGCCCGGGAAGCAGGGCAACGGCTTGACGCCCTTATCCACCTTGATGCCCGGCAGCGAGCCTGCCTGCTCGATGATGCGGGCGAGCGGTGTTCCGTCCTTGGCCTTCTGCCGGATCGTCTCGTCGAACAGGATCACGCCGGAGATATTGGCCATGCCTCTGGAGCGGAACAGAAGCTCGCGATAATCGCGCCGGTTCTCTTCGGTGCATTCGACCCCGATCACCTCGAAGCGCTTCTTGACGGTTCCCGCCGATTCATCCGCGGCAAGCACGCCCCTGCCAGGCGCCACCATGGCGTTCGCCACCCTGTTCAACTCCGCCAAATCCATGTGCTTCACTCCCAAAAAGACCCGTTTCCGCGCCTATGTACGGGAGGATGGAACAAGGCTCAAGCGGTGGCGAAGGTTCCCTCTCAATGTCCCGCCATGCGCGGGGGCGTCTTCTTCCAGGGATAGCCTCTGCGCGCCATGCTGTACCCGAGATCGTAGAGCTTACTCATATAGACCGGGTCGAAGGCCGCCGTGCTGGTATCAACAAAATCACCAGGGATGTAGGCGAGGTTGTAGTCCATATTGTTCTTTTTGGCGAAGACGTAGAGCTCGTAGAGATCGCCGACCCCCTGGCTCTTGATCAAGCTCGACACCGCGCGGCCGGCGATCGACAGCGTTCTTGCCTTTACCGGCTTGTATTCCGGCGCGACGTGACCGTTGCGGATGATATAAGCGCGGCGCACGGGATTGATGCCGAGGCGTCCATCGATCCGGCTCGCCATGAACTGGGTCGGCACCAGGAACACCTCGCGCGTCGCTCCGCCATCGACGTGCATCTCTTCGTAGGTTCCGCCGTCGGCCGCAACCTTGATGAAACCTGGCGGAAACACGGCCGGAATCGCCGCTGACGACAGCAGCACGGTACG
Source organism: Methyloceanibacter sp. (assembly GCA_035319265.1). Lineage (GTDB taxonomy): Bacteria > Pseudomonadota > Alphaproteobacteria > Rhizobiales > Methyloligellaceae > Methyloceanibacter. The sequence continues at coordinate 4,738 of DATHCZ010000143.1, read as the reverse complement.
GAACAGCTCGAGCGCCTCGGGACTTCCGCTCGTTGCGATCGCCCCCATGTCCCAGATCACCGGACGCTCCGCGTCCAGATTGGTCGTACCGATCAAGAGACGGCGCCCTTTGCGGTGCTCCGCCGCGACCTCAGCCAGGAACTCCTCGTTCACGTAATGCGCCACGACTTTGGCGAGTGGCGCGTTGCTCGCGAGCGAATCCCCGCCGAGCAGCCCTCGTACCGGCCGTGCGATGGCGATGTCTTCGGTGTCGGAGGTCGTGAACACCTCCTTGAGCGCGGCGTCGTATTTCGGGCCGAGGAAGGCGAAGGGCGCGGTCAGCGCGCCGGTCGATACGCCGGTGACGACATCGAACTCGGGCCGCGTGCCGGCAGCGGTCCAGCCCCCGAGAATCCCGGCCCCGAAAGCGCCGTCGCTGCCCCCGCCTGACAGAGCGAGAAAGTTGACGACTGGGCGTCGACCATTGGCCAGCATGTCGGGCCGGCTCGCGCGCACTTGTGCCCATTTCTCCTTGACGATGGCGTCGGCGTTGGGAGGGAGCTGATCGCCCCAGAAGCGGATCGGGGCGGCGCCCATGCCGACAACCTGGGCATCTCCCTCGAGCGCAGGCGGCACGGGGTTGCGCGCAATCGCCGCTGCGCAGGCGCCGAGCCCGGCCGCAAGCGCGAGCAGACAAGACGCTCGCACGAACCAACGCATCAACGCGCTTCCCCCGACGCCGCCAAACCAGGATTTGGGCGGATTTTCCCTTTAGCACCAGAAGACTAGCGCAAAACCGGGCCGGCAGGCGGTTTTTTAAGCACTTCACGCGAAGCCCGGTTTTCTGGGCTGCCAAGGGCTTGCGTCTTTTGCGCTAAAGTCTCGCATCGACCGCAGCCGTTTGGCGGGGCATAACGTTCGTCCCCGTGACTCGTCTTGGGAGGTTTCCTTGCGAACCATGATCGTTGCATTTTCTGCGCTCACCCTCACGCTAGCCGCGCTCTCGTCCAGAGCGATAGCCGAGGAGCATTGCATGACGGGGGATTCAGCGGTTTGCGCGCAAGACCCGGCCTGCCACTGGGACTATTCGAAGCGCGGTTGTTACGAGGGCGCTGCCGAGCGGGTGGACCCGTGCGGCGCGCATGGTGACAAGACGATCTGCCAGCAGGATGTTTCGATCGGCTGCAAGTGGAACGACGACGACAAAAAATGCGTGCAGGCGAATTAGGCGGACGGCATCACCTGCCGCGCCGAACGGCCAGCGCGTAGACGAAGAGCACCGCGATCACCGCGTGGACGAGACCCGCGCCCCTGAGCGCCGTTCCGCCCAGACCCGTCATTGCCGCGGTCCCCAGGATGACGCAAGCGGCGAGCACATTGTAAAGAGCGAGCCCGTAGGCGGCGGCAAGGCCGCCTGAGCTATGCAGCTCGTTCCGCGCCAGCAGCGCCGCGATGCCAAGACCCAAGGTTGCGGCTCCAAGCACGCGCGCCAAGAAGACAGAGGAGGCATCGGTCCCGACCCCGAGCCCTGCGACAAGCGGATTGGTCGCGAGCAGGGCGGAGAGGCCGAACAGCGCCTCGAACGTGCCCGACACGATCATCAGCCACCGCAGCATGCTCCCTCCTCTCTTGCGAGGTTAGCCGCCGACCTTCTCGATATCGCCCGGTTTCCAGCTCTTGTCGAAGAACGGCTCTAACGGACTGTAGAGCCGCAAAATCGTGAACCAGCCCTTCCCCGGCAGCGTCTGGATGAAATTGCCATCATTCACGCCGTCGGGTTTCTTGGGACCGAAATAGATGGTGGTCGATCCGTTCCCGTCCGCTTCCGCAGCGGGACTCGGAAAGCTCTGGCTGCCCGCGCGTGGGAAGCGCTGGTCGGTCTGCAGCATCGAGCGGGTCTGGTTGTCGTAGACTGTGAACGACCAGAACTTGGCCGCCGGGATATTGGGCGGTAGCGTGACGTTATAAGTGTTGGCGCCGTCGAACGGAGCGCCGTCGCTATCTTCGATGCCGAACAGATATTGCGAGCCGATCTCGGGCAACCTCATGATCATCGCGGGCGTCACACCGGTCGCCACGTAGAAGAAGGCGGTACGCGCATCGAGCGTGCGAGCGCCGGTGTAGGGAAAGGGCTTGACCCCCTCTTTGGTGATCTCGGGCGGCGGCCGCATGAAGTCATAGCCGCTGACGAAGAGTGGGTTCAGCCATTTCGACTGAGGGCCGTAATAGCCGAAGCCTTCAGACTCGCGTGGGGTGAAGCTGACCGTGCGCGCGGCCGCATTCGCCACGGCGACGGCATCGGTCAGGATCTTGCGCATGCGCGCATCGGGATCGAACTTCTCGCCCTTCTTGATGCCGATCGCGGCGAATTGCCCGCCGATCTCGGGCTGCAAGGCTTCGGCCGGCTGCTCCTGCACGAGAGCGTCGAGCATCTCGTAATAGGAGAAGTCGTTGGGCGGGATCGTATTCATGGCAAGGCCCGTGCCCTCGACGAAGGTCAGCGGCTTGGGCTCGCTGAGCGGGGCGAGCGGTCCCTTCCCTCTCAAGAAGGTGCCGATGCTCGTGCCATAGGAACCCGGCACGTAGGGATAGATTTTGAGATATTTCTTGATGACCTCGACCGTCGGCTTGGGGTCATTATTCACGAGAAACGCCCGACCGAGCAGCGTGACCGAAGTCGTGGTGGGTCGGCCGATGAAATACCCGCCATCCGGGAGCGGCCCGTCATAACCGGGCGGCAGCAGAAGATACTTGCCGCCCAGTCCACGGTCGGGGCCCGGCGCGCCGAAATCGATCACCCAGCGGAACCAGAGATCGTCAAACAGGCCGAGCGAGTCCGGCGGCGTCTCCACCACCATCGGCCCCTTGGTGAGATCGATGGTGGCGATGAAATACACCGTGTCGACGTTGGCGGTGAGGAACAGCGAGCGCGAATCCATCAAGCCGGAGAAGATCAGGACCCCCTCGTTGTCCTTGACCCCCGCATCCCTGATGCCCTGCCGCGCCGCATAGATCGACACGCCGCGCAAGCCGTTGAGAAAGGCCGACACGCCCCGCTGGAAATCGAGCTGATCGTAAAGCTTGTCGGCCGTTGCCTGGTCGGCGATGCCGTCGCGAAATTTGAGTGTGCCGATCGAGGTCTCGACCTGGTCGGGCGTCGTCAGCGAAGGCGGGATGGGCGTGTCGCTCTCGGCGAGCGCCGGGAAGGACGCGAGCGCCCCGCCCAACAACGTCAAGCTAATGAGACGGCAGAGACGGCTTGGCGTTGAGATCATCAGCTCATCGTCCTTTCCCGTTTGATGCAGCGGAAGCCAAGGTGGCAGGTCGAGGTGTCGATCGGCTCGGCGTGGCGCGCCGCGGGCCGGTAGCGGCGGCAATAATTCGGCGCGCAAAGATGCGAGCCCCCCTTGATGACCTTGCGCGGGATCTTGATGTTGGGCTGGCAAGGATCGTAGCTCTCTTCCGCGCGCGGTCCCCGCGGATTGACCGGCATGCAGCAGGACTTCTGCTGCCGATGGGTGGAGGCGTACCAGTCGGTGGTCCACTCCCACACATTGCCGATCAGGTCGTAAAGGCCGTAACCGTTCGGCGGATAGATACCGACCGGAGAGGTGCCCTCGTAACCGTCCTTGAGCAAGTTCTGCCATGGGAACTCGCCCTGCCAGGTATTGGCCACGCACTTCCCGCCGGGCTCGAGCTCATCGCCCCAGGCGAACTCCTTACCCTCGAGCCCGCCGCGAGCGGCGAATTCCCATTCAGCCTCGCTCGGCAGCTCTTTGCCCGCCCATTTGGCGTAAGCCTCGGCGTCCCGATAGGCCACGTGCACCACCGGATGGTTGTCGAGGCCCTTGATGGAGCTGCCGGGCCCGTAAGGATGGCGCCAGTCGGCGCCAAAGGTGAAGCTCCACCAGTTCGACCAATTGGTAAGGTCGACCGGACCCTTCTGCTTCACGAACACGAGCGAGCCCGCGCGGAGCATATGCGGCAGAGCGCCGGGATAATCGCGTGGGTCGGGCGCGATCTCGGCGAAGGTGACATGGCCGGTCTCTTTGACGAAGCGGCGGAACTCGGCATTCGTCACCGGCGTCTTGTCGATCCAAAAGCCGTCCACTGTGACACGATGAGCGGGCTTTTCTTCCGCATAGTGATCATCTGAGCCCATAGTGAACTCACCGCCCGGGATGTAGATCATCTCGGGCTTGGGCCTTACCCTCAGGCCGCCTGATCGCCTCGCCTTGCGCGCGATGCTCATCGTCGCTTCTTAAGGGTTCGCCTTCGCCGGCGGAAAGATCGTCTTCCAGTCGTTCTTCATGTCGACGACGGTCCAGCCTTTGGCGATCGCCTCGTCGAGAGCCTTGTCGAGCTTGCCGACATCGGAATTCCGATCATAGGCGTATTCGCGTGACCCGTCTGTATGGTGCACAAGCCCCATGAAGCAGAGGTGCTGGCAGGCGGCGGTCCATTCCAGCATCTCCTTGTCCCCATCGGAATTGCCGAAGGCGAAGATCGGCTGCCGTCCGATGAACGTGTTGATGCCTTCGGGCTTGCCCGGACCGTCGTCGACGAACAGAACCTTCGGCATCTTTATCAGCACCGGCTTCTCGTCCCACGTCCCATATTGAGTGACGCCGGAGGAGCCGATGACCTGCTCGGACGGGATGCCATAGGTCTTGTCGGCAAAGCTGCGCATGAACTCGACACCACCGCCGGAGACGATGAAGGTCTTGAAGCCGTTGGCGCGGAGATAGTCGAGCAGCTC
>DATHCZ010000142.1:0-5402 GCA_035319265.1 Methyloceanibacter sp. | reverse complement strand
TTAGTTTTTATTTGCGCATCATCTTTTCGGAAAACCGGTTCCCACTTTTCCGGATGATGCGCTAGAACCCGAACAGGGCACGGGTGAAGTCGTTGTCGAACGCCTCGCGCTTCCGCCGCGTCCCGGGCGGCGGCGTCCATTGGCCCGCGATCACGTCGGGCGGGCTCGACGCCGGTTGCTCATAATACATCGGCTTGCCTGAGAGCGCGGCGACCATGCGCGCGTCGTGGCCATAGATGTCGCTGAAGGTCGAGATCGTGCCGTCGTCGTTCACCTTCATGGTGAAGTAGGTGACGTAGACGGGGATCCTCGACTTGAGCTGCACATGATAGTCGCTGTTTTGCAGCGCCTGGTCGATGTTCGCTTGGCTCCAGTCCTGATCGTGATGCAGGATGAGGAGCGCGAGCTGCTGCGGATTCTGCACCCGCATGCAGCCATGGCTCTCGGCGCGCACGGCTTGCGCGAACAGGTTCTTCTGCGTGGTGTCGTGCATGTAGACGTCATGCTTGTTGGGAAACAGGAATTTCACCGTGCCGAGCACGTTGTCGGGGCCGGGCGGCTGAACCAGATCGAAATTGCGGATGTCGTTGCGGCTCCAATCGATCGAGTCGGGATCGACGTCGCGGCCGCCCAGCTTGACGCGCAAACCATGCCGTTGAAGGATCGAGGTATCCCAGCCGCCGCCGAAGAAGCCGCCGCCGCCCTGCCCGAAATAGGGTGCGATCTCCTGCATCTTGATCGAGGTCGGCACGTTCCAATAGGGATTGAATACGATCTCTTGCATCTCGTTTGAGATCACCGGCGTCTGCTTGTCGGGCTTGCCGGTCACGACGCGCGCCGAATGGATGACCTTGTCGTCCTCCACCACGCGCACCATGAACTCGGGAATGTTGACGTTCACGTAGTACGCGCCCATGTCGTTCGGCAGCCAGCGCCAGCGCTCCATGTTGACCAGGATCTGTTGGATGCGCTGCGAGTTATTGACCGGGCGCGCTTGCGGCGCTTGCTGGTCGTTGAGCATGCGCCGCGTGCCCATGCCCACCACGCCGTCGGGAGCCGCCCCATGCGCGAGCTGGAACTGGCGCACGGCGTTGTAGACGTCCTTGTCGAACAGATTCTCGTTGCCGTCCGCTCCGGCCGGAACGTCGAGCCGCTTCCGCAAGAGCGCGACCTGCTCGTTCTCGACGCCGAATTTGAGCACCGGCCCGTCGGGGATGACCACCACGTCGGGTTTGGCCGCTTCGGCCGGCTTGCCGCCGCCGCGCGCCTCGATGAGCTTCTGCCTCAGCGCCTCGAATTGCGGCTGGTCGGGCTGGAAGCTCCGCAGATAGGCCGCGGGGTCCGAGCGGATGGCGATCGAGCCGAGCACCTCTGATGGATTGGGCAAGGCGAGAGTCGGATCGAGATTCTCGCCGCTGATGCGCTGCGGGTCGATCCGCCCGCCGCGCGCGTCGTTGGTGTAGTCGAGCACGGCATAGCTGACCTTGATCTCGGCGTCGACGAGCCAATCATTGGCTTTCGCGTCGGAGGCGTTGAACTCATCGGGCTTGGGCAGCGAGTAGTCGGACGCCCGCAGTCCATAGTCGTCCGCCTTGGCGATCTCACCCATGGCCGACTTGGCGCGGTCGTTCAGGCCCTTGTCGTCGACCCACAGCAGCGGCTGATCGGGCACCGAGTAATAGTCGAGAAGCGCGAGCTGCTCGGCCTTGCGCGCCGGAGCCTTCTGCGCGAGCTTGCCTTGCACCGCGATGCGAAGCGCCTCTTTCTGCGTGATGAGCTCGGACGGCCCGTCCGGCTCGGCTGCGAAGGCGGGCAGGCTCAACCAGCATGCCGCGATCAGCCCCAAAAAGATTGGCCTCATTGTCCCGTCCCCTTGCTTTGTCGAGGCTCGCAAATCGCCAACACCATGCTAACCGATTAAAGCGCAAAACGGCTCAAATTTGGGCCATCTTGACATTAGTTTCCACTTGTTGCCGAGGCGCACCAATCGGCCCTTTCCCTAGGCGAGGGCGAGAATCTCCTCGGTACTCAGATGTCCCGGAACAACGGTGATCGGCACCGGAAAGGTTCCGACGTGACCTCCGCCCGCCAGCGTCGTGACCAGAGGCCCGGGTCCCGCCGGATCCCGCGAGGCACCGATGACGAGCACCCCGATATCCTGATCCTCCTCGGTGAGTTTGCGGATCTCATCGGCCTTGTTGCCCTCGCGCACGATCTCCTCGGGCTCCAGATGATCGAAGCCCATCGCCTTGAGCTTGCGGCCGAACAAGCGGAATACGGCGCGCGCCTTGTTGTGCCCCTCCTCGCGCGCCACCTCCTCGATGCCGAGCCAATGTTGGAACTCAACGCCCGGCTCGATCACGTAGAGCAGAGCGAGGTGGCCTCCCGTGCGCTGGGCGCGACTCGCGGCAAAAGCGAGCGCGCTTTCGCATTCGGGGGTCTCGTCCACCACCACGAGAAACTTCCGCTTGTGGCCTTCGAGAAAAATCTCCCGCTTCTTGCGCGGCTTGGCGGTCGCGTGCGACGGCGCTTTGGGTTCGGCAGGTGGCTTCGTCTTGACCATGGGCTTGGCCGCCGTCAGGCGAGATCGATTGCGTGTCGCTTCAAATCCTTGAGCGCGACGATCTCGAGCGTCGCCTCGTGCGTGGCGCCGAGAATGACGCGGGGCGCGCTGCCGGCCTCGAACGCCTCGCGCCAGCGCTGGGCGCACAGGCACCAGCGGTCGCCGGGCCGCAATCCCGGAAAATCGAAATCGGGCTGCGGGGTGGAAAGGTCGTTGCCGCGCGCTTTGGAGAAGGCGAGGAACGCGGCGGTCACCTCGACGCAGACCGTATGCAGCCCGGCATCCTCGGGCCCGGTATGGCAGCAGCCGGTGCGGAAGAAGCCGGTCAGCGGCCGTTCGGAGCAGCTTTTGAGCGGCTCGCCAAAGACGTTCTTCTGCCCTTCGAGGGGGTTTGCCCGCCGCTCCTGCATGGGGAGCGATATTGCCCGATCAAATGCCGAACGGGAAGCCTTAGCGGACGGGGTTGCGATCGGGCAGGGGGATGTCGGCCGGGTCGGCGGCCCCCGCCGTAGCGGTCTTGTCGGTCTTTGGTGCGGTCAACGCCTTGAGCTGCTCAGGCGTGAGCGTCGGTAGAGGCGGTCCGGCATCCTTGGCGGCCATCGCCTTGAGTGCCGCAGGCGTCGGCTCGGAGTCCGCGGTCGGCGGGGTGAAGCCGCCTGCCGTCAGCACGGTGCCGCATTCCTTGGGCAGTTGCGCCATGGTCAGCGGCGGCTTGCCGGTCCATGGCTTGGTCCCCGGCGGAACCGGCTTCGCCGATTCGATCGCGGCCTTCTTCAGCATGGCGTACCAGTTGGTAAGCTCCTGGCCGCAACCGTCGTCGCCCGACACGTCCTTCTGGTCCTCGCAACCATCCATTCCCGGCGGGCATCTCAGCCGCACATGGAAGTGGTAGTGATGGTTCCACCACGGCCGCACCTTGCCGAGCCACGCCGTATCCTTGCCGATATCCTTCGCATGCTCGCATAGCGCCTTCTTGATCGCGGGGTGCACGAAGATACGCGCCACTTGCGGATAGGACGCGGCGCGCCGGATGAGCTTCATTTGCATTGGGGTGAAAATGGCCGGATCGACGGTGAATGGGTCCTTCAACATCGACACCGCACTCATATCCTCCCGCTCCTGCGGGGTCAGGATGCGGTCGGGCATGGGCGTGAGCCAGATATCGGCGTCGAGCCCCACCTGATGGCTGGTATGGCCGGTCAGCATCGGTCCGCCGCGGGGCTGCGACATGTCGCCGACAAGCAGCCCCGGCCAACCGTCGAGCGCGCGCGCGTCGCTGGCGAAGCGCTCGAGAAAATCGAGGAGCTGCGGCGTGCCCCAATTGCGGTTGCGTGAAAGCCGCATGACCTGCCAGTCAGGACCGTTGATGGGGAGCGAGACGCCGCCGGCAAGACAGCCTTTGGCGTAGGAGCCGATCGAACGCGAGGCGAGCGGGGCAGGAGTGGTCACCGCGCCGAACAGCTCGCGCGCTGGGGGCTGCTTGGGCTGGGCCTTCTTGGCTGCCGGCTTGGCGCCGGGCTTCTCTGGAGTAGGCGTCGTTGCGGCCGTCTTGGCTGGGCCGCTCGTCACCTGCTCGGCAGCGACCGCCCCGCAACACAGCATCAGAACGAGGCTCAAGATCAGCCTTCGCATCAGCCCTCGACCCGTCTCCCGAGGCCCCCAAGGCCATGACCCTAGCACAAATGATGGCGGCAATTTGAGCGTATGCGCGTTCCCGCGGGCACGATGGCCGGAGGCGCAAATCCCCGCACCGGTCAGAGATCGCGCGAACGTTCATAGGAGGTTCAGCCGGAGGCTCCTACACTCGACCGCCGTCTTGATTTGCAAGCCGCGCGGGGCGACAACTCAAGGAGGGCACGCTCGGAGCTCGCGCTCTGCGGGGGAGGCATCCATGCGACGATCTATGCTGCTGCTGGCCGCGCTGCTCTGTCTCGTGCTCGCCGCGCCAAACCTTGCCGAGGCGGGCATCGTCGCCAGGATCAACATCTCCAGCCAACGCATGGACGTCTTTGTCGACGGCATACCGCGCTATGCGTGGCGGGTGTCGACGGCGCGGCCGCCTTACCGCACCCCGACCGGCACGTTCAAGCCGACCGGCGTTTTCCGCTATCATGCCTCGACCATCTATAGCGGCTCGCCCATGCCCTATTCGATCTTCTTCTTGCGCGGCTATGCCATCCACGGCTCCTACGAGATCAAATATCTCGGTCGCCCCGCATCGCATGGTTGCGTCAGGTTGCATCCGGCCAATGCCGCCGTGCTCTATTCGCTGGTGAAGCAATACGGCACCGGCAACACGCTCATCCAGATCAGCTACTAGAGGGAGGGGGACATGAGTCTTTTGAAATGGGCGCTGATCTGCCTGTTGATCTCGCTCATCGCGGGCGCCCTCGGCTACACCGGCGTTGCCCGCGGCGCCGCTCAGATCTCCAAGATCCTGTTCTTCCTCTTCCTCGTCATCTTCGTCGTGATCATCATTCTCGCCATCGCCGCCAACAAGCTCGTGTTCTGAGCTAAGGCTGTGTACTCATAAAGGGCATCAGTTGGACTGAGAATGTCTGTCTTTTCGCCCCGATAGCGGACTTGAAGCGAGTCCACTCAAAGAGTCCGCAAGATGCCATAAGCGGCATTGCTCCTAAGCCGACCTTTGAAACCGTCCACGTCACAGTAGTGAAATATTAAATCGGGTAGGATTACCACGCTGGCTGAACCAATACACCTTCACGCCCCGGCCATCCTTACTCGCTTGGGCCTTCTTCTCGAGTCGCCATGTCTCATCACCTCGATACCCCTCTCGCAAGTCAAAATGGTCAGCTTTACATCGACGACCTTTATGTCT